>CAZQBV010000056.1:0-1415 GCA_964592125.1 uncultured Christensenella sp.
GTATATTTTCTATATTAATGTGGAGCCGGGAGAACATACATTTTACTTGAAAGAAGACAACAATACAATTATTGCTCAGAAGCAATTTACACTGGACTATGCTGGCGAAACAGCGCATAAAGAGTCGGAAACTTCGGTAGATCATTTTGGTGTTAACAACTCTATCAATGCGGTAACCTTGGATATTATATACGACAAAGGCCAACTGACGATGGCCAACATTCACGAGGGGTGGTCGCAATTTTATTCGGAATTGCCCAATGGCAGCAACGCAGGAAAAGTGGGTGATTTGAATAAAGACCTTGTTTTCTGGCTGCTTCTGGGTATTGCAGTGTTGGTGCTTATTTTAGTAATACTAATTGTGGCACGCCGTAATATGAACGGAAGCAAAAGGAAAAATGATTATTTGCAGGGCGGGCTTCGCTAAGCATGGAATGAGTATAAGAAGACTGGAGAGCTGAATTTGGAAATATGGTTTATTATACTTCTGGGAGTAGCGGGAGTAGCTATCATAAATCTTTTGAATAAGAAAAAAAGAGTATACAGAATTGGCGGCACGATAGCAGTTATTTTAGGCTGTGTGCTGGGTCTGTTGCTCTACTTTTTTATATCATACTCGGAAAGTAGCATCACTATTGTGGTCACTTTGGTGCTTTCTGTGGCCATACTGTTGCTTGTTTATATCCTAATGGTGGTGGGTGGCAATTATTTTGAACGAAAGAAGCAGGCGCAGGCAGAAAATACTGGGAATGGAAGAGCCAAAATAACAGATAAGGAGCCAGCTGCTTTCCCACAAAACGAAACAGTAATAGGGCGCAAAAAGCAGCCAGATGTTCAAGAGATGGTGAAACGGAAAAAACGCAAAACAACTGACATTGAAGATTGGGCGGGTGGAGAGACACTAACTGTAGGAGAGCTGCAACGCAGGATGGTCTCGGAACTACAGGAAGAGGAAGCCCCGAAAAAAGCAGCAGAATCATCTGCAAAAAAGGGTGAAGCAACCTTTAAGGCAATGCTGGAAAGTGATTGGCAAAAATATTCTGCAGAAGATATTGCAGAATCTAAAGTATCAAGTGAGCTGATATTGGATGGAGAGGATGCTGAGGAATGGACACCAGATACAGACTTTGGCGAACGTTTGACTCAGCAAAGGGATGCTGCGCGTGAAGAATATGACAATGTGGAAGAATTTCAATTTGATACAGTGGTGCCGGGTGAATGGCAAGATAGCACTGTTGCAGTATACGAGGAATTGGATGAGCGGCAGGAAGCGGGTAGAATTGCTGCAGAACAAATAGAACTCACTGAGGTGGATTCATTTGAGGATGAGATAGCCGAAGAAGAAGCGCAGCATATTGCTGAGGAAGAAGCACGCAGAGCGGCGGAAGAAGAAGCGCAGCGTATTGCCGAGGAAG
>CAZQBV010000056.1:1515-19316 GCA_964592125.1 uncultured Christensenella sp.
GCGGAAGAAGAAGCGCAGCGTATTGCCGAGGAAGAAGCACGCAGAGCAGCGGAAGAAGAAGCGCAGCGTATTGCCGAGGAAGAAGCACGCAGAGCGGCGGAAGAAGAAGCGCAGCGTATTGCCGAGGAAGAAGCACGCAGAGCGGCGGAAGAAGAAGCGCAGCGTATTGCCGAGGAAGAGGCACGCAGAGCAGCGGAAGAAGAAGCGCAGCGTATTGCCGAGGAAGAAGCACGCAGAGCAGCGGAAGAAGAAGCGCAGGCAGAGCGTAATAAACACAGAGATATTTCAAAGCTGAAAGAACTGGTGGGATCCAAACAATACGATACAGCCATAAAGAAGGTGTTTGAAATATTAAACGCTGGCTATGAAATGACGCCAGATGAAAAACAGCAGATGAAAGTGGTACTGATAACATTGAGAGATAAAACAAAATGACCGCATCCAATAAGCTGAGAAAAGAATTGAACAGAAAATTGATTCTTAAAAGATTTTTTTACAACTTGATTTTGGTGTGTGTGTTTTTGTGTGCAATTATTTTTCTTGGCTTTTATGGAGGCATCCGCACGGAAGCACAGAAAGAAGTGTTTGGAAGAAATGTTTCAATAGACGGAGTACAGGTTGGCGGACTCTCTTTTCCTGAAGCGGAAAAACTGGTGCTGGCGCATCAACAACAATACCTTGATTCTGTGAAGCTTACTGTGCAATATGAAGGCGAAGACCATGTGTTTGATGCAAAAACGCTTGCTATTTCCACCACTGCGCCGCAGGTTTTGCAGGAAGCATACAAGCACAATAAGCAAGCAGGCTCTGTATTTGGCAACTATATGCGTACGTTGGAACCGGTGGCATTTCAAACATCTGTCGTTTTGGATGAAGAAAAACTTTTTGAAAATATGACAGAGGCATTTGGTCAATATAGTGTGGCGCCTGTAAATGCAACAGCAGAGTTTCAGAAGGCAGACCATTCGTTTGTTTATACGGATGGAAGCGAGGGGAAAAGTGTTGATATAGACCAGCTTTTGCGGGATATTGCACTTCGCTTAGAAAATGGTGGGGAAGAGAAAGTGGTGGCCACTACCAAAATTATTCTGCCACAATTTACAAAACAAAGTCTAGAAT
The DNA here is from genome assembly GCA_964592125.1 of uncultured Christensenella sp. Classification (GTDB taxonomy): domain Bacteria; phylum Bacillota; class Clostridia; order Christensenellales; family Christensenellaceae; genus UBA5399. The sequence continues at coordinate 2,635 of CAZQBV010000056.1, forward strand.
CCAATTCGCAATTGATTGCAGAAAGTAAAACAGCTGTGGGTGTGGATGAAAACAGGTTGCTAAACATGCAACTAATGAGCAGTGCCGTGAATGGTATGGTTTTGCAACCGGGAGAGGTACTTTCTTTAAATACCATAACTGGTGGCTATACAATAGAAAACGGCTATGTGGAAGCTTCCGTTGAAGAAGATGGAACAGGCCTAGACAAAGAAGTTGGTGGTGGAGTGGGGCAGTTTGCCAGCACACTATACAATGCTGCGTTACTTGCTGATATGGAAGTGGTTGAAAGAGAAAAGAACTTGTGGCCACCTAGCTATATTAAAGTGGGATTGGATGCCAGAGTAAGTTATGACGATGTTGATTTAAAAGTGAAAAACCGCTCCAATTTCCCCATGTATTTTGGTGCAACCATAAGTGACAGTGTTTTGGATATTGCGATTTATGGGCAGCCACTGGCAAACCAAATTGTAATAGAAAACAGAGAGCTAAACTATGTAGAGGCACCCCATGCCGAGGTGGTTTATACAGATGAACTGCCCGAAGGCGAGCAGCGTGAAAAATCCATTAGCAGGGCAGGGTATGAAGTAGAGATATACCGCCATTATTTAGACAATGGCAAAACAGTTTCCAGCGAATTGATCTCCCATGATATATACAAAGAAATTAGAGGCGTTATAATGCAAGGCACGGGCGGCTCTGCAAGTGCAGGTTAACAGATTTGCACAATAGATACAATATATATAGAAAAGTTGCAAGCTAAATACAAAATATGCGATGACAAGTAGCATAAAATGTTATATAATGTGAGTTATAATTATTGGGATTAATATTGACATAGAATCATATTTAAATGTAATAAGTTGTGGGAGGGAATTGAAATGAAAAAATCGTCTGAGGTATTGGGGCTTAAGGTTATTGGAATACAAGAAGGGCAGGAAAATGGAATTGCCCAGGATTTTATGATTGATACGATATCAAAAAACATAAAATACCTTATTTTAAAAAGCAGTAGTGGGTATGGTTTCCGTGTGATGAATGTGACAGATGTGGAGGCAATTGGTACAGATTATATTATTACCAGCTCTGTAGAAAATGCCATTAATATTTATGAATCTAAAGAAATTATGGAAGAAATGGAAAAAGGTTTCTTCATACTTGGCACAACAGTGCTTTCCAGCACTGGAGATATTATTGGTACTGTGGCCGATTTCACCTTCGAAGAAAAAACAGGTGAAATGGATACCATTATTTTGAACGATGGCAATACTTTTAACGCTAGCAATATTGCCACACTTGCTGGGAAAATGGTGTTTATTGACCAGCAGAGGCAGCATATGCAGCCACAGGAGCAAATAGCACAACAGCAAGAAGTTGCTGTTGCAATAGAGGAACCAGTGGTAGAGCCGGAAGTGATTTTGGAAGAGCAGTTTGTGCCAGAAGAAGTCCCCGTGGTTGTTGAAGAAGCCCCAGTGGTGGAAGAAACTTCGGAAAGAAGTGCGCTGGAGCAAGAATCTATTGCGTTTTTGCTGGGCAAAACAGTAAAAAGTGAAGTGTTGAGTGATGACGGCATGTTCCGACTGGAAGCGGGCACAGAACTGACAGAGGAAATCATTAACCTTGCAGAAAAGCATGATGCCATACTTACACTTACATTGAGCGTATAAAGCAACAATATAGAAAAAAGTAAGCGCAAAGGGGTTAGCAATAACCCCTTTTTTATGAAATGCCATATTCTACAAGAAAACTGGAGGAAAAATGTTATGTATCAAGAACTACGTGAAAAAGTATTGCTAGCGAATAAAGAGTTGCCCAAACTTGGGCTGGTTATCTTTACATGGGGAAATGTTTCTACATTTCTAAAAGATGAAAAGACAATGTTGATTAAGGGCAGTGGCGTGGAGTATGACTACATGACGCCAGAGCATATTGCGGTTACAGATATGGATGGTAAAAATACGTATTCCAGTATTAACCCATCTTCCGATACCCCTACGCATTTGGAGCTATACAAGGCGTTTGATGGGGTGGGGGGCATTGTGCACACCCATTCCAAATTTGCTACCATATGGGCACAGATGGGGCGCGGCATTCCTTGTTTGGGTACCACGCATGCAGACTATTTTAATGGTGAAATACCCTGCACTCGCCAGCTTTCAGATGAGGAAATTATGACTGATTATGAAAAAAATACTGGAAAGGTAATTATAGAGACATTTGAGAAAGGTGGCTATGATTATCATTCTTTACCGGGAGTGCTGGTGAAAAACCATGGGCCATTTACATGGGGAAAAACAATGGAAGAAGCGGTACACAATGCAGCAGTTTTGGAATATGTGGCAGAAATGGCGATTAATTGTCTAGTTGGCGAGGGGGGAACGCTGACGCCTGTTCAGCCTGCCTTGCTAAAAAAACACTACGAACGCAAGTTTGGTGCTGGTGCGTACTATGGGCAAGGGAAATAATGTAAATATTTCGGAATGCTATATTTTGTGATATAATATGCCCATATGTCAAAGGAGTAAGGAGTTCTGATATGAAAAGCTACAGAGAAGTTCTGGATATGAATATAGGAAAGCGAAGGCAGTTTGTAAATATTACGCCACAAGTGACGCAGGCGCTAAGGGCAAGCGGCATAAAAGAAGGGCTATGCCTAGTGAATGCCATGAATATTACTGCCAGTGTTTTTATTAATGATGACGAGAGTGGCTTGCATAGCGATATGGAAAAGTGGCTGGAAAAACTGGCACCAGAAAAACCATACAGCCAGTATGCCCACAATGGCTATGAAGACAATGCGGATGCGCACCTAAAACGTACTGTAATGGGGCGAGAAGTGGTGGTTGCAGTTTCAAACGGTGCATTGGATTTTGGTACTTGGGAGCAAATTTTTTATGGTGAGTTTGATGGAAAAAGAACAAAGCGAGTGATGATTAAAATAATTGGAGAGTAACGGTTTTTAAATGGGATCGAAAGAGAAAATAAATGTGAACAAAGATGGGAGATTAGGCGAAGACCAGCCAGAGCTTGGACTGCTGAAGTACAAGCGGAACAGGCGAGGCCCAGCAGAAAGAATGTGGGCGCCCATCAAATTGAATTTAGATGAAAATTATAAATATGTCTCAAACAACTGGGGCTTGCGTTTTTTGTATTACTTTGCAATATTTGTGGGAATGCCCTTTGTATATCTTTACTATAAAATACGGTATCGTTTTGGCGTAATAGACAAGAAAAATGTGAAACTGCTAAAGAAAAAGTCTGCAGTTACCATATGCAACCATGTACACAATACAGATGGTTTTATGCTTACGTATTTATTCTATCCAAACACCCCGTATTTTGTGGCGCTAAAGCACAACTTTGAAGCTTTCCTACTAGGTGGACTTGTACGTGTGATGCGCGGTGTACCGCTGCCGGATAATATAAAGAATTTTGAACATTTTTCTGTGCAACTTGGCGATGTTCTCCAGAACACAACTAAAAAAATACATATGTTTCCCGAGGGTGAAATTGCACCATATAGCAGGGAGCTTCGCCCGTTTAAGAATGGAGCATTTCACCTAGCGGTGAAAAACAAGGTTCCTGTGCTGCCAATAGTAACTGTATTTCCTGCAAAAAAGCGTATTATGCTAATAGTGGGAAAGCCTATTTATGTAGAAGATATACCCGGTGTTGAGGGATTGGCAGACCCTAAAAAAGTAGTGCTATTTTCAAAATATGCACGAAACGCAATGCAAAGTATGATGGATCAATTTTATGAAGAACGGAATATAGATACGAAGGAGTTGGCAAAATGAAGATTAGAAAAGTGGTAATTCCCGCGGCTGGATTGGGCACTAGGTTTTTACCTGCAACCAAGGCTCAGCCAAAGGAAATGCTGCCTATTGTGGACAAACCTACAATACAGTATATTATAGAAGAAGCTGTTGCAAGTGGCATAGAAACGGTAGTGATTATTACTGGCCGCAGCAAACGTGCAATAGAGGATCACTTTGATAAATCTATAGAGCTGGAATATGAATTGAAAAGCAAAGGCAAGGAAGATTTGCTTAAAATTGTGGATGATATTGCCAACATGGTTCAGAATTTGATTTATATACGGCAAAAAGAACCTCTGGGGCTGGGGCATGCAATACTAACGGCGAAAGAGGTAATTTGCAATGAGCCCTTTGCTGTAATATTGGGTGATGATGTGGTGCGTAATAGGGAAGTGCCAGCTTTGAAACAAATTATAAATGCCTATGAGCAATGCAACACCACAGTGCTTGGCGTGCAGAGGGTAGAGGATAGCGAAACCAATAAATATGGCATTGTTGCGACAGACCAACCGGATGGGAAGCTACACAGAGTAACTGCTTTGGTGGAAAAGCCTGATCCTGCGGAAGCGCCTTCCAACTTAGCCATTATGGGCAGGTATGTGATTATGCCGGAAGTTTTTGGCATGTTGGAGAAAACGCCCAAAGGAAAAGGCGGAGAGATACAGCTGACAGATGCACTGGCGTTGCTGCAACAGCAGCAAGAGATGTATGCCTATGAGTTTGACGCAAAGCGTTATGATGTGGGAGATAAACTGGGTTTTTTGAAGGCAACTTGCGAATTTGCCTTAGAAAAGGAAGAGTTAGCCGATGAATTTGCAAAATATATTTGTGAATTGGCAGAAACGATAAAAAATAAGGAGAATGAACAATGAGTGATATAAAAGATATTTCGCTGGCGCCTTCCGGAAAACAAAAAATTGCCTGGGTAAAAAGGTATATGCCTGTGCTGAGAAGCTTTGAGGAAGAATTTGCCCCGAAAAGACCCTTTGCGGGTGTGAAAATGTTGGTGTGCATCCACTTGGAAGCCAAAACTGCCTATATGATACAGGTGATGCAGGCATGTGGCGCCTCTGTGGTGGCTTGTGCCTCCAACCCACTTTCCACACAAGACGATGTTGTGGCGGCTTTGGTGGATGGCGGTGCAGATGTATATGCCATTCATGGCGAGAATGAGGAAACGTATAACAAGCATATTAGAAGTGCTCTGGAAACCCAGCCAAACTTGATTGTGGATGATGGCGGAGATGTGGTGGCAACCCTGCATAAAGAATACCCACAGCTGATTGCCAATGTGTGGGGGGCAAGCGAGGAAACAACCACTGGAGTACTGCGCCTAAAGGCTATGGAGCGTGCAGGCGAGCTAAAAATCCCTATGATACCTGTGAACGATGCGCAATGCAAGTATCTGTTTGACAATCGTTATGGAACGGGACAATCCGTATGGGATGGCATTATGCGCACTACCAACTTGATTGTGGCGGGAAAACGCGTGGTGGTGGCAGGCTATGGCTGGTGCGGAAAAGGCGTTGCGAGCAGGGCAGCGGCATTGGGTGCGCGAGTCATTGTAACGGAAGTAGACCATATTAAGGCCACTGAAGCGCTGATGGATGGCTATGATGTGATGACGATGGATGATGCGGCTGCATTGGGTGACCTGTTCGTTACAGTAACAGGCTGCGAGGATGTAATAGTAAAACGTCACTTTGATAAAATGAAAGACGGTGTGCTGCTGGCCAACGCGGGGCATTTCGATTGCGAAGTGAATGTGGCAGAGCTGGCACGCACCAGTGAGAAAGCAATTCCCATGAGGCAAAATGTGGAGGGATATGTGCAAAAAGATGGCAGGATATTGAATGTGCTGGCAGGTGGCAGGCTGGTAAACCTAGCCTCTGGCGATGGGCATCCCGCAGAGATTATGGATATGAGCTTTGCATTGCAGTTTTTGGCACAAAAATATATTTTGGAACATCACAAGGAAATGAAGCCGGGCATGATGAATTTGCCAGCTGAAATTGATTACAGCGTGGCAGTGCGCAAGCTAAAGGCCATGGGCGGTGCCGTGGATGTACTGACAGACGAGCAACGTAAATATTTATATGGAGAATAAGATGGGAACGGTTTTTCGTAATGCTACAGTAATTACCAATAATGATGAGAGTGAGATTCTGCAGCATGCACAAGTGGTGGTTTCTGACGGCACAATTGAATATGTGGGAACTGCCCATGGTGCACCGCAAAAGCAAGGCTATAGGGAAATAGATGCAAAAGGCAATATTGTGATGCCGAGCTTCTTTAATATGCATGCGCACCTGCCCATGACATTGCTAAGGGGCTATGCAGATGACCTGGCATTGCAGGACTGGCTGTTCAATAAAATATTTCCTGCAGAAGAGAAGCTAACCGATGATATGGTGTATTGGGGAACGCTGGCATCTCTTTACGAGCTGGCATCTGCCGGAATTGTGTGCTTTAATGAGATGTATTCCAATATGGATGCAATAGCCGATGCAACCAGAAAGAGTGGTTTGCGGGGGGTGTTGGGGAGAGGGGTGGTTTCTTCCAGTGCGCAGCAGGTAGATCAAAAAATAGCGGAAGCGCTGGAATGCTTTCACAACCACCATAATGTAGACAGGCTGCAAGTGATGATGGCGCCGCATGCACAGTATACGGTGGATACGAAAACATTAAAGAGACTGGCAGACCATGCAAAGGCTTGCGGGATAGGCATTCATGTGCATGTTTCCGAAACAAAGAGTGAACACCAAGACTGTATCAATCAGCATGGAAAAACACCCATTGCTTTGTTTGAAGAACTGGGTTTGCTGGATGTGCCAGTGGTAGCGGCGCATTGTGTTTGGGTAAGCGATGACGACATTCGCATTATGAAAGAGCATAATGTAACAGTGGCAAGCTGTCCCCGCAGCAACCTAAAGCTGGCCAGCGGCATTGCCCCCTTAAGCAAAATGCTGCAACAGGGCGTGAATGTGGCGTTGGGAACGGATAGTGCGGCATCCAACAACAAACTCTCTATTATCAGCGAAATGACATTGGCAAGTTTTCTGCAAAAAGGCATTACGCAAGACCCAATGGCAATTCCCGCTGCGCAGGCTGTGCAGATGGCTACTGTGAATGGTGCAAAAGCTTTGGGGATAAACAGCGGTGTATTAGCAGCCGGGAAAAATGCAGATATGATAATGTTGAATCACAGCGGTGTGCGTTATGCCCCCGCCTATGACCCGTTGGGCAGTGTGGTATATGCCTCCAACGAGAGTGATGTGATGCTTACCATGGTGGGTGGAGACATTGTATATGAGGATGGCAAATGTACATTTGCTGATTTGGAAGAAATTAAGGAAAGATTGGGAAAATACGCAAACGTATTTTAGATATAGTATTTTTAGATATGAAAACAGGTAAATTAAAATATGCAGGCAGGCTGATAGCGGTTATCTTAGTATTGATATTCGCTTGTTGGCTTTTTTCTGCCTGCTACGATGGTGCGGTTGGAGAGGATGGCATGGAGGAAAGCCAGCAGTTGTTTGGTGGAGATGCTAGCCTAGGCAAAGGTGTGAATTTGCGGGACATTGGCATAGAAACGCAGGGCACCAATACTGTAATAAATATGTCATTTATCAAAGGATCGCGTATGTCCGGCGTAAACGAGGCCATGATTTCCAAAGTTCCGGTTTATGCGGTATCTATATTGCCTGCGCCTGCGCGTTTGAAAGTGGATTTGGATATAGATTTTGCGGATTATTCCAGCGAAAGCGAACTTCTGGCAGATAGTGTGGTTTACGGTACATTTAAAGTAGAACGCAAAGATGGGAAATTTTCTATTTATTTTCAATTGAATGATAACGTAATGGCAACGGTGGAACCCAAAGATTCTATGTTGAGCATTAAGCTGGTGCCGGAAAATAGTGTGGGGAAAACAGCTTATTATGCTGGTTTGGATGCATTTGCGGAATATCAACAAAACAAAATACCTGACGAACTGGGGCTTACGCCTACCATGGGCATTGAATTGACCGACATTATATTGATATCGCAGGCATACGCTTCGGCAGAGCAGGCGCAGCAAAAGGCGGATGCTATAAATGATGCTCTGAAAAATACCAATATTGCTACCAAAGCCTATGTGTTCGAAATGGATACGGACAGCAGACCGGTGATAGAAAGGCAGCCGCCGGAGCAAAGTGTGAAAGAAAAGCCAGTGATTGCAGGTGTGGATGATGAAGCATATCCTTTGCCTGTGCTAATAGAAAATGGGGAATACCTTTGCACAGCACCCAATGGCAATGTGATATTCTATCGTCAAATTATTCCCAAGACCGATCAGGAAACAGAGCAGGTTTTAAAATATGAACTATGGGAGATAGACAAGGACAGAAACGAGAAAAAACTGAGCATGCCAGAGCTATATGGTGTGGAGCAGGCGGCGGTATCCGCAAGCGGTACCTATTTGGCTATTTTAGAATCGGGTGCGTCTAGCAGAATACTTCATGTGCTGAATCTACAAACAAAAGCATTGCAAAATTTGGGTGAAGAGGGGTTTGGCGATGTTACCTCTGGATTTGTATGGGATGATAGCAGTGATATGATCTATGCAATGACGGGATCTGGAAATTTACAGCTTACCAAATATGACTTTGCACTTCCCGAAGGGGAAAGAATTTCCTCTGTAGAGGAAAAAAATGGTGCGGAAAGTAAGCTTGCGTTGTTGAAGGGGAAGCTTTATTTTGCAGACCAACAGGCAAAACCCAATGGCGAAATTTATTGTGTGGATATCAATGATGCACAACGCACAACAGTGGCGCGTGGCATAGAATTTGCACTTTCTGCAGATGGCAGACACATAGCAACACGTATCAATGTAGTTCAAGGAGAAGGTGCTGGCAGTTCCAGCTTGAATATTAAAAATTTGTATACAGAGCAAGAAATAAATGTTGTAAAAGATGTAAGTGTGGAAGACTTTGCGTTTGGTGCGGATGCGGGAACATTGTATTACACCACTCAAACCTATGAAGGCACAAGAGGCGAATATCCTTATGCATTTATTAAATATTCGCTTGCTACAGGAAAGTCTGAATTTTTGGGATATTCCAAAACGGGAAATTTTGTTCCCAGTGCCAATAAGGGAGAAATATACATCATAGATTACTTTGAACAGAATGACTACAATTATCCTGTTACCTATATCTACACGGAAGGTAGTTGATATGAAGAAGGTACTTGTGATAGCGCTGAACTCCAGCTATGTGCATACAAACCCGGCCGTTCGGAATTTGGCGGCACTGGGTAGCTGCGAATGGCGGGAGTATAACATCAATCAAAAGCTGGTGGATATAGTAGAAGATATTTATGCACAGCGGCCGCAAATAGCGGCTTTTTCCTGCTATATTTGGAACATTGCGTATGTGTTGCATTTGGCACAGGACATTAAAAAATTATTGCCGGATATACAAATTATGCTGGGAGGACCGGAAGTAAGCTATGGTGCGGCTCATTTGCTGGCACAGCACTCTTTTTTGGATGCCATTGTGTCCGGTGAGGCTGAAACTGCATTTTTAGGGTGTCTGGGCTATTTGTATGGAAAATGCGAACTGCCAGCGGGTGTGATGGCAAGACGTGAAGGTGATATTGTGGGGGATGAAAGCTACAATGTAGTGGAGGAACTCTCCATTTTGCCTGCGCCATTTGCAAATGATTCCTACGACAACACAAAAATATATTACTATGAATCCTCGCGCGGATGCCCCTTTTCCTGTGCCTACTGTCTTTCGGGAGATTGTGTACCAGTTCGGGAAAAGCCACTGGATATAGTGTTTGCGGATATGCAGGCCTACGAGCAAGCAGGGGCGAAGCTGGTGAAATTTACAGATAGAACCTTTAATGTAAACAAGCAGCGCACAAGCGCTATTTTGGATTATATAGCAAATAGCAAAGCAGATACCTGCTATCACTTTGAAGTAGCGCTGGATTTAATGGATGATGAAATGGTACGACAATTGAATGCTCTGCCAAAGGATCGTGTACAACTGGAAGCGGGGGTGCAATCCTGCAATGAACAATCGCTGGAGGCGGTAGCGCGAAAAACAGATATTACTAAGGTAAAGAAGTATGCCCTGCAACTACTGGAAGCGGGCAACATACACTTGCATTTGGATTTGATTGCGGGGTTGCCCTATGAGGATATAAGTAGTTTTGAAAATTCGTTCAACCAGATATACCAGCTATACCCGCAACATTTGCAGTTGGGTTTTCTAAAGCTGCTAAAGGGTTCAAAGTTGCGCCTTGAAGCAGAGCAGTATGGCATTGTGTATAGAGAATATCCGCCTTATGAAGTGCTATATACAAATGACCTTTCCGCAGGGGAACTGTTTTTACTGAAAGGGATAGATGAGCTTTTGAACCGCTACTATAATACGGGTAGGGCACGCAACGCGTTGGACTATATAACAAAAAGCAAAATTGTGCAACCTTTTGCCTACTTTAAAAATCTGTATTATTATTGTGTACAACATGGATTTACAAAGCGGCCCATTGCTGCTGGGGCACAGTTTGAAATCTTGATGGAACATGGGGAAACAATGCTTTCAGACCAGCATTACAAAGCTTTCTTAGCAGAACTGAAGAAGGACTACATACAGTCTAAAATTAAGGGCAGAATGCCAGAAAAATTTCTTTCGATTTATACCAATCCCATTTAAAAATGCTTGCATTTTTATAGCGCGAAGCGCGTTTGGGATGGCATGAGACGTGTTCCGTGCTGTCTTTGCGCGGAACAAGCCACGCCATCGGCGGGGCATTCCAAATTAAAACAGACGTTTTAATTTGGAATTAGTATTAGTGTGAATTTTCTATGAATAAACATTGCATATTTGTTGTTTTGGTATATAATAAAATCATAAAGGTCAAAGATAGTCAAAGAAAGGAGGAAAACCAATGTCGTTATTAAGTGATCACATAGAAACCTTTATAAAGCAGATGCTAGCAGAGGATGACGGAACCACGGATTTAAAGCGAAATGAGCTGGCAAACAAATTCAACTGCGCGCCATCGCAAATAAACTATGTGCTTACCACTAGGTTTTCGCCAAAAAGAGGCTATGTGATTCAATCTCGCCGAGGTGGCGGTGGATATATAAGGGTGATTAGGCTAGATGTAGATAGGTCGGACTATATTATTGAACTGATAGAGTCGCAGCTTGCATGCAGTATCAATTGCAGGCAGGCGGGGGAGCTGGTGGAGAACTTGCATCAATCTGGTTTTATTGGGGAAGGTGCCAAGCATATTATATTGGCAGCAGTGTCGGACAAAGCTCTTTTCGGTGCAGGGGAAAAAAGAAATGAACTGAGAGCATCTATATTAAAGGAAATGCTGATTAGGGTAATATAAAAAAGTATTTGTTGGAAAAGTTGGTTAGGAGGAAAAGAATATGTTGTGTGATAATTGTAAAAAAAATGAAGCGAATGTACATGTATCTAGGATGGTAAATGGAATAAAGTATGAACAAAACTTATGTACAGAATGTGCAGGAATTACACCTGATATGTTTGATATGTTTGCTGGATTTAATAATATGTTTGGTGATGTGCGGGAAATGATGATGGTGGGTGTGCCCATGAGAGAGAAAGGGACATACGCGCGTAGACGTGGATTGGAGGAAAGGGATTTTGAATCTATGGGGCTAAAGCTACCAGGTAGTGTGGGTGGAACCATTGCGCAAGAACCCAAAAAACAAGAAGATAGCCTAGAAGAGCTGAAACAACAACTGGCAGCAGCAGTGAAAGAAGAATATTTTGAAAAAGCTGCTGAACTGAGAGATAGAATATATGTTGTGGAAAAAAAGTTAAAGGGCGAGCTATAGTATATGTGTATCTGAAAAAACATTGGGATAGTATTTGAAACGGCAGCGTTTGCGGAGAATATCCCCAAACGCTTGTTGTTATATGAAGACTCAGATTAAGAGGTTTGTATAGCGAGGGTAACGTTTACAAGTATAGCATTAAGCTTAAAAAATTTTAATAGAAAATAGATCAGTGGAAAACCGATAAAATGAGGTGAAGAAATTATGATGAATAATATGTCAAGATTTACATCTGGTGCGCAGCAAGCTGTGAATGAAGCAGCCCGCATTGCCAGCAGTAAGGGAGAAAATTATGTAGGCACAGAGCATTTGCTAATGGGTCTTATATTGGAAGGTGGAACTGCTTCTGCAATATTGGAAAAACATGGTATAGACAATGAAAAAGCGAGCGAATATATTGATTCTGTATCTGTAGAAGGTGGATACGAAAACCCAAAAGTAATTGGCTATACGCCCAGAACTAAAAAAATAATAGAGATGAGCGTGGCAATTGCCAGACAATTGGGACATGGCTATATTGGTACAGAGCATATATTGCTTGCCATCCTAAATGAAAGAGAGAGTATGGGTTTCCGTATGCTTCATGATTTGGGTGTGGATATGGCGGCCATGCAGCAGGAAATACTGGCCATTGGCGAAGGGGGAACCTCTACCGAGCAGAAAAGCCAATCTGGAACACCCAAACTGGATAAATTTGGTGTGGATTTAACACAGGCCGCAAAGGAAGGCAGGCTGGATCCTGTAATTGGCAGAGCGGAAGAAATAGAGCGTATCATTCAAATACTTTCCAGGCGTACAAAGAATAACCCTGTGTTGATTGGTGAGCCGGGTGTAGGTAAATCTGCAATTGCCGAGGGCTTGGCAGAAAAAGTGGTAGCGGGCAATGTGCCGGATATGCTGAAGAATAAACGTGTGTTTATGCTGGATCTTGCCAGCATGCTGGCCGGTTCTAAATTCCGTGGAGAATTTGAAGAACGCTTGAAAGATGCGCTTGCAGAACTGAAAAAAGATAAAAATGTGGTTTTGTTTATTGACGAATTGCACACAATTGTGGGGGCTGGGGCTGCCGAGGGCGCAATGGATGCGGCAAATATACTGAAGCCTATGCTGGCACGTGGTGAAATACAGGTGATTGGTGCTACCACCATAGATGAATACAGAAAGTATATTGAGAAGGATGCCGCGCTGGAGCGGCGCTTCCAGCCGGTGAATGTGGGAGAGCCCAGTACAGAAGAAGCCCTTGAAATATTGAGGGGACTGCGTGACCGATACGAGGCGCACCATAAAGTAACCATTACCGATGAGGCAATCAAAGCAGCGGTTGATCTTTCTCAACGATATATTATGGATCGCTTTTTGCCGGATAAGGCAATTGACCTAATAGACGAGGCAGCTTCTAAAGTACGTATTGCCATGTTTACCTCGCCACCCGATCTTAGGGATTTAGAAGAGAAACTGGAAAAAATAGCCCAGGAAAAAGATCAGGCAGTAACTCACCAACAGTACGAGCAAGCGGCGCAACTGAGGGATGAAGAAGCACAAGTGAAAAAAGAGATAGAGGAACGTTCTGGAAAATGGAAGTCGGACATGGCAAAGGAACGCGGCATTGTAACAGAAGAGGATATCGCACAGATTGTAGCAAGCTGGACACATGTGCCTGTAAGCAAGCTAACGGAAGATGAAAGCAAAAAACTATTGCATTTGGAATCCATGTTGCATGAGCGTGTGATTGGCCAAAGTGAAGCAGTTACTGCAGTGTCCAAGGCTATTAGGCGGGCAAGAGCCGGGCTGAAAGACCCAGCGCGTCCCATAGGTTCGTTTATCTTTCTGGGGCCAACGGGTGTAGGCAAAACAGAACTGACAAAGGCGCTGGCTGCCTCTATGTTTGGTGATGAAAATGCCATGATACGGCTGGATATGTCTGAATACATGGAAAAGCATGCGGTGTCCAAGTTGATTGGTTCACCTCCCGGGTATGTTGGGTATGAAGAAGGTGGTCAATTAACTCAGGCTGTGCGCACAAAGCCATATTCTGTTATTTTGTTGGATGAAATAGAAAAAGCACATCCGGATGTGTTCAACATACTGTTGCAGGTGCTGGAAGATGGCAGACTGACAGATTCTAAGGGTAGAGTGGTAGATTTTAAAAATACCATCATAATAATGACATCTAACGTAGGTGCGCACGATATAGAAACAAATAGGATTGGCTTTGGCAGCGATTCAGAGAAAACGGATAAGGAACAGTTGAAGCAATACGATGAGATGAAGGAAAAAATGATGGAAGCGCTGAAGCGTACTTTCCGCCCAGAGTTTATCAACAGGATTGATGATATCATTGTGTTCCATAAGCTAACGCAAGAGGACACACAACAAATTGCCGAACTGATGTTGCAAAGTGTTTCGAAGAGGCTGCTGGATAGGGAAATAGACCTTACTTACACCAAAGATGCAGCGAAGCTGATGGCCAAAGATGGTATGAGCGACCAGTACGGTGCCCGTCCACTGCGGCGTATGATACAGCAAACGGTAGAAGATAAGCTATCGGAAGAGATACTTTCGGGCAATATCAATATTGGAGATAAGGTAAAGATGTATGTTTCCAATGGAGATGTAGCTTTTAAGAAAGAAAACTAGCAATAGTTGAGAAATAAGCAAAAGGGCTAATATATGGCCCTTTTTGCTTTTGTGCAATTTGAGTGCATGATTATTATAGAGAAAACTGAATTGGAAGGTGCTTTTCTGGTTTTGTTTTGATGTAGAGATGTTGCATAAAAAATAGAATATTGTTATAATTGACAACGTAAAGTATGGCAGTGTAATAAACAGTATGCTTTGTTGCGCTAATACTGTGAAACAAGTATTTTTACAGTGAGAAAGGCGTATTCACTATATGGATCAAAAAACTGTGCTATTTATATGGGTGGGTCTGGCAGCTGCTTTTTTTGTTGCGCTTGCTATTACCCCTGCAATACGCAGATTTTCCATTAGAATTGGTGCTGTGGATGTGCCAAAAGACGAGAGAAGAATGCACAGCAAGCCCATCCCCACAATAGGAGGGCTTGCAATCTTTATTTCCTTTGCTTTGTGTGTGGCAGTATTGTTAAAAATATATGGTGGTTTGGACAACAAGTATATTGCTTTGCTGTGCGGCTCTTTACTGATTGTAGTTGTAGGTATGTTGGACGATATTTACGGACTGCGATGGTGGGTGAAGCTGGGGGGGCAAATTTGTGCTGGATTAGTTATTGTGATGAACCAAATAACGATAGATAAAATTGCCGCGCAAGATATTGGCATTTGGGCAGTTCCTGTCACCATACTTTGGATAGTGGCCATTACCAATGCCATAAACCTGATAGACGGGCTGGATGGGCTGGCATGCGGTATTGTGGGAATTTCATGCATCTCGTTGCTGGTGGTGTCTACTTTCTCCATTAGGCCGGAAAATCAAGTTGTGACAATTGTAATAGCGGTATTGGCAGGCGCTTGTTTTGGCTTTTTGCCGTATAATATTAACCCTGCTAAAATTTTTATGGGGGATACTGGCGCAATGTTGATAGGCTTTGTGCTATCTGTTATTTCCATACAGGGTTTTTTCAAAGTGAATGCACTGGTATCATTTGGTGTGCCATTCCTAGTATTGGGGCTGCCCATACTAGACACTTTGCTTGCCTTGTTTCGAAGACTGTTTAAGGGCAAAAATCCTTTTAAGCCAGACAAGAAGCACCTACACCACAGATTGATTGGATGGGGCTTTAGCCAACGGCAATCAGTGGCACTGCTTTACACAATATCGGCAGTTTTAGGAGGGGCAGCGATACTGTTTTCGAAAGGTGCGCAAATAAACTCTACCATTATTGCGGGGGAAGCAACATCGGAAGCGGTGATACAGGCAACTACGCCGGAAGCTGCTTTAGAAGCGGCAGCGCAAGCGATGAACAGCTTGGTTGCACAACGTGATGCCTATTTTGTGGGTGCTGTGCTAATTGTAATTGCTGCATTTGCCATTGGGTTAATCGCTATCAATTGTAAACGATCTAAAAATCAAAAAACTACGGAAGATGATGAGCTGCATAGCGGAACTGAGGCTATGGCAAAGCCTGCTGCGTGCAACACAACGCAAAATGGAGGGTCAAAATGAAGGGGAATGAATCTAAAACCCAACTAAACAGCAAGGACTTGATAAGCAAAAGCGATCCTCAAATTATGTTGCGTGGGGAAATAGACAGTCTTTTTGCCCGTGCCATATGCACATGTGCTCATGCAAGGCAGTATGGCCATACCGAAATACTAAGTGGTCTGGAAGATATTGTTCGTGTGGTACGAGAATTGATGCGGGCAGAAGCCACCATGGATATTCCGCAAGTGGAAGAAATATTGGGTATGGGGCTGGAAGAAGTGCGATATGTTTCCCATAATGTTACAACAGAGCTGGGCTTAAGCCCATATATGCCAGATGAATATACTAATGAAATGACAGCACTGATTAATTTGTTGCGTGCAGAGATTCGCCGAGTAGAAAGAGCGGCGGTAAGTGTAGAAATTCAAAGCCCTTGCGTTGAAGGGATACAGCTGGTGCTGAACAGGCTTTCCAGTGCGGCCTACATAGTGATGCTGGAAAGTAACACAACAAAGTTTGACTTATAGATTGTGATGTGAAGTGGATATGAAACAGGAACAAGTTTGTGAGATCAATACCAATATTGATGATATGACCGGCGAGGACATGCGTTATCTTCTGGAATTTATGATTGATAAGGGTGCGCTGGATGCATGGGCTGTTCCTGTGCTTACAAAGGGACAAAGCCCGGCATATCGCTTAAGTGTGCAGTGCAAAAAGGCAGACGCATCGCGGTTGTGCGAACTATTGATAAAGAATTCTACAGCGGTAAGTGTGACGCTGGAAGTGAGAAACCGCATTGCCTTGGGGCAGGAAGTGTTGTATATACAAACTACTTATGGAATGGTAAGGCTGGTACGGGCGGGTGGCTCTA
>CAZQBV010000057.1:0-19160 GCA_964592125.1 uncultured Christensenella sp.
CTACACCATCATACCACTTTTTGTGCATCATTGTTTTATCGAACACGCTCTAATCGACATTGATTTTAGATATGAAATATCCATTCATATTTAAGGCTCGGAAATACACAAATTTAACACACGGCCTAATCTTTTTAAAAAGTTGACATGAAGATGTCACCAGAAAGTAAGTAGTTTGTCATTCAATTCGGTTTAATTAAATGTTATAATTGAAATAAAGACAGATAAGAGATGTTTTAAGAAAAGATTGATACTACTGGCAATTAATGTTATTATAAAAATGAACAAATTGTTTAAACTGTAGCAAAAGCGTTGACAATTATAACGAATATGTTATAATTCGATTCAGTAGACTAGTGGTGTCGGTATGTGTTTGAGTCATACATATGAAATTATATTCTATGTAGATGCGAAAGGAAATTCTCCTGTTGGTGAGTGGCTTTCTTCTTTGGTGCAAAATGCCAAAAAAAGGTCGTTTCAAATCCAACTAAAGCAGTTTGAGACATGCAGCAAGCTTTTGGAACAATATGGAACATACGCTCCAAAAGACAAAGTAGCACATATAGGGGATAGTATATGGGAAATACGTCCCGGGAACAATAGAGTTTTTTTGTTTACGTGGAAGGATAAAAAAATTGTTCTTTTGCACCAATATGGCCCAAAGCAAACAAGAAAGGCACCCACTAGAGAGATACTAAAAGCGAAGCATAGACGGGATGACTGGATTGAGAGGTATGGAAAATGAGTAATTATAAGACACTTTCAGAATTCGAACAAGATGCCAAACAGGTTATGGGTTCTAGTTGGAGCGAAGTGGAAATTCACTCTCAATTGGTAGCAGATATAATTTCAGCACGGATTGACCAAAGGCTTAGTCAAGAAGACGTTGCTACTGCTACGGGACAAAAACAATCTGCGATAGCAAGATTTGAAAACTGCAATGGCTCTCCAAGGTTAGACACAATTATAAAAATATTGGTAGCTTTAGATTTGGAAATAGAAATTAAGAAGAAAGAAGCACAACCTCAAAAGATTTTTAAGCTTGCTGACAGATATATAACGAGAAATTTCAGCGATTATGTGCCGAGAGACATTGCAAGTAGTTGCATCGCAATGGACAAAGGACAGCTTCAATTTTGCGGGATGTAGTGTGAGGTTATATTATGGATAAAGTATTATCTAAAATGCAGCTTAGAGCATACCATATTCTTGAAATGAAGTTCTTGCTTACTGGGAATATCGACAGTGAAAGGTCGTTTAGTTATAGCAATCAATTTGGAATTAGTTTGGATAGCACTAAGGATAAGGGATATACCGTATCTATGCGATACGAGATTAACGAAGATCCAAAAGATTTCCCTTTTGAATTATGTGTAGACTTAATTGGTTTTTTTGATTTTGATCCTACGGTAATAGATGAAGATGAAAAAAAAACCTTGTTGACTTACAATGGCACGGCTATTCTATTACCTTATCTTAGAGCAATTGTAACTCAAATTACTGCTTTGGCAGGGGTTAGCCCATTGCTTCTACCCATATTCGACGTGAATGAATTGATACCCGACGACGATATTTAGGACAAGTTAAATTGCGATAGATAACGCAATACTATCCTCTAAACAAAACAGACTCATAGATTAAGAACAAATTAAAAAGGAGCTGTATTCAGTTTTTGAACCAGCTCCTTCTTAATTTGTTTGGTTTATTTAAAATCATTGCTACAGAAAGCCTGCTCCATACCGCTGAATTTTTTTCATCTGCCGCAAACTATTCTATAGCAAGAATTCCCCCTTTAGAAAGAATTTACATACAACCTAGTTTACTGTCTTGCAAATCAATAATTTCTATTATTTTTTCAGGTAAGATACAAATTTCAGGTTTCATATACGCGACAATACAACTCTCTCCATTTTCGAAGCTACTATATATGGCTTCTCTTAAAAGCCATTTTTTTAATTGTAGTTTCGACAAATCATTTTCGTATTCATTTTTGGTACCATAAAAGGTGAACCAATCAAATTCATCAAACTGAGCACGAAATACTATGAGATATCCTTTGCTCTCGCTCTCCCAACTCCGGTCAATTGTTTTTTGAGGTAGCATCTTACTAAGACTGGTTAAAAACTCTGGGCATTTATAATATCGAGCTATGTCATCAGATTTAAAGAAGCCATTTATTGCAAAATCATTGTATATTTTTCGAGAAACATTCTTAATATGTTCTTCACAACTAGGAAGATTATTCCGGTTTCTATAATAGTCATAATCGATATC
This sequence comes from uncultured Christensenella sp., assembly GCA_964592125.1. Classification (GTDB taxonomy): domain Bacteria; phylum Bacillota; class Clostridia; order Christensenellales; family Christensenellaceae; genus UBA5399. The sequence continues at coordinate 2,275 of CAZQBV010000057.1, forward strand.
GAAAGTTTTTTCATCCACTTCCACCTTTTTATTTTTTATATCAAATTTAATTCCGTTCTGCATTAATTTTTCGCTGAGGTTTGAACATTCTGATAGTACCAACTGTAAATTTTTTATTCCACCTTCCATAATTTCTCTACAGTTATCATTATTTGATGTAACATGGAAAACTATAAATTCTAAATTATCAATATTTGTAGAATCAATATGGCCAATCCGTTTTTTCCAAAATAATTCGAAATCGTTCTTGCATTCAATTGTATATTCGCGAATGAATTCATCATATGTAATTGCAAAAAACTCTTGTACGAATTTACATGCAGAGTCTTTAGTGCGTATATCAAATAACATTATCAGTTTATCTCCCTTAAATATCAATTTTCAATTTTATTCGAGAATTTTACCAATGTTTCAGACTAATAAATCTATTTATCATTATACCACCCCACTGCCCACCAAGTAAACATCTGTAAATTATACCAACTATATGGAAGAAAACTCAAAAAAAGCCCACGGCAGGATTCCTCCCACCGCAGACCCCAACAGTTCAAACCCCAGCTTCCGCGCCGCTACTCCACGTTCCTGTGCCGCGCTTCCAAATCGTCATAGGTTAGCCCCAGCTTCTCCACCAACAGCATCACCATCACATCACACAGCATGTATAGATGCTGCTCGTACTGGTTGCCCATCATTTGCATGGTGGGCACCACATCATCCCGCTCTACCAAATACGCCGAAGAACGCACAAACAGCACATAGTCCGCCATCTTCGCGTTTTCCCCATCTGGGTTGGCAGTAAGCATGGCAATTTTGCCGCCCGCCTCCTTCACCTTTTCCAGTATATAGCGGAACGATTCTATTTGCCCGCGCCCATCGGATAGGAAAAACAAATCCCCCGGCTTTATGCCAATGGTGGTGTCGTCCCAAATCCATGCCGCCCGCTTGCCCATGTGCGCCAGCCGCATGGCAAAGCTGCGCAGCGAAATGCCCTCGCGCCCCGCGCCCAATATAAAAATGTTGTCCGTTTTGGCAATCACATCCAGCAGCGTTTCCAGTTGCCGCATATCCAATAGCTCGAAAATTTTGCGATGCTCCTCCACCAGTTGCGCAGTCATGTTGGCATAGCTTTTTTTCACATCCATTCCCACAGTCCCCCTATTCACATATTGTATTTTTATTCGGTGTGCCCCGCCCCTTGTATTGGGCAAAAAATGTAGTTTCAGTATAGTTTTTCGCTGCGCATAAAGCAAGGGGCTAGTAAGCTACTCCTTTTGGGGTCGCTTCAAAAACTCTGGTTTCATGTGATGCATAATGATTGACCACCGGCTTTTGCTGCTGTATTATTATTTGTGTGCATTGCATCAATGGTATGCAAATTTTGAAACGCAATCTAGGGAGGTTTTTTTAGGATGAAGCATGTTTACGAAGGCAAAACCAAAACCGTTTTCGAGCTGGAAAATGGCGACTATCTGTTGAAGTTTAAAGACGATGTAACCGGTGCGAATGGTGCGTTCGACCCCGGCGCAAACACCGTGGGGCTCAGCATAGAGGGCATGGGCAACCTGTGCGTGCGGCTAACGGACTATTTCTACCGCAAAATAGAGGCCGAGGGCATTCCCACGCATTTTGTGGATGCGGATATTGCCAACAACACCATGACGGTAAAAAAGGCAGATGTGTTTGGTAAGGGGATAGAGGTTATTTGCCGTTTCAAGGCAGTGGGCAGCTTCATTCGCAGGTATGGCGCCTACGCGAAGGACGGGCAGCCGCTGGATGCCTATGTAGAGGTTACGCTAAAGGACGACGAACGTGAAGACCCGCTGATTACGAAGGACGGCCTTGTGGCACTGAACATTCTTACTGCGGAGGAATACGACACGCTAAAGCAGCTTACCCAGCGCATCAGCAAGCTAATCCAGCAGGATTTGCAGCAGAAGGGTGGCGAGCTGTACGACATCAAGCTGGAGTTTGGCACGGTGGATGGCAAAGTGGTGCTGATAGACGAAATTTCCGGCGGCAACATGCGTGTGTATAAAGATGGCGCATGTGTGCAGCCTTTGGATTTTGCCAGCCTTGTGTTCGGCAACTAATATCGGCAAACGCAAAACACCCCTCCAATTTGGAAGGGTGTTTTTTTGTGCCTGTATGTCTGCTCTTGCCGTTCTGGTGTTAGGCCTTCTGGGGGTTTGCACCATCCAGATCATTGTTTTCCTTGTGTTTTTTGTGGCTGAACGCCGCCACCACTATTTGGGCTACAGCTATTGCCGCCATCAGCAGTGTCCACTGGTCTGCCAGCACCATGGGTCTGCTCATATCCTGTGTTAGCAGGAAGATCACAATTGCCGCCACCGTGGGTATTATGCTCACCATGCGAACCATTCCCCTACGTTTCACTTCGTATGCATAGCCCGCTTTTTCGTCACGTTGCTTGCGCTTGCCCACAAAGTAGCCAATCAGCAGCGCTGCCATTACCACCGCTGTCAACACGGTCAGTATCAAGTTCCACAGTGCCCAAGAGTTCCCTTGCCCCATTGCCAAAGGCGTTTTGCCATTGTCAAATTGCTGTGTGGCTGGGTTGTTGCCCAGCGGGGTTGCGCCATTGTCTATCGGTGCGATAGGCCCTGCTGGTGTTACCGGATCCACTGGTGGTACTGGTGGCACTGGCGGTACTGGTGGCGGGGTTACGCCTCCGCTAATGGTCAGTATGCCACCGGTTGTAGATACGTTGTAGTTCGGGTTGTTGCCGGGCACCACGTTTATTGCATATTGCCCAGCCGCTTCACCCGCTGCACGGTTCAGTGTATAGCTTAGGGTATCTCCCGCCAGCACGCCTGTTACGCTTGCTGTCAGTTCGGGGTCTGCCGCGCCCTGCGCCTTGGTTTTGTTGTCTGCCACCACTTGCACATCTTTAGGGACAATGTTGTAGTTCGCATCCACTGTCAGTATGTTTTTGTAGCTTGGGTTGCTACCCAGCTTCACAGCTATTTTGTAGGTTCCCACCGCTTCGCCCGGCACACGCTCCAGTGTGTAGTTCACTTTTTCGCCGGGTATCAGCTTGCCACGCACCTGTGCTGTCAGCGCTTCATCCTTCGTGCCATAGGTTTTGGCTTTGCTGTCTGCCACTACCGTAATTTGTGCATCGCTGGGCGTTATGGTAAAGTTCCCCTTTATCGTAGAAACATTGTAGTTGGGGTTGTTGCCGGGCACCACGTTAATGGCGTATTTCCCCACAGCTTCGCCCGCTACGCGTTTCAGCGTATAGTTTAGGGTGTCTCCCGCCAGCACGCCTGTTGCTTTTGCTGTCAGTTTGGGGTCTTTTGTGCCCTCCACCTTGGTTTTGTTTTCTGCCACTACTTCCGCATTTTTAGGAACAATGTTGTAGGAGGCATCCACTGCCAGTATGTTGCTGTAGTTGGGGTTGCTGCCCAGCGTCACCGCTATTTTGTAGCTTCCCACCGCTTCGCCCGGCACACGCTGCAGTGTGTAGTTTACTTTGTCGCCCGGGGCCAGCTTGCCATGCACCTGTGCTGTTAGCGGTTCATCCTTCGTGCCATAGGTTTTGGCTTTGTTGTCCGCCACTACCATAATTTGCACATCGCTGGGCGCTATGGTAAAGCTGCCCTTTATGGTGGAAACGGTGTAGTTGGGGTTGCTTCCCAAAATCACGTTTATATCGTAGGTTCCCGGTTGTTCACCCGCCACGCGCTGCAAGCTGTAGTTCAGGTTGCTTGCCCCAAATATCTGGGCTGTCAGTTCCGGGTCTTGCTCGCCATACAGCTTCGCCGCATTGTTTGCCTGAATGGTTGCCGTTCCACGCAGCACTTCTATCACGCCATTCACTTTGCTTATGGTGTAGTTGCCCGATGCATCCACATTGCCGTCTTTGGTTATTTTCACATCGCCAACGGTATTGGCCACGCTGCCCACATTGATTATGCTTCCGCCGGAAACTGTGGCTGTCACTTTATCGCCAGCTACTGCCGCCGGGTTCACTGTGTAGGCCGTGTTGCCCAGTGTGTAGGCGCTGCCTGTGTATGTTCCGCGCAGGCTGCTGGCCATTACGGTTATGGGGCGCGGCGTTACTTCCACTTTGCCCTCTTCCAGTGTAAAGATATATCTATCCGAGTTGGGCTGGCCATTTACAGTTACGCTGGTTACTGTATTTTTCGCGCTGCCCACATCCGTTTGGCTTGCACCGGAAACGGTAATTGCCAGTACATCCTGTGCATTTTCCAAAGTTCCGCTGGTTGTGTACGCATCTGTACCCAGTGTCAGCGCTGTGCCATCATACACCTTTGCATCACTATTCGGCGTAATGGTTATCCTTGCCTTCGCCTTAAATATGGCGGTAAAGGTCAGGTTCTTTGTCATCACATAGTCATTTGCGGGTTGTGCCACATCCCATCCTGCAAAGTAATAGCCATCATTCGGCTGCACTGTGGGCACTTTCACGCGATATTTTCCGGCTTGGTTCGTTGCATCCGCCCATGTTGTAAAGTGCTCTATCCCACCAAACGTAGTGGTCTGCGTTGCGGGGTCTATACTGCCATTTTCGCCCGCTTTGTACTCCACAGTATATTTGCGAATTGCCCACTGCCCATATACATCCACATTGTCGTTGCCAATGGCCAATTCAGAATTCGGCTGCATAAAGTTTGCCGTGTTGGGCTCAACCGCATTTAGTGTCCATCCCTTAAAGTCGTAACCCTCCTGTGCAAACGGGCTGTCTATCAGCATCACATTTGTGTTTTTCTCCACCTTGGTCACTTTTTTATCTGTAGATGTACCAAAGTTTTTGTAATAGGTTAGATAGCCAATTTTATTGGCATCCACATAGCGCGCTATCAGCACTGTGGTGTTGTTTATGCGTATGGCGTTGCCGGGGTAATAGGTCGCTCCCGCTGCATTGCCCAGGCCATCTGCCTGCTGCCAGCCAATGAACACCTTGCCATTGTTGCCCACCAGTTCCGGCGCATCCGCCACCCGTGCATACACGCCACGCTCGTAGTCGTGACCATCCACAGGCAGCGTGCCTGTGCCTGCACCCGCACGGTATTCAATCTTGTAGCTATCCTTTTCCCACTGTGCATACAATTTCAGGTCGCTATACACAGGAATGTCAAATTTGTACTGTATCAAGCCCATGCTGGCATCCGGATACCAGTACCAGCCCTTAAACACGCCCAGTCCGTCATATTTCTGGCCAATATTATAGATACCGTCCGGGAAGCTTAGCAATGCGCCTTCCGCCACACCTGCCGCGCCCACTTGGCTGCCACCTGCACCCACTTCACTGTAATATTCCACCTTGTAGTCTTGCGCTTGCCATTTTGCGTACAACCTTAGGCTGTGGTTGGGCATGGTTTTTCCGGTAAAGCCAAAGGCTTGCTTGTAGTCCGAATCCAAATACCAGCCCAAAAACTTTTTGTTCGCCTGCGTGGGGTCTGCAGGTTTCAAGCTTTCAATGTTCGCTTCATATTTTATATTCTTCTCTGCCGCAATGGGCGCCGCCCCCTGCGTGTCAAACTCCAGGTTGTATTCGCGCCTGTCGTAGAACAACTGCTGCACATACAGCGTGCTGCCATCCTCTTGCAACGTGGGCACTGCCGTGGGCAAATAGGAATTGTACATGCCGCTTATGGCCTTCGCGTTAAAGCTGGTGCTGTTGCCCTCTGCATACTGCGTGTAGGTAGCGCTTCTATCGTAGTATTTCCCATTGTACAACACACGCTCTACACCATCTGCCTCCGGTTCATCTGTTTGATTCAAAGATTCAAACAGATATTGCAGGAAAAATTGATTGGTTGTGGTGCTCCAGTTTGCAGACATCTGCAACACGTTGCTTGTTTTGGGCGCCATGTCCTCTGTCATTATCACACGTTTGGATACCCACAGCACATTCGCTTGCACATCCGCCGGGGGTGTCCATCCGGTAAATTTATAGTCAATTTTTGTGGGAGCATTCCATTTTTGCCCGCTTGCATCCCATGTGTAGTAATTTCTCTGCATACCCATGTTGCTGCCACCATTGCTGTACTCCAGCACTGGCCACATGCTTGCAATGTTCTGCCCCACCTTTGCACGGAAGGTGTATTCTTCCGCACCTGCACCGCCTATATAGGTGGCTTGGTTGGGTGCAGTCATTCTTGCTTCATAGTCATATTTATAATTGTTTGCCGATTCATAGTTGTTATACTGCGCCAAGTCAAACTTAATATCATAATATTTTCGTGCCAAATACACATTCACCACACTGGTGCCCGCACCGGAAATGGTTGCGCTGCCGCCATGATGAAATTCGGTGTAATAATAGCCATCGGGAATGGCTGCATTTGCCGCATCTATAGTTACATCCGTACCTGCCTTCGCCGTCGCAATGGCAGAGGTTGCATAGCCATAGTTCTCGGGATTGGTCAAATCCACATCACTGGGCAATCCTTCTTTTTCCACCCAATACACCACCGTGTAGTTTACATCTTCGGGTGTCCACACGCCATACAGTTTTATATCCTCTGTTATCGCAGTGGCAAAGTCATAAGCCGGGCCATCCGCCACTGTAGACCAGTGCAAGAATGTATAGCCCGTGCGTGTGGGCACAGCCGGCGCCGTTGCGCTATAGCCATGCTTCACCAGCTGTGGCAGTACAGGAGTGCCAAATGAGATATAGCTTACATAGTGTGTGTCCAAAAAGGTGGGCACCAGTTTTATATCGTGGGTTACCACCGTGCTAAAGTCATACTTTGCACCATTTGTGTCCTTCAGGCTCCAGTGCTCAAACATTTTGCCCTGTGGGGTAAACGGGCTTATGCTATCATCCTGCTGCGCGGTTCCGCCAATGGGTATTTGCTGGGAGGCAATTACCGTATTTAGGTCGGAATCCAAAAACTGCACCAAGTATGTATCTTTAAATTTTGCCGTCAGTGTCAAATCCGCTGCAATGGGTGTCGAAAAATCAAATGCTTCGGTAGCGCCCTCTGCAAACCAGCCTTCAAAAGAGGTGTATCCCTCTGGTACTGGCGGTGTTGTTTGCGGCTCTGGGCACACTGTATTTTCCAGCACCCAGTCTTTTTGGTATTGGGCATCCCCCACCATAAAGGTAACTGCGTGATACACCAGCCCATCCTCTTCAAACTTTGCCGTCAGTTCCAAGTTTGCTGTAACAGGGGTTGCAAAGTTGAAAGCTTCCGTTGCATCCGCTGCAAACCAGCCTAGGAAAGCTGTTTTTCCCGCAGTCAGTTCCGGGTCCGCAGGTGCAGTGGCCGTTCCGCCATCCGCCACTTGCTGCGAAGCATATGTTTGGCCATCCACAACAAAGTTCACTGTAAATTGTGCAATCGGTGCGGAATAGCTTGCCTGTAGCTGCATATCTTTTTCTATAGGAAGCGCCACAAGCTGTTCGTTTGTGTACACATTTTCTGGCTGCGCCTTGTCCTGCCAGCCCACAAAGTCTTGCCCTTCAACAACCGGGGCTGTGGGAATATCCGTTGCCAGCATAAAGCCACCCGCCGTCACTGTCACGGGTGTCTCCGCATTCAATAGCACATCATCTTTGTCAAAGAAAGTGACTGTATGCTCGGTGTCGCTGGGCGGTTCGGGCGCCTGCGCATACACCGCATTCACATTCAAGTTTGATGTTACGTTCAAATAGGCATTTGTATCCCATCTTTCAAACACTTCGCCTTGGGGTACCGCCACATTGGCCTCTTCGGGCGCTACTGCCGCGCCGCCCTCTGCCACCTGCTGCACCTCACCAATTTGGCCATTAACGTCAAAAAACGCAACCGCATACATTGCGGCCGGCTCAGGCTCGGTTGGCTCTTGCGGCGGGTCATTGTCCTCGGGTTCCTCTGCTTGGCTTATTGCCGCAGGTTCCTGAGGGGCTGCCGCCAAATCGGCCTCTTGCTGCAAGGTGCCATCCAAAACAGCGCCCTCTTGCTGTGCAAGCACCCCTTGGGGAATCATTGCCAGCACCAAGGCAAGCGCCAGTAGCAGCAGTATCGCTCTTTTGCTTACTTTCCTTCTATTTTTACGTTCCTTTCGCGTTTTCATTTGCTTTCCTCCACACACTTCTTACACGGCTTTCGCCATCCTTTGGTATCATTCTATCGCTGTATATCGCTTAGGTGTATTGCCTATTTACGCCCTTTTGTCTTTTCAACCCTGTTTTTTAAGAACTTGGTCGCATTTACAGTCGTATTTTTACATATTAAATTATTTTTAATTTTTTTAACGCGACTCCGCTTTACTATATCATACCAGTCTTGGTAAATCAAGTATTGTCACCTTTTTCTTGTTTGCTCAAAATTCGTTAACATTAGGCATTTTATGTTATTGTATATATAAACCGTTTCAAGGCACAATGTCGCTATTTACAGTTTGTTCACAATCTTATTCTATATTATTTTGACCATTCATCATATCTATCCTCGACTTTTACCCACTATACCATACCATCACTGGAAAATCCAGTATAGAAGCAATGTTCTATTTCTTTTCTATTTAATGAAAAAGACCTCTACCAGCAATGGGTATTTTTTCAGAATATGTTTTAAACTATACTATTTGGTGTAAATTTATAGTACGGATGTATTTATTCGTATATTATGGTTGGAGGAAAAAAACATGAGTGAACATGTACATCAGGAGTCCACTGGCAGCGAAGCTGCTGCCAACACACCTCAGGGAGAGCCACCACAGCAAAAGCCTCCTGTTATGCATTCCATAACAGATCGTTTGGCAAAGGGCAACAGGGCAGTGGGCATTTTGGCCGCACTTGCTATGATAGCGCTGGGCATTGTTATTATGGTAATGCCCGTGAAATCTGCCATTGTGGTAATGGACATTGCCACCGTAGGGTTTATTATTTACGGAATTTATCAAATTATTATCTATTTCAGAACGCCCTCCGAATATAAAAACGGATGGCTGATTGCCAACGGCATCATTTTTATTCTACTGGGCGTTATGGTATTGCGCATCAGCACCTTGGGCACCGCCATTATGTTTGCGTTTCTTCTGGGCTTTCTTGCACTGTCCAGCGGGCTTACGCAAATTGCTTCCTATGGCGCATACAAAAAGGCCGGGGCACAAAATGCGGGTGGGCTTATTGCCAGCGGCATTTTGAATATCATGCTGGGTCTGTTCTTCCTGTTCTCGCCCTTTGTCACCACGCTGGTTATGTGGTTTATCTTTGCCATCTATCTTGTTGTGGCTGGCATAGCCGTGTTTGCGCAGGCAGCCTCTGGCCGCCATGTTCGGGAACAGAAAAGCGAATAATCTGCGAAATAAATTAACACATAAAAATACGCCGACATCACTCGGCGTATTTTTTCGCATCGGTGGGAATTCTATTCTCTGGTTAAATCATCGGTCTTGAAAATGTCGCAGGCCACGCTATCTGCCACAATGCCCAATGTTTTATCGAAAACCACAATGTTCAGACCTTTTTCACCCTTGTCCACACGCTTTTGATCCACCATAATAAATGGGGTCGCTTCCGTATTGCCCGGCACCAACATTTTTATTTTCTTGTTTGCCACATCAAAGGTTTGGGATACCGCAGTTTCCCCGCAAATTTCCAGCTTACTTCCCCCATCATCCACCACCGCCAAAAAGTCGCAGTGCAGCTTCTGAGATAAATCTGTAGACAAGTGAAACTGCCCCAGCTGTTTGTATGCCTCGGATTTTACTTTCACTACCGGCACTTCTTTCGTGCCATCTTCCGCCATCACCGGTTTTTCTGCCGATTCCATATACATTGCAACAAAATAGTTTTCATTGTCTGCCAAGGCCAAAAAGTCTCCCAGTTTTTTGGTTTGTTGCAGTTGCTGGTTTCTTATTTTTTGCTGCCACTGCTGGCTGCACACATCCCAAGATTCATACCCCGCCTGGCCTCTTCTGTCCGGAATATCAAATTTGCTTTTTATCTGTTCTCCCAAATCATGTGTAAATTTTGTTGCCCCAGTAACAGTTAGGTGAGAGTTATCGCTGAAATCCTGGCTGAAATCCAGACCCAGCCTATCATAGTCGTCGTTATATTCTAGGTAGTCCACACCCTTTTGCTGCGCAACCGCCTTAATAGAGTTTATTATTTTTCTGTCCTCATCGCTTACGGAATAGGGCGTATCCACCAGCAATACCGGTATATCCTTTTCGCGAAGCAGGTCTATTGTCTTTTCAAAATATTCCAGCGACTTTTCATGAATCGCTGCCGTTTCTTGCAAATCGGCGTTGTCTCTTCGTTCTACTTCCTTGCCTTCCCATCTGGTAATATAGTTTTTGGATTCTTCCAAATCCCCACCCAGCATATACTGCATATCCGCATCCGACAATTCTTCATATCGGTTGTGATACACCGGCAATCCCAACAGCAAGTCCAACCGCAATCCCTTTGGTGCGCTTGCAAAAACAGAGTCTATCTTGTTTTGGGAAAATTTCATTCCTATGTTGCTGTGTACCATTCTGTCATAAGAGGCATATTCGCCGCCGTATTGCAGCTCCCCTTCTCGCTGTATTATAATCATGGAAAAAACATCCAAAACAACCAATTTGGGCTGTTGATATTTCAATGCCTCTTTCAAATAATAATACATATTCCACGTAGGCTGACCCGCACTGGGCATGTTTACGCTGGCTATGCCGTGGTCGTCCCAAAGCAGCGCAGGGTTCACGCTTACATAGGTGTGGCTTGTTCCCAGAAACAGCACATCCACTGTGTTTGGCTCTTCTTTATAAAAGTTTTCTATCAAAAGGTTTCCATAGTTTTTCTTCATTTTCAGGGCAACATTTACAAAGGAGAACAGTAGCACAAATATCAAAGAAAAAGACAACGCTTTTATTAGGTTTTGTCTTGTTTGCAATTTCATTTGTTTGCTCCCTTCCTAAAATTGAAAATAAATGAACGCTTGTGCATCGTATGCCGGCCCATATATTCCAAATATCAGTATTGTAAAAATACCCGCGAAAAACAAAATCCACTGCAGCGCCAAATTCTGCCGCAGCAACATATCCCGCACACTTCCCTTTCGTGCCAGCCAGCTGGAAAGTAGCAGCACAGCCATCGCACCAACCGCTATGCTCATTTGCGTTGCATTCAATCCCAGCTTAAATATATCTCCATTGAAAAATACCTGAGGGTTAAAGTACAGCGAATTTCCTATAATTCCAATGGAATCTGCCAGTGTGTTCGCCCTGAAAAATACCCACGCAAAGCAAACCAATACAAATGTCAATGCTGTTTGAAACAGCTTATGCGAAAAAGAGTGCTCGTTTATTCTCAGCTTCTTTATGGTCTTTGTTCGCAGGGGAAGCAGTGCGTCCTCCGCCACTTGATATCCCCCATGCAGCAGCCCCCATATGGCAAAGTTCCAGCTGGCGCCGTGCCACAGCCCGCTGGTCAAAAAAACAATCATTGTATTTCGGTATGTTTTGGCCTTCCCCTTGCGGTTTCCACCCAGCGGAATGTACACATAATATTTGAACCATGCTCCCAGCGTAATATGCCATCTCCGCCAAAATTCTTTAATCGATTTCGAGAAATAGGGTCGGTCAAAGTTTTGTGTTAGCCTGTAGCCCATCACCTCGGCCGCGCCCATCGCAATCAAAGAGTATGCCGCAAAATCGCAATAAATTTGTACTGCAAAAAACACAGTGGCCGTAATGGTTTCAAAGCCCGCATAAAGCTGATAGTTGTTGTACACGGTGTTCACCAGTATGGCAACACGGTCGGCAATCACCAGTTTTAAAAAGAACCCCCACAGCATCAGCATCAGCCCGCGCTTCATCCTACTGTAATCAAAAGTATGCCGTTCGTCAAACTGGGGCAGCAAATCTTGGGCGCGCTCTATAGGCCCGGCTACCAGCTGGGGGAAAAACGATACAAACAGTGCATATTTGCCCAAGTGTCTCGATGCCTGCAAATCCCCCCGATACACATCCATCGTATAGCTTAGTGCCTGAAATGTATAGAACGATATGCCCACCGGCAATAAAATATCAAACATGGGTGGGTCTAGCGCAATATTGGCATATGCCAGCACAGAGTTCATGCTGTCCAAAAAGAAGTTGAAATATTTAAAGAAAAAGAGTATGCCTATATTAATGCCAAAGCTAAGCGCCACCCACATTTTTTTGCGCTTTTTTCGCTTGCCTTCATTTTCTATTTGGTTTGCTTTGGATATTAAAATTCCACTTAAAAATGTAATCACAGTAGAGGTTGCAATCAGTATTGCATATTTGGGGTTCCACGACATGTAAAAATAGTAGCTAGCCACCAGCAGCCATGCCCACCTCGCCTTTTGCGGTATTATAAAGTATGCAATTACAACAATGGGGAAGAAGAACATGAATTCATACGAATTAAACAGCATAAGCATAGTCCCTTCAGTTGCTTATCATAACCTTACATATTATACTTTGTATCTTTCCAGAATACAATACAGTTTTAGACATTATACAAATTTGTAATATATTTAATTTGCACCCTCCGCTTGAACGCAAGGGGCAAACTTGGTATACTAAACCCATCAAAACAGGTCTTATTATAGGTAGGTAGTAGTATGAGTGTTCAAACATATCTTCAAATATTGCGGGATATCAAGGATGTTTCCTTTGCCACTGTGGATGATGCAGGAAACCCGCAGGTGCGCATTATAGATGTGATGCTGGTGGAGAACGAAAAGCTGTATTTTGTTGTGTCACGGGGAAAAGAGTTTTACCAACAGTTGATGCAGCGCCCCATGGTAGCCGTTACCACTCTAACGCCAGACTTCAAAAGCGTGCGCATACAGGGGCAGGTTCAAAAAGAGGATGTCTCTTGGTTGGCCAAGGTGTTTCAGGAAAACCCCTCTCTGAACAGTATCTACCCCGGCCAAAGCCGATACATATTGGATGTATTCAGCATTTTTAAAGGCACGGGGGAGTTGTTCGATCTCAGCGTACACCCCATTCACAGGGAATCCTTTGCCTTTGGTGGCGAGGTCATTCGCCCAAAAGGCTTTTTCATAGAAAGCACCTGTACACAATGCGGTATTTGCAAGCAAAACTGCCCAATTGGCTGCATTGGCAAGGGCGCGCCCTATGTGATTGATGCGGCGCATTGCCTGCATTGTGGCTTATGCTACGAAAATTGCCCTGCACATGCCATACGCAAGCTAGGCCAGCCATAATTTGCAGCACTGCAGCAAAAATATTTATTTGCTTGACAAAGGCTTTTAGCCATGCTATTATTGTGTCATATTAGAAGTATTTGTAAACCCCGTATTTGTGAAAATCGCAGTTTATGATTATCACATATATATGGGGATTTTTATTTACTTGTAATAATTAAATTCAGGAGGTACCAAGTATGCAAACTGGTACAGTAAAATGGTTCAATTCGGAAAAAGGTTTTGGTTTTATCTCTAACGACAATGGCGATGATGATGTATTCGTGCACTTCTCCGCAATTGTGTCCGACAACGGGTACAAATCTTTGCAGGAGGGTCAGTCCGTTACATTTGATATAGAAACAGACCCGAAAAACAGCAATAAATTGCGTGCAACCAACGTGCAATCCGCTTAAGTTGATTTAAAAAATCGTCTTTCCCAAACGGGGAAGGCGATTTTTTTAAAAACATAGTATGTCGCTTTCCAGTTCCTCACAGCCAAACGCATTTATGCACCAGCAGTGTAAAAGCGACCATCTGCTTTGCTTGGAAATAGTATCCAGTAAAGAAATACTATTTTTAATACAGCAATTCCATACTTCTTTTCGCCAAACATCGTATACTGCTTGTATTGCTCTATTCGGAATTGAAGTATCTCTTACATAAAGGATAAACCATATGAATATATTATTGCTATCCCCGCAAGCGCCAAAAACTTTTTGGAGCTTTAGTTATGCATTGAAATTTATTTCCAAAAAGGCAAATTTGCCCCCGCTGGGGCTTATTACCGTTGCCTCCCTTTTGCCAAAGGAGTGGAACAAAAAAGCGGTAGATATGAATGTAGCCAAGCTAACCGACAAGGATATTTTGTGGGCAGATTATGTTTTCATCAGTGCCATGATCATTCAAAAAGAATCCACATTGCAGGTGATAGACCGCTGCAAGGCCTTGGGCGCTAAAATGGTGGGCGGCGGCCCCCTGTTCACTGCAGAACAGGAAGAATTTGATATGGTAGACCATTTGCTTTTGTACGAAGCGGAGCTAACCATGCCCGTGTTTTTGAAGGATTTGGAGCAGGGCACTGCAAAACATGTTTACGAATGGGTGGGCTGGCCCAGTTTGGATACCTCCCCGCTTCCCGCATGGGAGCTTCTGGATACCAAGCACTATGCCATGCTTAGCATACAATATTCCCGCGGGTGCCCCTTCCATTGCGAGTTTTGCAATGTTGTTTCCCTGTTCGGGCACCAGCCCCGCACCAAATCTTCTCTGCAGCTTATCAACGAGTTGGAATATATCTATGCCACAGGTTGGCGCGGCAGTCTCTTTTTTGTAGATGATAATTTCATTGGCAACAAGAAAAAACTAAAAGCCGAAGTGCTTCCAGATTTAATTGCTTGGATGAAAAACAAGAAGTATCCTTTCTCGTTTTTCACAGAGGCCTCCATCAATTTGGCAGATGACGAGGAGCTAATGGATATGATGGTTAGCGCAGGGTTCGACACCGTTTTCATTGGCATAGAAACCATCAGCAAGGAAAGCCTTTCGGAGTGCAACAAGCTGCAGAATACCGGCCGAGACCTTACCGCCAGTGTGGATGCCATCCAGCGGCACGGCATGCAGGTGCAGGGCGGTTTCATTTTGGGGTTCGATAGCGACCACCCCTCGGTATTCGAAAAGATGATTTCCTTCATACAGGGCAGCGGCATTGTTACGGCAATGGTGGGCATTCTAAACGCGCCCAAAGGTACAGATCTGCACAGCAGGCTAGAGCGAGAAGACCGTTTGCTTACAGACTTTTCGGGCACGAACACAGGCATCAATTTTGTGCCTAAAATGGATTTGGATGTTTTGAAAAATGGTTACGACGAAGTGGTGCAAACCATTTATTCCCCTCAGCAATATTTCGAGCGTGTGAAAACTTTTCTGAAAAAGTACAAGCTGCCTGTTTACAAAAAGAACCGAAAGCTTAGCTTTGGCAATGTTGTTTCCCTGCTGAAGGCCAATTTGCAGTTGGGCATTGTGTCCAGCGGCAGGCGCTACTACTGGAAGCTGTTCTTCTGGTCGCTGTTCAAAAAAACCGAGCTGTTTCCTATGGCTATCACCTTTTCCGTGTATGGCTATCACTTTAGGCGCAGCATTGGCAACCAATAGGCCAATTCTGGAAATGCATAGATAGTATACAAAAGTGCGTCTCCCGGCAATGGAAACGCACTTTTTTCATGCCCTATCTTTGTCCTGCAAATCGGCATTCTTTCTTGTTTACAGTAAAAAATATTCTATGAAAGGGAAATAACACTTTATTGTCTTTCTGCAAAGGATACGCCTGTTTCAACAAGCTTTCATACTCGGCCAAAAATTGGTTCTTCTCGCTTTCTTCCGCAAAACAATCTAGGTAAGGGCGCAAGCCCGACCCGCTATACCACCGAACAATTTCTGCATGGTCATTCATTATGTGATAGTAATTGGTTTCCCACAAGTCAATGCTGTTTGATATTCCGCTTAAAATATCATAATAAAAATCGGCAGTATGAATGGAATAGTTGGAGGAAACTGACTGGAAAGCGCTTTCCCATTTTTCTGTGTGAATCAACTTTTGCAGCTCCGTATGGATGGGCATATTTTTAGTGCACGGCACTTGAACAGCCAGTGTGCCATTGTCACACAAAAGCCCAAACAGGTTTTGCAACAACAATGCTTGATTGGGAATCCATTGTATCGCCGCATTCGAAAAAACAACATCAAACTTCCCCAGCTCTGCCAAATCTTCAGAGGCATTCTTGCATATCCAATGGATATCCTCATCTGTTTTCTTCGCTTGTTCCATCATGGCTTGCGAATGATCCAGCCCCATTATTTCTGCCTTAGGCCACCTGCGTTTTAATACTTTGGTGCTGTTTCCCGGGCCACAGCCAATGTCTATGATTCTTTCGGGTGTATCTTTGTCAATTCGCCTCACCAAATCAATAGACGGCTGGGTTCTTTCTTTCTCAAATGTTAAATACAAGTTCGGGTTCCAATCAGCCATACTGCCCACTTTCACAAAATATGCCGGCACACTGGTGCCGCTTTTTTTCTATACTATAATATTGTGGCAAATACAAAGTCAATAGATTTGATAAAAGTGGTGCAGAATCGTGATTCGCAATACCGAAAGTGGCTTCCCAAGTTTCTATAGAATTTTGGTGTTACACCGCAGTGGGTTTCCCCTGAAACAGTTCCAGCTTTATGCCATCCGGCGCAGTCATATAGCCCGCCTGCGCGCCAGCATTTATGCCATGCGTCACCGTGGTAATTGCCCCCTGCGCAGTGGCGCCATGCCCCAGCAGCGCTTCCCAAAACGGCTGTATGCCCCGCACATGAAAGCAGCAGTGCACGTTGCCCGTCATATCCGGCAGAATGGCTTGCTCGTAGCGTTTTGGCGCTTGTGGCTGCAGCAGCTCTATTTGCAATGCGCTATTTGCACCCGTCAGCACAGCGCCGTTGTAGGTTTGCCCATTTTTTGTTAGCGAAAATGTTTCCTCCGCCTGCAAACCCATATGCCCGAAAAACGCCGCACTCTGCCCCACATCGCTTACCACAAAGCCCGTTTTCACCACGCTTATCTCGGTTGCTTCTATAATTTCGAACACCACGCCACACGCCTGCACAAAAAAGTGCTGCGCCCCAGCATACTTCCCATAGGCTATGGTGCTGGCCTCTTCCAAAACAGTTATATTGGGGTCGGCATTCTGCCTGCAC
>CAZQBV010000058.1:0-18370 GCA_964592125.1 uncultured Christensenella sp.
TGCCTATGGCACGGATTAAAAACTTATAACGTTTTTAATCAAGAATTAGTATAAAACCCCTGTTTCGATAGTGATCGGAACCAGGGGTTTTTGGATGGTCTGTAACCGCTGAAGTTATTCAGCTACTATTTTAAATTGTGTTTCGTATCAGCATCCGATGCCTTTTTTTTACGTTGAGCCACTGCTTCAGTAAGCAGAAACTCTATTTGTCCGTTGATGGAGCGAAAATCGTCTTCAGCCCATTGCGCAATATCTTCATACAGTTTTTTAGACAGACGAAGCGGAATCTGTTTTTTTTGATTTTCGTTTGCCATATCATTTAATACAAACTACCTGAGTTTATGATGGGCTGAGCATCTCTATTACCACACAACACTACCAGTAGATTGGACACCATGGCGGCTTTGCGTTCGTCATCCAAATCAACGATATTGTTGTTGCTAAGGCGGTCTAATGCCATTTCCACCATTCCTACAGCTCCATCAACAATCATTTTACGGGCATCAATAATTGCTGATGCCTGTTGACGTTGAAGCATTACAGCCGCTATTTCAGGAGCATACGCAAGGTATGTAATTCTTGTTTCTAAGATCTCGATTCCCGCATTATCTACTTTGCCCTGTATTTCTTCTTTGATACGGCCTGCAACAATTGCACTTGAGCCACGCAAACTGCCGTCATCAGCAACACCATCGCCTGTTGTGTCAACATTTGGTGCGACATCGTAGGGGTATGTTCTTACAATATTGCGCAATGCGCCATCGCATTGTAGGGACAGATACTCTTTGTAATTGTCCACGCTGAACACTGCTTTAGCCGTGTCTACCACCTGCCAGATTACAGAAATGCCAATCTCAACAGGATTACCAAGGCAGTCATTGATTTTCTGTCTATTGTTGTTTAATGTCATTATTTTTAACGATATTTTTTTATTTGTAAGCTCTGCAACAACATCTTTGTTTCCGCCTGTTACAACCATCTTTGTTTCTGATGAAACATCGCCACTTTGACTTAATCTGGTTTTTGCTGCAGGGTTTACAGCTACACAAAACGGATTAACAAAGTAAAATCCATTGCTTTTTAATGTTCCTACATATTTACCAAACAACGTAAGAACCAGTGCCTCTTGAGGGTTGATAACCTTAAGCCCCAAAAAAGGGAACCAGCCAATCCCAAGCCAGATACACGAAATAACAAGAAGAGCGGTGTTGTCCAACATCCCTGCCAATACACACCCTGCAATCGCCGCAAGGTATAAGAAAATAGTAATCAACAGCACAGCCATTCCATTTTTTTTGTTTGATAAAATACGTTCTTCCATAGCAGTCACCTCATTCGACTTTATCGATTAAATTGATATCTATTTGATATCGTGATGATATAATATCCTTAATATTGAACATTGTCAAGAGGTGTTCAATTTTACCCCGCAAATTTTTTACAATACTGCGAATCAATTTCCTGATCTTTTTTTCTTTCTATTGTTTATCAGCAAAATAATTGCTATTGCCGCGCCTACCACCAGTATGATGGGCCAGATTATCATACTGCTGGCTTCTTTTGCTTTTGTTGTAACTGAGTATTCTAAAAATTCCTTTTCTGTTGCCTCTGCTGTATTTGGATTATTAACTGAGCCTGCTTGAGAAATCGCGATGTTTTCATCCTCATATTCCACTACCGCAAATGGAGACAGCCCACTGTAAGTGCCAAACGCCCGTCCATTCTCTGCTAGAATGGTACGTTCCTCACAAACTCCATCATTACAGTGAATTACTTTTACTTTCTTATTATAGTATCCAACAGGCACTGGAAAAGAGACACCAACATTGCCTTCGTATGTACCTGTTACAGATACATCATACAGTTCAACTAGCTTACCCATCTTTTCATATCTTTTTATTTCTTCGCACGCTTTGCAGTTTGTGTGTAATACTGCAGGATCTTCCACCACCATCAGCTTAGATCCACTTTCAAAGTTCCCTTCAACAAATACATCGGTATTGTTATCTATCAGATAGTGTATCGGGTATTTTTTATTTTCAAAGAGAGTAACCGTTCTGCGATTCACAATCGTTCGTGCTGTTGGAATCCGTATTTCTCTTGACCTGCTTTCGGGAGAACGCGTGGGTGTAACCGTTGCAGTTGGCGTGGGTGTAACCGTTGCAGTTGGCGTAGGCGTAACCGTTGCAGTTGGCGTGGGTGTAACCGTTGCAGTTGGCGTGGGCGTAACCGTTGCAGTTGGCGTGGGCGTAACTGTTGCGGTTGGCGTGGGCGTAACTGTTGCAGTTGGCGTGGGCGTAACTGTTGCAGTTGGGCTGGGCTGTGGAGAAACCGTAGGATTAACTGTAGGCGATGGAGCAGGAGAAGGCGTGGGGATAATTTCATTGATAACGCTCACCGTGCAAATCGCTTTATAGCCTCCATCTTCACTTGTAGCAGTAATAATAGCCTCCCCCAATTCTTTGGCCAGCACAACGCCTTCATCGGTAACCGAAGCTACATTTTCATCGCTAGATGTCCACAAGACTGTTTTGTCTGTTGCGTCTTTAGGAACACAATAAAGCGTCAATGGCTG
The DNA here is from genome assembly GCA_964592125.1 of uncultured Christensenella sp. GTDB lineage: Bacteria > Bacillota > Clostridia > Christensenellales > Christensenellaceae > UBA5399. The sequence goes on from CAZQBV010000058.1 coordinate 2,576, forward strand.
AAAGCTGGCTTTTATTATCTCTAACGATGTTGGTTTCAGATAAATATCATTCAAGTATTTTACAACAGTAATTTCAGTAGTTGCTACCAGACTATGCACAGTAGATGTGGCAGTGATGCGAACCTTTCCAGGAGATTTTGCATATACCATACCATACTGATTTACGGTTGCAATGCTGGTATCGTTAGAAGACCACGCAACAGTCTTATCCGTAGTTTTATCTGGATGAAATAAAACGCTTAGCTCTTGCGTTTCGCCTAGCCCCATCTTGCTCTTGTCCACATGGATCTGCATATCGGCTCCGGATATAGTTGTTACAGCTAATGTGAATTCTTGAGAGTGTACATCTGCATGTGTTTTTTCCGGTATTCTATAATGCACCTTATAGACCCCCGGTACAGCAAGGCTATAGTTGCCATAAAGTGTAACTTCAGGCACTGTAAGACCTTGATTCAGCCAAATTTCATAATCCTTTTTGTTTTCCACTAATTTTCGAAAATCTGTGCCGTAATGAGTTTGGAAAATAGCATCTGGGAATGTAAAATCGGAATCCGCTTCCACGCTGGCACTATAATTCGGAAGCGTAAAATATATTTTGGGGATCTGGTTTTTCGCATAGCTGATCAAATTATCAGTCAATAATTTAGGGTATTCATCCAATACCGAAAAATCAAAAGCACATTCAGCAAATGCGTTAGAACCAATACTTTCCGGTTCTCCGTTCCAGTTTACATCGTCAAGCGTGCGGCATTTATAAAACATTTTTTGTGATATCTGGAAATTTGGAGGCAACTGTACACTTTTTAAGGCTGAACATTCAGCAAATATCTCACTGCCGGAGGTACCAATTATTCTAGTCAAATCTACACTTTCCAAAGAGGTACATCCGTAAAACAATTGTTGAGGCAAAATTGCATTGGCCGGAAGATTTACAGTTTTTAAAGACTCGCATTGGCGAAATGCAAAGCTTGCATTGTTAATTTTTGCTCTTTCCAGATTTTTAATGGTAGTTAAATTGACGCAACCCGAAAACATATTTGAGGAAATTGATATGACTGCCGCTCCGGATAGCTCTACTTCTTTTATTTCGGTGCAGTTACGGAAGGCGGAATCTCCAAAACTGATTACATTTTTCAAGTTGACTGCTTTCAGGTTACTGCACAGTTCAAATGAGCTGTCGCCTATTGATTTTACATTTTCCAAATTGTTTACTTTCTCTAGGCCAATGCAGTTATAAAATATTTCTTTTGCAAGTATTGCGTTTGACGGCAATGTTATCTCCGCAAGTGCCTTGCAATTTTCAAATGCAGATTCCGCAGCAGAAAGATCTGCTTTATTTAGATTTGTTATGGTTGTCAATTTTCTGCAACTTTCAAATGCGTAACCTAAAATTCGGGAACTGCTAGATGGCAATACCACAGTTTCAAGTTTTATACAGTTTTGAAATGCCTGAAAGCCTATGACTGCAATGGTGGCCGAGGATATGTTGACATTCTCCAACGCAACGCAATCATAAAAAGCATCTGTGTTGATTGTGACAGAGGTAAGCGATGCTTTTGCCAATACCTCACGCAGATTGTAACAATTGCTAAAAGCTTCGTTCCCAATCAATGCGCTGTTGCCGGATATCTCGAATTTTTCCAGTTGCGAACAATCCTTGAATGCAGAAAGCCCTATACTCCATGCAGCGCTTTGTACATTCCATAAGATATTTGTAATTGAGGTACATTCCTGAAAAGCGGATGTACCGAGCGTAAATGTTTTGGTTGAAGCATTTGTAGGCCAGTCAATAACATTCAATTGACTACAATATTGAAATGACGACACGCCAAGCGTAATTGATGTATAGGTATCGGGAAATACGATCTGTTCAAGTGCCTTGCAGCCTCTAAAAGCACTTGCGCCAACAGTAATTGTTGCTATACCGTTTGATGGCCAGACAATTGTTTTTAGCAAGGTACATTCCTGAAATGCGCCTGCGCCAACAGCTGCCCCAGTGGTGGCACCTATTTTTAGTCCGCTCATATTTATTCCGGCAAGTGACTTGCAGGAATAAAAAGCATAGTCTCCAATCGTTATTACTTTTTCAAGATTACTTATATTTTTTAAATTTGTGCATAAATAAAACATGCTTTTGGATATATTGTAGCCTGTTCCAGCGGGAAGCTTCACGGTGGTAAGTGCCTGACAATTATAGAAGGTCTCTGTTCCGGGAGATGGATATTTTGCTATGTCAAGCCCGGTTAAATCGGCCTCAACAATTGCACAAGCTCCAAAGGAATATCGGCCCAGAAACGCAATTTTTTCCATATTCACAACCGTTACAAGTTTTGTACATTCGCAGAACATATAGTCAGAAACAAGAGCACCTAGGGGAAGTGTTGCTTTTGTTATATTAGAGCATTTATAGAAAAGATATCCTCCAAATCCATCCTTAGGAACGTTACTCAAATTAACTTCTGTCAAGCCTGTGCAAGCTAAAAAAGCATAGGCTCCTTTTATACTAGCTGCATTTTCCAAATTCTCCACCGTTGTAAGCAACGTGCATGATGAAAACAAATAATTTCCATCTAGCTTCGCCCCCAAAGGCAGCTTCACAGTTTTCAGCTTGGGGCAGGCGGAAAAAGCGTAGTTCCCATAAACTGTTGTTGATTTTGAGTTGCTTAAATCCAGCTCTGTAAACCCACAAGCACTAAATGAATAGTTACCGAAAGTATTTACTTTTTCTAGGTTCGCCACTGTATCAAGCACAGGACATTTATAAAATGCATAGGCACCAAGTGTAGCTCCCTGTGGCAAAATTACACTTTTTAATTTTGTACAGTTGGCAAACGCATAATCTTCCAGCCCTGTCATTGGATATGCAGCGCTCAAATCAACGCTTTCAAGCGCAGTACACTCACTAAATGAATATTGTCCAAATGTTTTTATTGTATTTATGTTTGTTACTGTTTTTAGACTAACGCACTTATAAAACACATGGTCTGCAAGATCTGCTTCGTTGGGCAGCGTAACTGTTGTAAGTGCTCTGCACGCATAAAAAGAATAGGAATTAAACCCATATTCGGGATCTGCCCCGCTTAAATCTCCACTGGTCAGTGCCCAGCAGTCATAAAAAACCGAGTTGCCAAATCGTTGGACTTTATTTATATTTTCTACGGTAACAAGTTTACTGCAGCCTTGGAACATCGAAGCACTCAGCTCATCTATTCCGGATGCAGGCAGTTTCACTTTTGTAAGTCCGCTACATTTCGAAAAAACAAAAGTATCAAACTTCCGATTAGGGATTGCAATAGAAAGATCAATCTCTGTCAACGAAGTGCAGGCACTAAAAGCATATGATCCAAATGATTTTACCTGATTCATGTTGACTACAGAAGTAAGCTTGCTACAGCCCTGAAATGCCATTTCTCCAAGCACTGCATCTGAAGGCAATGTTACGGTTGTAAGCATATTCCATCCGTTGAATAGCTCATTAGGGATTGTTGTAACATGTCCGCTAAGGTCAACATTGGTAAGCTTTGCAAGCAATGGCTTTATCGCTGCTGTATCATTTGCCGTTATTGATGAGTTGTCCATCAATACAAGTTTTTGTATGTCTGCATAAGTAAAAGGTGTCGCCGAATCTGCGATAGCCTGATCTATCGCATTACGCAATTGATTTTCTTGCACACCCTCTAGTGTCAGCGTATTTGAAGCGTACTCTGACAGCACTTGTGTCTGCGGTGTAATGATTTCTTTTGATGTTTTGGATGGCATCAAAGTAAGGCTTATCTGCGGAACTGCAATATTCTCAGCCAAAGCATATCCATGCACAGTGGGTATAAACAAATAGGTTCCCGGCTCATCCTGTATATATTGTGATGTACAGCTCCAATCCACTATCACTTCTATGTGCTGCCCGTCAGCCAATGTTACCCCCAGATTTTCAGGGAAATTTGGCAGTTCTCCTACTCGGTATTGTAGATTTTCAGTCTCAGGAGAAAGTGCATCAAATTCAACAATTGTATTTGCTTGTGCAATCGCTTCAGAATTTTCTTCGCTTTCCTGATCGCTATCTAATCCATAGGTAAACACATATATTTCAGGGGTATAGATGTCGTCTGGAATATTGTATTTTGTTAAATCTATTTGAGGAGTAAATATATAGCAGCCAGGAGTATTTGCGTCGTATTCAGGGTTGCTAAACCATTCTTGAACTTCTACTTGCACGATCGGCTTCGGCTCGGTATCTGAATCAATAAAGGCCTCCAGCGTTTGAGGCAAGGCAAGTTCCTCTACAGCAGTATTGATGAAGACATCCCTGCGCTGTGGCAAGATATATCCTTCTTCATCCATATCCAATACAAATTCGGATATTTTGATATGGTCATTCCATGCCATTGCAGACAAGGAAAGCGTTGCTACAAGAGTTACGCATAATAACACTACTACGATTACTCTCAGTGGTCTTTTCTTTGATGTCATTTTTTGTTTCTCCACATTTTGGATTTTAAAATTGTGTGTATGTATTTCTTTATCTTTGGGCGAAAGAATAATAAACTACGTCCAAAGCAGATAAACCGAATACATGAATAAAATACATGAAAAATGGTTATAACTAAAAATTATGCTTATTTTTAGTTATACTTTATGGCACAACAAAACATGCCTTATACTAATTCTTGATTAAAAACGTTATACGTTTTTAATCAAGAATTAGTATAATACCCGACGGCCTGATGCAGCTGTGAACTATAAAACTCCAGATAAATGGAGCAAATGTATTCATTCAGAGAAAAATCAAGGCTAGAATCTGAACAAGGGGGGGTCGGAAGTCTGATTTTTTGAGTTTTCGCAGCTGATTTTCAGAGTTTTGTAATTTTTTGAAAAGCCACCGTCCATTTTGATGTTCCAGAAAAACGGCTTTGTTATAAGCTTTTATGGCAGCAAAAAGGGTAGGTGTTCTGGAAATTCCAACTTTTTTGTTCAGATCACCTACCCCTATTCAGTTTTATACCACAATTATCTTAATCGCTTTTGAAGCGGTGGTTGCTGCCGTTGTACCAGTGGCGGCAGAATCCCTGTTGGTAACAATGCAATAATAGTAAGCTGTACCTTTCCTAGTTGTCGGCACTTTATAACTTGTCGAGGTAGCTCCCGTAATTTTAGTACCGCCGGTATTTTTGTATGTACTATTTTTATACCATTGATACGAAAGCTTTGCGGATCCGCTTTCCAATGCCTTTACTGTCGCTTTTACAGAAATTCTCCATGTAGCCTTTTGCCTAACCTTCTTACTGAGGGGTTGTACTGTTATTGAAGGTTTGGCCGCGTTTTTTGCGCTTATTGTTACACTGGCCGTGTTCGAGGCCGAAGATTCATAAGATCCCTGTACAGATGTTACATAATAGCTGTATGTGCCCGGCTTTAAATTCGTATTATCGTATTGCAAAGCATATGTGGTTGCAATTTTGTTCCCATTGCAGTATACAGCATATTCCGTTGGTGCTATGCCTTGGCTGGGTTTGCTCCAGCTTAGCGCAATCGTTTCATTCGTTTGCACTGCTTTCAAGTTTTGTGGCGGATACAGCGAGATGTTGGATACTGTTACCTTGGGCGTATATTCTGAATAAACAGTTTTGCCGTTGGAAGTGTATTTAGAACGCATTTGATACGTGTAGCTACGCCCCAGCTCCACCTTGCTATCCGAATAGCTCTCTGAAGATGATCCTGGGCTATAAATCAGCACATCATCCCTGTATATCTCATAGCCAGAAGGCTCAGGCTTCCGTACATCCCCAAAAGCAGCCTCCGCTTTTTTCCATTTTAGTACAATGCTTGTTCCATCTTCATCGGCTACCGCGGTCAAATTGGAAGGCGGATTCACCGCAGCGGGCAACAATGTAAAAGACTTTTTGGCACCTACACTTGTTAGCTTTGTTATATTGTCCGACAATGTGGCAACAGTTTTCACGGTATATTCGTAACGCTTGCCTTCCTCCAGTTTGGAATAAAGCTCTGTACAAGACAAACTGGAAGCACTCGCATATACAGTTTTTATCAGCTCTTCATCTCTGTATACCTCATACTTCTCCATCTTCAGGGAAGCAGGCACATTGGAAGGCGCATTCCAAGATATTTCAATATTGGATTTTGCGTGTTCCACCTTTAAATTTTGCACTTCCGGAACTTGCAAGTTCTCAAACGGATAGTTTGGGTCTTTTGCCGTGGTATATTTTATGCTGGCATCTGTATTGCTATAATTGAAATTCACACCCAGTACCACAAACTCATTGCCCTGCCCCACAGGAATTGTAATTTCCTGCCCGGGTATCAGCTCTGTGTAATTGCGAGCAGACGCATAGTCAAACGAACTAAATGGCTGGTCTGGATAAACTACGTAGAAACGCGATTTTGCCGCAGCGTCTGTTAATGTCATTTTTATTACATTAGCATCCACAGGCAGTTTTTCGCCCATGCGCGGCCTAACAAAATAACGCGGCATATATGGCGTAACATTTGCCGAATAAGCAAACGCCTCGCCCGGTTTTATCATCGGCTGGTAGGAAAGGTTGATCTGCAGCCACGAATCAAAGCTTACATTTTTTATATATGGCCCTTTTTTAGATGGATCGCTCACAAAGGTATCCAATGCAAATTTGTTGAAAAACTCATCAAAATTATTTAAGGTTGTAGAATTGCTTTTGCCGGGCATGTGATCCCCCATGGCAATTAAGCTATTGGTTCTACCGCCGCGTGTGTCCATCAGAAATTCATTAATATTTCCGCCATGGTTGTAATATGTAAGTCCCATTAGCGTTGCCGCGCCATAGCTGGCATAAGCGAAAACACCATTGTATTGCCAATCTATAAATCCATAATGCGGCTGAAACTGATTGGTGAAAAAAGAACTCATCTTGGTTCCGTTAAACTTATTTATATACAAATACGAAGCCAGCTCTGCAAAGGCTTCCTCTGCAAATACATCCTTTAAGTCAGCGCTTTTTCCCGCTTTTCTGTTTGTATACACACAGGAAAATGAAAGCATATGTGCATATTCATGCGCAATCGTTTGAAAAAAAGCATCAGGGTCATTTTTCAGCTTCAGGTATCCTTGATTGGGCGCAATATCGGCATAAATTACGGCACCTTTGCTACCAGATGTAAAGTCTGCCGAGTTGAACAATCCGGATGCATAGCCACCCACTGTTCCTCCAGACTCCTTCCCATCTTCATATACGTCGCACAAAAGTATAATCACCTTGCCATCACCATTTATATTATATGGTTGAGCGTAATAGCTGGCTGTGCCCGGTGTGGAAAGCAGGGTATACATTTCCTCAAACCTTTGCGCTACTGCTTTTGCCTCTGCGTTCTCGTTGGTACCATCAGGGTAAAAGTTTTTATAGGTAGATAATGTATCGCTTTTAACCACATATACCAGTGCATGTTCGCTACTTGCAGCCAGTGTGGCAGGTGTTTGATTTGCAAACACACCCGGCACACTAAATATGCGCTCCGAGCCTATTTGTCCCTCTCCTTGGGGCATTGTTTCAATTTCAGTCTCGCCATTTTCCTGATAAACAGCGTCCGTTTCCACAATGTCTTCTTCTGTGATAATGGGTGCTTCTTCGGATTCGATAGGCGTTTCTTCCGGTGTACTGGTCGTTTCTTCCGATGCGTTTGGCGCTTCTTCCAATGTGTTGTCCGTTACATCACTTGGCAGAATATCGCCTGTTTCCGCATAGGATACACTTGACACAAAAAATGAAATAACCAGCAGCAATGACAAAAAAGTTGCAATCATCTTTTTCATTTTGTAGATCTCCTTTTTCATTTCTATTCTATATCATCATATCTATATCAAATCATAGTAAATTATGCTAGATTCTCCAAGTATTCTTGTCCTTTCGCAGCCAAGCCACTTACCTGCCAACTACTTGCTATTCTTCTGCCGTTTCGGGAACTCCAAAATTCCAAAACATATGCAAAGAGGCATAATCCTCTCCGCCTTCCAACAGCATAAGGCGCAAGGTGTTGCCTCCCGCCATCTGGCTAAATACTGTTTCGTAAGTGCTGTAGCCATCCTGTTTTTGAATTAGCTCCACCAATGTATTGCGGTCAAAAGTATTGCCCTGCTCTTTTCCCGTGGAATAGTGTTGGCTATTGTCGGTATTGTTTATCATTTTGCCCAGTGCCTGCACCACCTCAAAATAAAGATCGGCCATCTCCTCGGCAGAAAGCACACTGCTCAACTTATACCCATACTCTATTTCAGCTACTCTGCCATTTGCCAATGCTTTGGCAGCACATGTGATATAGCTTAGATTGTCTTTTTTCATTGCACCGGGCAAATGCGTCTTCAGCGCCTTGCTGTACACTTCATAGGGCTGGTTCATTTCTTTTAGATAGCCCGTCCATTCCTCGTTATAGGTTAAACCCAATGTTTCGCAAACCGATGTGATGCGATTGTCTTTGCCCACCAACGCCCTAACATCCAGCGGATCCAGTGCTTCAGCTGTAAACGGGTCGTCCGTTTTTGGCGAAGGCAATTCGCTTGTCTCTTGCGGTTTTTTGCTCTCAGTCACGTTCTGCCCATCTGCCAAAGAATTTGCTTTAATGTTGGGTTCTTGCACTGCATAGGGTGCGGAACAAGAACTTAACACTAACATTAACGCTATCAATATCAGTATACTTTTTTTTATATAGCTACCCATACTACAGTTGCCTTTATACAGTTTTTGATTTTGAATTTACATTATTTTACCACAAATCCTATCACTTGTCCTTACTTTTTCTACAGACTATTGTACCGATATTACATTATAGTATCTTCAGTTCTGTTTGCATTATCTACAGCTTCGTATCAAACAGTGTTTTTTCGCAATCAAAAATGCTATACTAAAAAAACACAGGAGGGCAAAAACCATGAAGCGGCAAGGCATCTTCACAGTATTTCTTATATGCGCTATGTTCCTTTGCGCATGCAGCGGCTTACGCAGCGCGCCACCCGAAAACAAGCTGCACATAGCGCTGCCCGCAATTGACGGCATGGAAGATGTTCAGAACAATTACTATAAAAATTGGCTGTCGCTGCAAACCGGCATAGAACTAGAGCTGGAATTGATCCCTCCCGAATATATGCCCAAATATTTGCGTATGCTATTCACTTCAGAAAACGAGTCAAATATTGACCTTGTTTTTTTGAATGGAGACTATATCTCTGCCAGTGCTTTGGCAGAATATGGCCGTACTGGCTGCATACAGGCAATAGACGAACTGTTGCAGCGCCCCAATAGCCAGCTAACACGCGCTGTGCAAGAGTTCCCAAATTTACAAAAAGGTATGGCTGCGCCCAATGGGCACTATTACTTCATGCCCAACATCAGCTATTCCGAAGTGTTTGAAACCAGTCAAGTGCTGTGGCTGAATCAGGAATGGCTGGAAAGCTGCAACCTTACATTGCCAAAAACAACAGAAGAATTTGAAACTATGCTGCGCGCATTTAAGGAACGAGACCCCAACGGGAACGGCATTGCCGATGAACAACCGCTTGCAGGCACAATGGACACTCACGCGCAAAACATCATTTATTTTGTTATGAATGCTTTTGTGTATACCGACCCAGACAGTGCCTTTTTGAATGTTACCAACGGAAAGGTAAGCTTTGCTCCGGCCAGTGAAGAATGGAGAGAGGGTTTGAAATATCTGCATCACTTACACAGCAATGGCTTGTTGCCGAAATCCTGCCTCACTTTTAGCAAGGAACAGTCTAGCCGAATGATAAACGACCCCCGAAATATTACAGGTGGCTTTGCAGCTGGAAACTCCAGCGATGTGCTGGCAACAAATTCGCCCATGCTACTTAATCGCTACCGTTTTGTACCACCGCTGTTGGGGCCACAGTCTGCACAGTACGCAACGGTTCGCACAAACAAACCGCAGCCGGGGGGCATTATCACCAAATACTGCGACAACAAAGAAGCGGCGCTTACCTTAATGGATTTTATGTTAAGTCCACAGGCTGGCGAAATAGCAAGCAATGCGGATAAGAGTGTAAACTGGAACAATGCCCAGCTGGGACCCTATATTGGATATCCTGCATTCGGCAATGCTGTAGATTTTCATGGTGACACCAACGGGCTGCTTTCCCAAAATGCCAAGGCGGCAATGGCATATCAAGTATACCAACCGGCGGAATATGCACATGATTTTACTTTGCCACCAGAAATGGATGAGATTCGCAGCGAAGTAAGCTTTTTTGCAGAGCTGCAAGCGGCCAAGTTTGTTTCAGGTATTCAGGATATCTACAGTGATGCGGATTGGGCAGAATATCTTGCGCAGCTAGATTCCATGGGGCTAAAGCAGTTTTTGCAGGCGGCACAAACTGCCTATCGTATTTCCGAATAGAACTATTTTTACTTTGTCAAAAGAGATAAATCAATACCGGATAAACAGTATGAAACACAACAAAAGTATAAAAAAAAGAATACTCTTTACCACACTGCTTTTGGGCATATCTGTTTTCGTTGTGTGGCTGTTTTTCTACGTGCAATCTGTCTCCAATATCAAGCAAATGAACAAGGGGCATTTGGATCACATCTCTGGGTTAATCGTTACACAGTTGGAGGAGGAGCTGTTCCAGATGGAACGCCTCGCACTTACGCTATCCGGCAATTCGGCAGTGGTGGAACTGGTGAAAGAAACAAGCGCACCAGAGTTTCATACCAAAACAGCTTCTGTAGATACTTTGCTAAAAACTTTAACAGATTCGGGCGGGTTTCCCTATAAAATGATACTGTATGACTACAGGGGGAATTACGCAAATTTTTTAGAAAACTTTGCACCCGAAACAGTGATACAGCTATACGATATGTACAGCAGCAAAGTGCTGCCTCGCTACACTGCTGTCACACTGGAGGGCACGTCCTACATTGGTTACGGTGCTTCCATTACCCAAGATGGAGAGCAAATAGGAACCCTTCTGCTGCTGCGGGAGGAAAAATATCTTTACATTCCTTTTGGTAACGATTCCGATGGCATATCCATATCCTTGGCGGAAGATGGCACCATTGTAACATCCAGCAATAATGGCAATGTTGGCATAAGTTCAGATGAAATTAAAAAAACTGCCCCAATCTTCCAAAGCAGATCCATGCGTTTTGCACCTTTTGAAATAATAGTAAGTGTAGCGCCAAGCTATTTTTTCCAAGCAACCCAAGGCTATGCACTTGCTGCTTTGGTTACGGTGTTGCTTATCATCATATTTCTATTTGTTTATTTGGCGGCTGCCAATCGCTATTTTGTACGTCCCCTGTTCAACATGGTTCGCAATGTGGAACAATTGGGCCTTGGACAGAATAGCCATTTGCAACTGAAAGAAACCGGAATACCCGATTTTGACGGGCTGGTAAGGCAAGTGAACCTTATGCTAAAACGTTTAGACGAACGCAGCAAGGCACTGCTTGCATCCCAAACACGCCTTAAAAACGCAGAAATAGAACGGCAAGCGGCATTGATTGTCTCGCTAAAAACACAAATCAATGCACACTTTGTAGTAAATATACTAAACATTATAAAAGCTTTGTCCGAACATGGCGAAACACAAAAGGCAGCATTGATGTCCGACGGCCTTTCGTATTTATTGCGTTATACCAATGCCGAAGACGAATTTATATCCGGCATGGAGGAGCAATTGATACTGGAGAAATATGTGACCATGATGGAAATACGCTATCAGGATCGTTTTGTTGCAGAATTTGATTGGAGCGACCTGTTGATGTACTGTAGTTTGCCACGAATGTTAATACAACCTCTGGTGGAAAATGCAATTGTACATGGTTTTTCAAACAAAACAAGCGGTGGAAAACTTCTTATCTGCGGAAAAATTGAAGGAGATGACCTCCTTATTCGCATCGAAGACAATGGCTGCGGCATGGACGAGAAAAGGCTAAAACGGCTGCAAACCGAAATAGAAAGTAGCATAGAAAATGGCTGGAATGTGGGTGGCCTAGAGCATGTGGCCTTGCCCAATATTGCCAGACGCCTACATTCTTATTATGGAAGCCAAGGAAGGCTATGTATACAAAGCAAGGAAGGCGTTGGTACCAGCATATCCCTTCAGTTTCCCAAAACTTTGCCACGGCATGCAGACAATGCACATTAGTTTTTACATACATCGCCCAAAAGCAGCACAATATTTTGCAAAAAAAGACAACCACAACAGTATGGAGGCAACTATGTTCCAAGTATATCTGGTAGACGATGATCCCATTATTATAGAAGATGTTAGCGCAAAATCTGTTTGGCAGGAATGCGGGTTTGAAATAGCCGGCAAAGCCACCTCCTCCATCACCGCATTGCAAGAAATACAGCTATGCAAGCCCGATCTGGTTATGTGCGATTTGAAAATGCCCCAGATGGATGGCATAGAGCTGATGATGCAGCTGCGGGGCGCTGGTGTCGATTGCGAATTTTTAATGCTGTCTGCACACGCTAGCTTTCAGGATTCACGAGACTTTTTCAAGCAGAACGGTTTCGATTATCTATTAAAGCCTGTAGATGAAATGGAACTGCAAATTACTTTGGAGCGGCTGGCTCGCGTACTGTTTAAAAAAAATCCGGCTAGTCGTTCACAATTTCAAATATCCGAAAATGCAGATGCTGTAGATGCTATTATGGCATATATTCGCCATAATTATTCTAAAAAGCTTAGCCTTAGCCTATTGGGCCAAAAATTTCATTTTAACCCCAACTATATTTGCAACTTACTGACAAAGCAGTATGGACAAACCTTTACTACCATACTCACAAATATTAGGATGAAAGAGGCTGCGCGCATGTTGCAGAATACAGGTAAACCATTAAAAGAAATAGCAGCGGCTTGCGGCTATTCCAATTATTTTTACTTTTGCCGTGTATTCAAAGAGTTTTACGGCTGTGCTCCCAGCGAGTACTCTGAAATATAGTTCTTTCTGTAATGCCAAACAAGAATACAAAAGCTGTAATTTCTATAATAGAACTCATCATAAACTATTGGGCATAAGAATCAGCATTCTTTCAGATTTGCTATTTTAATACCATTAGTATAAGCATACCTATCAAACAATAATATCATTTTGCTCTTGCACCTGCAGCATTGGAAAGCCTTCCTGCTGCAATACATTCATATTCCCCAAGCATATCATTGGGATCATATATTTCTTTAAGAGGCTTAACTTTGTAATAATACATGGTTCCTTTTTTTGTAAAATTGTCAACCATGGTGGTGGGGTTTTTCACAGTAAATATATTGGAATACATAAGTGCCTTAAATCCTCTGTCCTTGTTGGTTGAGCGGTATAGCATATAACTGGTTGCACCTGCGCTTTTGCTCCAAGTAACTTGTATCTTGCCATTTGCAAGCGCAGTGGCTTTAATTGTTTTCACCACAGGAAGCGAAGGAAGGGTTGCCTGTTGTTCAATATTAACAGATGGGTATATCGGTGTTGGTTCTTGGGCAAAAACGGGAAGATTTATTGTAACAACAAGGCTAATAAACAATAGTACAGTAATAAATTTTTTCATAGCATTCTCCTCAATTTTATGTTTTATTTGAAGCTGTATCTGTACAGAATACAGCACAGTCATCTACAAATTTTCAAAAACATCCCAGCACAATTGTAATAAAAACGAAATATCACTTTAGCGCTATTATTCCCGTTGTATGTCCAGCGGCTTGTTTTGAAATGAAGCATTTTTTGTTTTGTTGTCATCATCAACACTCTTTTCAGAGCGTTGCGATGATGAATAAATGCCAGAGCAATTTTGTTTTCTTACCTTATGGTTATATTATAATAGATCTGAATTGAAAAATCTTCAGATGCTTTTGTTATTTTTACTGTTGCAGGCGACTGGCAGCTGCTGCCACATAGCCCTAAGAAAAATCGCTGAGGTTCATTTGCATGCTGCGATTGTCTGTTTCTACTGCCATTTTCTGCTAACCTATTCAACCTGAGCGTGTGAGGAAATGGCCAATGTAGGCAGCCCGGATGGCAGAGAAAGCCACACCCAACCAAAGTGGCGGGAAAGAAAAAATTTGCAGCAAAAATAGACAGGGATTCCAATCCATGATAGCATAAACTTTATACTGCTATGGGGGTAACAATTTTCAAGTAGAAAACAGTTGCGAAGAGATATATATAGTCATAATTGAACAAGTTTAGCGCAAATCACTTTAGATAAGACATAAAAAAACAAAACAAATATGACAAAAAATAAAGCTTACTGACAAAAACAACAGCAAGCTGTATTTTTATCGCCCATAATTGAGGGAAAAAAGATGACAGGATAGTCAAAAAAAAGAAAAGAATGCAGTAGAGTCAATAAAAAACCAAATACAGAAGACTTAATTTCGATAAAAAAGAGGAAAAATCAAAAATTAATTAAATTATTTTGCGAAAAAGCTAGTACTTTTTATAAAAAATGGTTCTAAACTAATGAAGGGTGAAAAACTCTGGGGAGCGTGTAATGGAAAAAGAGCAGTTAATGGAGATCGTTCGCAAGGCAATGCAGGGGGACAAGCTTGCGTTTGAAGAATTGAGCAAAGAAAAAGGCCGAAGCATTGTATATATGGCAGCCAAGCTAATGGGCAACTACCATGATGGTGAAGATGTGGCTCAAGAAGTGATAATTAGAATATACAAAAATATTACAAAACTGCAAAATCCATTAGCATTTAACTCATGGATGTATCAGATTGTGATGAGAGAGTGCACCAAGGCAAGAAGAAAAACAAAGATTAAAGAGGGCGTTACAATGGAGCAATATTTTGATCAACTAGATGAAACCCGAAGAGATTTTCTTCCTTATGAATATGCTGAAGATACAGAAAAAAGGACTGCACTTTCAGAAATTGTAGATGAATTACCCTACAAATGCAAAGCGTGCATTTTGTTGTTTTATTATGAGGGACTTACTTACGCAGAAATAGCCACAGCACTAGAAATTTCTGAAAAAGATGTGGCAAATACACTTTTGCGTGCTAAAAAACTGATAAAAAAGATGTTGGAAAAGAAAAGTGATGCGAGAACCCTTTTAAAAGGAAGCTATGCAATGGTACCGCTGCCTGTGCTAACACAGGTGTTTCAAACGGAAGCGGGCGCAATACCCATGGCGAGTGTGCAGGGTGTGGTGAAAGCCGCTGCCGGAAAGTTGACCATTGCTGCTGCTTCGCAGGGCAGCGCAGCTGCCACGGCAACGGGCGTAAGCACATCGGTAAAGGCAATACTGGCAATTGCGGCAAGCACGGTGGTTGCAACGGCTGGCATTACCGGATATATATCCGCGCAACAAGAACAAAACAACCGACCCATAATGGCGGTTACTGAAACAGCTCCACCCCTTTCTTCTGCTTTGGGAATACAGAGCGCTCCCCAGCAAACTGTTGCCGAAGCAGAAGAGGGTTTGGATATACAAACACTGGAAGATATGATTGGAATAGAAAACGCCAATCTACTAAGAAATTACACCGCAAATGGCGTGGGCAAACAAGAATTTATAGAGTTTGTAGAGAAAATAGGAATTCAGTTTCAACAAAAAGATGAAAACTTGGATACAAAAACAACCTATTCGCTTTATACAATAACAAAAAAGAACAAACTACTGATGATTGTTGAAAAGGCAGAGGCCAACAGCGAAACAGTTGGAATTGCATATAAATTTACAAATGCGGATGAAAGAATTCCCACTCATGGGGAAATTCCCAAGCGCTATGTGAAATGGCAATAGCGGCGAACAAAAAAGCTGCCATAGGTTGCCTAAAATAAAAGAGTA
>CAZQBV010000059.1:0-18245 GCA_964592125.1 uncultured Christensenella sp.
GGGCAGCAAATAGCAGCGCGGGAACGCCCGCGCTACGGGCGGTAGCTGTCCTTTAGACCCACAATTTTGTTCAGCACAATGGCATCTGCCGTGGTATCCTTCGGGTCTACAAAAAAGTAGCCCTGCCGCATCAGCTGAAAGCGATCACCCGGCTGTGCCTTTTTTATTTCCGGCTCGGCCATCACATTGTTCAGTAAAGTGAGCGAATCTTCATTCAGGCTGGTTTCGCCATCCTCGGCTTGGTTGAACAGGTAGCCCATCAAACGTGCGGAAACGCGCACTGCGGCGTTTTGCTCTACCCAATGCAGCGTGCCCTTCACCTTGCGGGCGCTGCCCTCCATTCCGGATTTGGAAGTTTCGTCGTAGGTGCAAATGATTTCCTCTATATTGCCATCTGCGTCTTTTATCACGCGTTCGCATTTTATAATGTATGCATTTTTCAGCCGCACTTCCCCGCCCACAAACAGACGGAAAAACTTTTTGTTGGGCTTCACTTCCATAAAGTCTTCGCGCTCTATAAACAAATGCCGGGAAAAGGGCATTTGGTGTGTGTGCTCGCTATCGGGCAAGTCCTGTGCGTCCATCATTTCCACTTGGCCATCGGGGTAGTTTTCTATGGTTAGCTTCACTGGATCCAGCACGGCCATCAGGCGCTTTGCATGGGCATTCAGGTCCTCTCGCACGCAGTGCTCCAGCAGCCGAATGTCCACTTCGGAAACGGCCTTGGCAACGCCAATGCGGTCGCAAAAATCCCGAATGGCAGCGGGGGTGTAGCCGCGCCGCCGAATGCCGGAAAGTGTGGGCATGCGTGGGTCGTCCCAACCGGAAACAATGCCATCATCCACCAGCTTTTTCAGGTAACGCTTGCTCATTACGGTGTTGGTCACGTTCAAGCGGGCAAATTCGTACTGGTGCGGTGTGCTTTCCGCATCGCAATGCTCTACAAACCAGTCGTATAGCGGCCGGTGATCCTCAAACTCCATTGTGCAGATGGAGTGGGTAATGCCCTCGCGCACATCCTCCAGCGGGTGGGCGAAATCGTACATGGGGTAAATAACCCACTGGTTGCCCGTACGGTGATGCTCTGCCTTTACAATGCGGTAAACCGCGGGGTCGCGCATGTTTAGGTTGGGGGAAGCCATGTCTATTTTGGCACGCAGAATTTTTTCTCCATCGGCAAATTCGCCTGCTTTCATGCGTTCAAATAAATCTAAATTTTCCTCTACACTGCGGTTTCTGTAGGGGCTTTCCTTGCCGGGGGTGGTTAGCGTGCCGCGGTATTCCCTCATTTGCTCGGCAGAAAGATCATCCACATAGGCCAAGCCCTTGCGGATTAGCAGCAGCGCCTTTTCGTACATATATTCAAAATAATCCGAACCGAACAGCTCTTTGTCCCACTGGTAGCCCAGCCAGCTAATGTCCTCTTTGATGGCGCATACATATTCGTCATCTTCTTTCAGTGGGTTGGTATCGTCGAAGCGCAGGTTGCACTTGCCTTTGTACCTTTCGGCCAAGCCAAAATTCAGCGCAATGGCCTTGGCATGCCCCAAATGCAAATAGCCGTTTGGCTCGGGCGGGAAGCGGGTTACAATGCTTTGCACTGTGCCTGCCGCCAGATCCCTATCTATAATTTCCTCTATAAAATTCTTGTCCTTCTCCATACTCTGCTTTCCCCAACCTTTTACTTAAAATAATCTGAATAATCTGAAAATATAGTATAGCATAAAACAGGGGGAATCGAAATCCCCCAACGTTTCTTTTTGACACTGGTTTTTTGAAGCGATATTGGGCGTTTCTATGTGTAGGATAGCTATTTATGATAGGTTTCGCCATGCAATATTTTAAATGCGCGAAACAGCTGCTCCAGCAGAACCACGCGAAACAACCTGTGCGGCAGTGTCATATCCGAAAAGCTAAGGCGTAAATCCGCACGGGAGAGCACCTCCTTCGAAAGCCCCACAGAGCCGCCTATCACAACACTAATGCTGCCCGCGCCGTCACTTAGCACATTGCCCAGCTTTTGGGAAAATGCCTCGGAAGTGAATTTTTTGCCCTGTATATCGCAAACGATCACATAGCCCTTCAGCTTTTCCAGCACGCGCTTGCCCTCTAGGTTGCGTGCCGCTTCTTCGCTGGCGGCGCTTTTCACATTGGTAAGCGGTTCGTCTGCCAGCTCCACAATTTCCACAGTGCAAAAACGCCCAAGCATTTTTGTATATTCCGCTTGCGCATCCCTATAGTACGGCTCCTTCAGTTTTCCCACACAAATGATATTCAGCTTGATAACGCCACCTCGTTTATTGCATTACATACAGCAATATGCCCGTTGCAGAGCGCACGGCCAGCAGCACCAGTGCAATAATAACCACAGGCGTTGCGCCCGGTTCCGCAAAGTAAACCGGAGATTTTGTGGAAACAATTTTGGGGTTGCTGCGTTGCAGCATGCGCAGCATGGCATAGCTCATCAACACGCCAACCGCCAGTATGCCCAGGCTATAAATCACATAATTGCTGTTGCCCAGGTTCATGCTGCTGGCGGGTTGCAGCCCCAGCGTCCACGGCAGGGTTACCACGTATGCATCCAAAACTGAGGTAAATGCCATAAGGTTGTAAAATGCGTGGAACAGTATGGGCACCCAAATAGAGCGTGTTTTCATATACAGATAGCCCAGCAGCAAACCAATTACTGCACCGTTTAGCATGGAAAGCGGCTCTGCATGCATCCAGCCAAACAGCAAGCCGGAAAGCACAAACGCCCAAAAACCAAACCTGCGCTCGTAGGCATTTTGCAGCATGCCGCGGAACAGAATTTCCTCTGTAAGGGGGGCAAACACGCAAAACAGCAGGAAGTTTAGCACAAATGGAATTTGCTGCACTGCCATATCCACAAGATTTTCGGGCAGTTGCTTGCCCGAGGCCACAATGGCCTGCGCCACCATTTGCAGCACCACCGAAAGTGCCAGATAGGCAAAAAACGCCAGCAACAGCGTGTACACCACATTTTTTACGCCCGGCGCCTTAAACCGCAGCGCCTTCACCGGGTTTGCCGCCAGTACAGCAAGTAAAATAACGGGAATATCGGCAAACAAACGCACCACAATGGCGGTGTTCATATTCACCATTTGTCCGGTGGAAAGGGTGATGCCCACCTCTATCAGGTCGATAGCAACATAGATGGCCAGCAGCACCAACAGTGCAGTGCTTGCCGTTTTTATGGAATAGCTGTGTGATTTTTCATTTTGCCACATAAAAACCTGTTACTCCCTCCTGCTTTGCCAGGCCAACGGCAATGTGTTTGCCGGCAATTACACCGTTTTGTGCCAGATAAGAGGTAACCGTTTGGTAGGCCAGCTCGTAAAAGTTGTTTTTTTCCGACAAATGCCCCAGCAGTATGCCGCGCACCCCGGAAAAAGCCAGCTTTAGCGCAGTATCGCCCGCATCATCGTTCGAAAGATGCCCATGCGAGGAAAGAATTCTGCGCTTCAGGTAGTAGGGGTATGGCCCGCACTTCAGCATTTCTATATCGTGATTGGATTCCAGCAGAACAATGTTGGAGTCCTTCACATGGTTTAAAATAGTGTCGTTCACCCGCCCAAGGTCGGTTAGCACGCTAATTTTTTTGCTGCCCGAAGTAACGCTGTAGCCATAGGGCAGCGCGGCATCGTGCGGAATTTCGTAGGGCTGTATGCACATATCCTTGATATAAAAATCGTTTTCGTCTATCACCCGAATGTTTTTGGTGGCAATTTCCCCCGTGCGGGAGGTCATTTCGTGCCAGGTGGGTTCATTTGCATACACGGGAATGTCGTACTTGCGCGACACCACGCCCACGCCGGCAATGTGGTCACTATGCTCGTGCGTTACCAAAATGCCATCCACATTGGCAAGGGATTGGTTCACCTTTTTCATTTCCGCTTCTATACGGGTGCAGGAATACCCCGCATCTATTAATATGTTGGCGTTTTGTGAACCGATGAGTATGCAGTTGCCTTTGGAGCCGCTAAACAGCGGCGCAATGGATAAACCCATGTATTACTTCCTGTGCTTTATTACACATCAGGGTCAATACCCCGCCCTTTCGGGTGTATTGACCAATAAATTTTTCCTTTTGATCCAACATACCCCGCTGCTTGCGGCGGAGGTGTTAATTCTACGTACCATCATATACTTTTTGTACAAACTTTACAACATGCTTTGCAGGCGAACTGCGCTACTGTGCATCCAGGCTGAAGCCGCAATCCATAAGGGTGCGCGGAATCATAACAGAGGCATTGGCCATAAAGGCCTCCAGTGGCTGCAATCGATCCACTTTGCCATCGTAGCTTGCTTTTTTTAGGGCATTTGCAATGCCGTTCAAGTCCAGTCCTTCATGAAAACTATCCACAATGATATCTTTGGCTTCCTTTGCTGCTGCCGCTGCACTATCGAAATAGGTGGCACAGCCCTCGTCGGGTATCATGCCATAGTGCGCCACATACACATGCTTTGGCTGCAACGAACGCATTTTTTCTATGGATTCCTGTGTTAGATTGTAACCTATTACATAGCAATAAATAATTTCCGGGTATTCAATGCACACACCCAGCGTTTCGCAGGAAATAAACAGCTCCTCTTGCTCCCAGAAAAAGCAGATGGAGCACTTCGTGTGTCCGGGTGCGGAAATAACGCGCAAGGTCATGTCCTTTATTTGCACCACATCGCCATCCTCTACCACTTTATCCACATGCAGCATGTGCGAAAGGTCTTCGTAATTGGTAATCCCTGCACGTTTGGCGGCGTGGCTTTCCATTTCACTTATCACCTTTTGGGCGCTTTCCTTGGAGAATATGTTGGCAGCATGGCCGCTTGCCACCACCACGGCCTCTGGAAAGTGGCGCTTAATAAGGGGGCTGCCACCTGCGTGGTCGTAATGCGAGTGGGTTAGCAAAATGGCATCCAGCTTTCTGCCGCCCAGTTCCCTTTTTATATTTTCTACCACTTTTTCGGCACAATACCCACATCCCGATTCCACCAGCACGGCGGCTTGCTCCGAAAAAAGAAGGTGACACTCGGCACCAATGTGGCCGGTCACCTCTACCAGTTTGTACATGCTATCATCCTCCTGTATACAAACCCAAACCGATTACAGTTAGGCTAAATTCACTATGAAATACTATATCATAGCGCGGTGTTTTTTAGCAAGCGGGCAAATGCTGTTGAAATGGTCAAACCAAAACTTTTCCGCGGGCGGCACACCGTATAGATTCAATTTGAATCGCAGCGGGATTTGCTTTATACTAAAGCTATGATGTATAGCATTTATTTGGTGGAAGATGAAGAGAAAATACGTGGCGAGCTAAGCGCACTGCTGCAAAAATACGGCTACCGCTGCGTGTGCGAAACGGCATTTGAAAACATTGCGCAGGCAGCGCTTCTATCTGGCTGCGATATGGTGCTGCTGGATATTAACCTGCCAAGGTACGATGGCTTTTATGTGTGCAGGGAAATTCGCAAACAATCGGATCTGCCCATTATAATGGTGACCAGCCGAGACAGCGATGTGGACGAACTGATGAGTATAAACCTGGGTGCGGATGACTATGTAACAAAACCCTACAACCCGCAAATATTGCTGGCGCGCATAGAAGCATTGCTAAAGCGGGCACATGCCCACGAAAACGCTTCTGCAGCGCTTTCCCACAAGGGGCTGCTGCTGGATGTGGCTGCGGGCATAGTAAGCTACAACGAAAACAGTGTGGAACTAACAAAGAATGAAATAAAAATACTGCATATGCTGGTGCAAAACGCGGGAAACATTGTTTCCCGAAATGAACTGATAGACAGCCTGTGGCAAACAGATGAATTCATAGACGACAACACCCTAACGGTGAACATAAACCGCCTGCGTGCCAAGCTAACCGCCATTGGTGCGGAAGGCTTTATTAGCACCCGCCGTGGGCAGGGGTATTGCGTATGAACATTGGCCGCTACCTAAGGGATACTTATTTGTATCTATTAATGGCTGCTGCGGTGCTGGTGGTTATTTATTTGTTTCTTAGTGTTTTTAATATTCCCCCCAATGCCATTTTGTTTGTGATGATTTTAATTGCGCTTCTACTTACAAGCATATTTATGCGCGAGTATTTCAAACGCAAAAAATATTACACCACCCTGCTGGAGCTATTCGACAAACTGGACAAAAAATTTTTAATTTCCGAACTGATGGAGGAAGGCAGCTTTGCAGATAGCGCTATTTTTTACGATATTATGCGCCGCGCCAATAAATCTATGAATGATGAAGTGGCACGCTATAAATTGCAAGCGCAGGACTATGCCGATTTTTTGGAAAGCTGGGTACACGAAATAAAAACGCCCATTGCCTCTGCCCGCCTCACCATAGAAAATAACCGAAACAATGTTACGGAAAGCATAGAAGAAGACCTGAACAGAATAGAAAACTATGTGCAAAGCACGCTGTATTACGCCCGCAGCAGCATAGTGGAGAAAGACTTCCTAATAAAGAAGGTAACGCTGGACACACTGGTGAAACAGGCATTGCGCGAGAACTCCAAACTGCTGATAGGCCACAAAATTGCCGTGAGTATGGAAGGGCTGGATGCCTATGCCTTTACCGACCCCAAGTGGATGTTGTTTATATTGGGGCAACTGGTGGCAAACAGCGTAAAATACGCACAGGCGCAGCAAGCGCAGCTGTGCTTTATTGGCAAGGAAACTGCGCAGGGCACGGTGCTGCAAATAAGGGACAACGGCATTGGCATTTCCCTTGCGGATCTGCCACGTGTTTTTGAAAAGGGATTTACCGGCCAACACGGTAGAACCTATGCAAAATCCACAGGGATGGGGCTGTACTTGTGCAAAAAGCTGTGCGACAAGCTGGGCATAAACATAACGGCAAGTTCTGAAAATGGCACCTGCATTACCCTTGTATTTCCTAAAACAGACATGTTTTTCACAGCAAATTAAATTTGCGCAAGCTTACAAAAGTGTAAGATTACTGTTATGTGAATGCATGGCAGGATGTTTCTACTTGTTTTACAGTAGAGGTATCAAGCAAAAGGAGCTAAACTTTTATGGAAACCATTCTAAACGTACAAAATATCGAAAAATATTACGGTGGCAAAGGCAATGTAACCAAGGCCATAGACGATATTAGCTTTACTGTAAACAAAGGTGAATATGTGGGCATTATGGGAGCCTCGGGCAGCGGTAAAACCACGCTGCTGAACTGCATCTCCACCATAGACAGTGTAACCGCGGGGCATATTACCATAGGCGGCAAGGATATTACCAACTACAAAGCGGAGGCACTGGCACGCTTTCGCAGAGAAAGCCTGGGCTTTATTTTTCAGGAGTTTAACCTGCTGGAAACACTGAATGCCTACGAGAACATTGCGCTGGCGCTTTCCATACAGGGGGTGGCTGCACCGCAAATAGAAGAACGCGTGAAAGCCATAGCGCAACTGCTGGATATAACCAACATACTGTTTAAGTTCCCCTATCAAATATCTGGTGGCGAAAAACAGCGTGTGGCAAGTGCGCGTGCCATTATTACCAACCCCGAAATTGTGCTGGCAGACGAGCCCACTGGTGCGCTGGACTCCAAAGCCGCACGCATGCTGCTGAAAACATTTGAAACACTGAACGAGGAACTGGAAGCTACCATACTGATGGTAACGCACGATGCTTTTACGGCAAGCTATTGCGGGCGCATTCTGTTTATAAAAGACGGCAAAATATTCAGCGAGCTACACCGAGGCAGCGACACCCGCAAAGAGTTTTTTAATAAAATTATTGACGTTGTAACGCTTTTGGGAGGTGACAACAGCAATGTTTTTTAAACTATCTGTTTCCAATATGCGGCGCAGCATGAAAGACTACGCAGTGTATTTTCTTACACTTACGCTGGCAGTTTGCATTTTTTACATGTTCAACTCTATAGAGGCGCAACAAAGCATGCTGGATATTTCTCAAGCGCATGGCGCTATATTTGCCAGCCTTTCTTCGGTGATGTTTGTTGTTTCGTTTTTTGTGGTGGCGGTGCTGGCCTTCCTTATTATTTATGCCAACAAGTTTATGATAAAACGGCGTAAAAAAGAATTTGGCATTTATATGACACTGGGTATGCCGCAAAAGCGTATCTCCGGCATATTGGTGTTTGAAACACTGCTGATTGGCCTGCTGGCACTGGCAGTGGGGCTGGTGCTGGGGCTGCTGGCCTCCCAAGGGCTGGCAGTGGTAAGCGCAAAGCTGTTTGATGTGAACATTGTGAACTACCATTTTATTTTTTCGCAGGATGCGCTAAACAAAACGCTGCTGGGCTTTGGGCTGATCTTCTTGGTGGTGATGCTGTTTAACGCCAGAACCATATACAAATTAAAACTGATAGACCTGCTGACAGATGAAAAGAAAAATGAAGAACTGAAGGTGCGCAAAAAAACCACCACTATGATTTGCTTTGTGCTGGGGGTGCTGCTAACCGCCGTTTCCTATTACTTTGTTATTTCCGGCGGCGTAGCAAATATTATAGTTACGCTGGGGCCGGGGCTGCTGTTGAACACGGTGGGCACACTGCTGCTGTTTGCCTCTATTTCCAGCTTCCTGCTTACCATTACCCAAAAGAACAAGCGAAAGTACTTTAAGGGTTTGAACATGTTTACCATGCGTCAAATGAACAGCAAGGTGAATTCCAACTTTGTATCTATGACTTTTATTTGCGAAATGCTATTTTTAACCATTGTAATTCTTTCCACAGTTACCGGCTTCAACAGCGCACTGAACCAAAGCACCCAAAGGTTTGCGCCCTATGATGTGAGCTATACGCTGCACACCAGCGAAAACCCAAACCAGAAAACACTGGGAGAGCTGTTGCCTGAACTGGGGATGGATGAAAACACGCTGTTCTCTTCGCACTATGAATACAATATCTATGGTACTGATTTGGTGGTGAAGGATATTACAACAGTAAGACCGGATGGAGCGTTGTCCGCGGAGGCGGTGGAAAATGCAGGTAACAAACCCATAGAGGCCATTCGTCTTTCGGATTTCAATGCAATTATGAAACTGCAGAACCAACCCGCAATGGAGCTGGGCGAGGGAGAGTTTGGCATAGTATCCACCCAGCCGGATATGGTAAAAGAAGGGTTGGAAGAATTCTCAAACAATGCTCATCCTATCAATTTGAATGGCAAACAGCTAACATTTAAAGCGGAAAATATTCGTACCGAAGGCCTGTGGACATCACTTTCGGGCGACAACTACCTGATGCTGGTTGTACCCGACCAAATTGTGGAGGGAATGCCTGTGAATTTGGATGTGTATGTGGCAAACTACGCTGGCAATCCAGTGCAAACCGAAAACTTGATTTATGAGAAAATGCAGGGTATGGATGCCTATAGCAACCAAACGGGAACTACCATACGTTACGAAACCAAGGATGCCGTGCGTGTTTCCAACTCCAGCGTAAACACAATGCTGATATTTATAGGCATTTACTTGGGGCTGATATTCCTAATTGCGGCAGCGGCTGTGCTGGCATTGCAGCAGCTTTCCGAAGCATCGGATAGCAAGCATCGTTTCGATCTGCTGCGCAAACTGGGCACAGATGAACGCATGATTTCCAAAGCGTTGTTTTCTCAAGTGGGAACATACTTCCTTCTGCCACTGTTGCTGGCTTTGGTTCACTCTGTTGCCGGCATGTATGTAATGAACAAAGGCATTAACACTTTGGGTGGGGTGGATGTGCTGAGCAGCGCCGGGCTTACCGCAATCTTTATGGCAATTGTGTATGGCGGGTATTTCTTGGCCACGTACTTTGGATGCAAAAGCATTATTCATGGCAAAATGGAGCGCGTAGGCTAATACCCCAAGAATTGCCGATAGAAAAAAACCCGTGGTTGGCAAGCAACCGCGGGTTTTTGGGCTTGTGTTTTAAATAATAATATAAAAAAGGGGCAGCCACACTAGGCCACCACCATATTTTTCCCAGAGTTTTTTCCCTTGTAAAGCTTTTTATCGCATTCGCTAATGCTTTCTTCAATATTTGTAGGATTCAAAGCGGCCACTCCAATGGTTACAGTAAGGCTTAATAAAACCCCTTCCTGTGTCAGCACCTGCATTTCAGACAAAGCCAAACGAAGCTTTTCCAGAATAAAGTGTGCGTTTTCCACAGTTGCTTCTTCCAACAATATTAAAAACTCTTCCCCGCCCCAACGAAATACCATATCTGTTTTTCGCAGGTGATGGCTGATGTTTTGAGCAAGAGAAACCAAAACCTTGTCGCCAGCCTCGTGCCCATAGGTATCGTTAATATCCTTAAAATCGTCAATATCCAGCATTGCCACACACCAAACTGTTCCTAGTTCGCCGTTTTTTATGCGGTCAAATATGTTTTGCGCATACCTTCGGTTGAATAGCCCGGTTAATGCATCCACATGGGCTTCGGAACGAAAGCGTTCCAATTGTTTTTTGTTGTGTTGGCTAATTAGCCTGCTTACAAGATTGTTTAGCGCAAGAAGTGCAACTATGCCAAGCACACCCATATTGATATTCAACATACTGTAGGCAAGGTTTGCCCCAATGGGAATGCTGGGCGTGCCATAGAAGGGAAACACAACTGTAGATATAATAAGACCCCACAACACGAAAACGATAGCATAACGAAGCCGCGCGGCTGTATATTGAACAACAATTTGCATGGCAAGCGTGATAAAAAAGTACATTAAAATAAAGTTGCCTGCACCAAACAGATAAATAGATGTGGTGGTATACAGGATAACCTCTGCTGTTAGCAGCAGCCCGGTAATGGCATATTTGCCCTTTTCTATTAAAATAATGCTAAACAAATAAAAAGCAATGCTGATAATATTGTACACAATAAAGGAGGGTATATTTATATAAATGAAAAAAATAAGCGCCAAAATGTGTATGATAGCAGCAAACAAGGTAGCCACCATTTGCATGAGGTAAAGCTGCTTTTCATGGTCGCTATCAAATTTTTTTCTGGATAGTTGGCTGTATAAAAGATCGCTCAACCAATTCAACATAGAATCGCTCCCAGTTTTGGCGGGAATGCCATGCAGTATAACGGGTCTAATAATGCATAATTCCCATGCCGTTAATTTAAACATACTTCAGTAACGCAGTATATTCTTTACATTATATCACAAATATTAGGTTGTAACTAGCTTTTGTTTGTTGCAGTTTATGCACGTTTTCGTTTGATTATAACATATATAAAGCATTCGGAGAAGAAATGACAATGTGCTTTTTTTAACAGAGCATAGTGTTACGTTTTCTTTAAATTACGTTAAATAAATATTTATTATTCGAAATGCGACTATTTGGATTTTATGGCGCTCTCATTAAATTTCTTCCCTTTTCAGATATGGAGCAGGATCTGTATTTTGTGCATCATATCCTACATTTGCGACACTCGGATATTGCAATATACTGAGCACCAAAAAAATGAAAAAATCAACAATCAATAACTTTAACAGACCTTAATGCTAGCCTTGTAATAGGTTCTGTGGTATAGTAAAATAAAATACACCATTTACATATTAGACTGGTCTTTAAGAGGATTAACTTAATCGAACTTTCCTTTTTTATCTTAGCATATTTTGAGAGGGTGAATTATTATCAGCAAGAAAAAGTTATTCATTATTTTAGGGAATGGTTTCACTATGGATTTACTAGAAAAGACTGGGCAACTGGAGTCCATTGATGTCCAGAATCTTTTTAATTATGGTGACTGCGTTCCTTGGTTATCTGATGGAGAGCCAGGTTTTTTATCATTTAAGCGATGCCCCAATCTCTGGAACCTTGGTGCACGTCCTAACAATAGAAATAATGAGTCTGCTTTAAATCTCATAGAAAGCATAATATCATGCGCAAACACTTATGCTTATTCTCAAAAAACAAAAAGCACATTGTCGGATAATAATATTTATATTCGTGCATACAAGGAATTAGCTACCTACCTTATGCATCTCTTCATTTTTTACAATGAAAAAATTAGTGATGATGAACTAAAAAAGGCTATAGAAAACTGGGGATGGTATAAGTTATTTAAAAATCTAAAAAACAACCCAGACAAATTTGGAGACATTACTATTGTTACATACAACTATGATATTTGGCTTGAACGCATCTTATATATACTGGGTTTTAAATTTAATATTTTAGGTATTACAAGAGAAGAAGATAGCTTAATTGATATTATAAAACCTCATGGTTCAATAAGCTTTCAGTCGAAACGATTAGCCGACAATTCTGCTTTTGAAATCAATTACAACAGAGATATCTTTGGAGCACAGCTTGAAGACCTAAATGTTGAATATAATAATTTACGAGTCAATTCAACGATAAATGCAATCATCCCACCTTCTGGGGATTCATATAAGTATTCTGCAATGTGGTCTAATAGTTTACAAGCACATGCAAAGGCTAAAGCCAAAGAATTGATCTATGGTGATGAAGTTATCATTTGTGGAGTATCCTATGGATATGTTGATCGTTTAGAGCTAGACGATTTGTTGTTATCTTTTGATGTTCAAGTAAATCTAAAAATGCTCAACCCTTTTCCACCATCTACTCTAAATGCTGTTATTTCAAGCTTGTTTAAACAGTATACAGTCTATACCAATTCAAACATTTTAGGAGGTATATATGAATAGATTTTTGGATGTTGAATCAAACAGCATCGTCGTTTCCGAATTTTACGAGAATTATACTGCAAATAAATATAATTTTGAAGCGGTTTATCAACGCGAAAAAGTCTGGAATATTGAAAAAAGGAAATTTCTAATTGATAGTATATTAAAAAACTACCCAATACCACCTGTTTTCTTGAGAATGTATATCGATGAAACTACCGGTGCAACAAAATATGATGTTATAGACGGGAAACAAAGATTAACAACTATTGTTGATTTTATTGAGGGAGAAATTACACTTCCTGATGACTTTGGCGAAGGTGAATTTGGAAATTCTGATTTAAACGGTTTAAGCTTTGTTGACCTTAATAAATTCACAGAATATAAAAAACAGTTTTGGAAATATAAGATAAGCATAATATATATTGATTCAACCGATGATTCTGTAATACGAAATGTCTTTGATAGACTTAATAGAAACGGTGAACCACTGACACCACAAGAATTGAGGAATGCTCAATATGGATGGACAAACTTTTATAAGACAATCAGTGCATTAGTGAATCTTGAGTTTTGGAAAGGAAGATTAAAAAATCTGGATATTGTTCGCATGGAAGATAGTGAATTCATCTCAGAATTATTATTTGTCATGTTAGAAGGAAGTATTATCTCTTATACAAAAGACGACTTAGATAAATTGTATAAAAAATGGAGTGAAGAAAAGACGGATATTCATGACATTAAAAGCAAATTTAAATTAATTACTGATTATATGACAAGTTTGGATTTAGACTATTCAAAATACAAGATTGGAGGCGTTAGCCATTTATATGCAATTTGGTGCTTCTGCTATTTATGTATGCAAGAAAAAATAACGGTTGAGACTATCCGTCCTGTGATTAACGCTTTTTTTGAAAAACTAAGGTCTGGCAATCTAGAAAACTGTTTTAATGAGTATAAAATCAGCATGAGCGCGAATACCAAATCACAACATAGTCGAAAAAGACGCATAAGTTCAATAGTTAAATATGCCAGTCACTGTGGCGTAATAATTGAAAATACTTTGTAACCAATAGTTTCTTGTACAAAGCCTTTATCGTAGAAGTATAAGAGCGGATTGCTCTTGTCATTATAATAGCCTGCCCACTCTCCAGCCAAATCAATCGAATTTACTTTGGGTGAGAAGTTCGCACTTCGCAATCCCCATCCATTTACTTTATCATACTGGTGAAGATGAGTGGACTTGAACCACCGACTTCCTGCATGTCAAGCAGGTACTCTAACCAACTGAGTTACACCTTCATTTTGCACACGAGTATACCAAACAACAGGCGAAAAAACAAGGGGGTTGCCAGCTTTTTGCCTGCCAAACTTAGTTGAAAAAGCCCTTGGAAAAAGTGTTCCAAGGGCTTTTTTGGTAGCGGCGAGTGGACTCGAACCACCGACCTTCCGGGTATGAACCGAGTGCTCTAGCCAGCTGAGCTACACCGCCAAAAATTTATTAGCAAGGCTCATATTATCATAAGTTTATTTAAAAATCAAGTAAAAATAGGTGCTGTTTATTCACAGCGGAATAAAAAATGAAATTATGCCTGAAACAGGCTGGTACATTGACAAATGACTCTAATTACAGTAGGCTAAAAATAGAATATACATGGATTGAGAAGGTATTGTTATTTGCGCAAGGTGAAATTTGGCATTATAGGCGGCGGCATGATGGGCCGCGAGTTTGCCAGTGCAGCAGCAGGATGGTGTCAGTTGCAAGGCGATATTCCCGCACCCGAAATTGTGGGAATTGCCAGCCCTTCGGTGCAAAGCAGGGAGTGGTTTCGCAAGGTGGATACGGTGCAATATTTCGAAGCAGATTACCGTGCCTTGCTGGAAAGAAAAGAGATAGAAGCCATTTACTGTGCAGTGCCGCACCATTTGCATCAAGAAATTTATACAGATATTATACGGGCAGGCAAGCACCTAATGGGCGAAAAGCCATTTGGAATAGATCAAGCCGCAAATACGGCTATTTTAAAAGAACTGAAAGCCAACCCCGGGGTATTTGCGCGGTGTTGCAGCCAGATGCCATTTTTTCCCGGCAGCCAACAGATAGTGAAGTGGTTTTACGAAGGCAAATTTGGCCGAATTATAGAAGTGAAAGCCGGGTTTCGGCATTCCAGCGATATGAATTTGAATAAGCCAATCAACTGGAAACGCCAAGTACAGCAAAATGGCGAATATGGCTGCATGGGCGATTTGGGGCTGCACACACAATACATACCCATTCGGCTGGGGCTGTTGCCCAGCAGTGTATATGCCACTCTTAGCAAAATAGTAACAGAACGACCAGATGGCAACGGCGGCAGTTGCGCCTGCGATACGTGGGATAACGCTGTGTTAGCATGTGACTGCACAGATGCCGTAGGCAACAGTTTTCCCATGTTTTTGGAAACAAAGCGCATGGAACCAGGCGCCACAAACGATTGGTATATAGAAATAAAGGGGCTTTCCGCTTCCGCAAAATTTTCTACCAACGACCCCAATGCCTTCTATTACACGCAGGAATGGGGCAAAGAACAGGCGTGGTGCCGGCTGGGGATAGGCAACAAGCCACAGTTCCCCACCATAACAGGCGGAATTTTCGAATTTGGATTTTCGGATGCGATATTGCAAATGTGGGCAGCGTTTATGCTGGAGCTAACGGGCAAGCAAGTGTTTTTTGGCTGCTGCTTGCCAGAGGAGACTGCCTATTCGCACGCAATAGCAACTGCTGCGCTGGATTCCTACAAAAATAAAGTCGCTATAAATATTTGCAGTGAAAACACAATGGACATAAGTTGACCTTATGCAGAAATTGCGCTATACTGGAAATAGTATTTTTTTAACAAGCACTTGTTTCTACAAACAATTTTGGGGTTTTGTATTACGGAAGAAAGGTGAACATAGAGAATGAAACATACGGAAATCGAATCGAAATTTAAATGGGAAGACCTTGGCGACATTGAACTTGGCCGTAAAACACTGGGGCCGGATATGCCAGTTATGGTATATCGCTTGTTCCAATACACATTGAAAGATATATTAGCGAGGGAGTATGGCGAGGAAGCTTCCTGCGATTTGTTGCGTGCAGCTGGTCATTTGGCAGGAATGCAGCTGGCGAAAAATGCGCTGGATTTATCTGGAGATTTCGACTTTTTTGTTTCCAATCTCACCAATCAGCTGCGTGAGATGAAAATTGGCATACTGCGCATAGAGCGTGCCGATATGGATTCTCTTGCGTTCACACTTACGGTTTCGGAGGATTTGGATTGCTCGGGTTTGCCGGTAATGGGAACCAGCGTTTGCGACTATGACGAAGGGTTTTTGTCTGGCATATTGGAAGCATACACAGGC
Source organism: uncultured Christensenella sp. (assembly GCA_964592125.1). Taxonomy (GTDB): domain Bacteria; phylum Bacillota; class Clostridia; order Christensenellales; family Christensenellaceae; genus UBA5399. The sequence goes on from CAZQBV010000059.1 coordinate 16,038, forward strand.
AAGCCTTTTGAAGCAAGGGAAGTGGATTGCTGGGCAACTGGCGACCGTACTTGCAGATTTAATGTACAGCAGGTACAAGAATAGAATAAAGAATAGTATGTTTGCTTTTTTGCCGGTGGGGGTATAATTCTGGTATGGACGATAAAGCGAAGAAGACACTGTTCGATATTGAAAGTGCCCTAGATACTTTGCTTATGGGCAAAATACCGGAACAGTTGTCGGAAACTGAAGAAGGCGAGGCTTTGCTTACCAGCGTGGTAAGTAAATTGAACAAACTTTTTCGAGATTTTCAAGAAATAGACACAATGGCCGACGATCTTGTAAATGGCAAGGTAGATGGCTATATACCGCCGCGCCAAAATATACTGGCTGCAAAGCTGAAAATGCTGCATTCCAATCTAAGTAATTTGGTATGGAGCGCACAAGAGCTGGCCAAGGGTAAAGTGGTAAGCAAGCTGGATAGCGACAAGGACAACGCCTTGTACGAAAGCTTTAATACAATTGTGGATAAGGTAGCGGAAGCTTCCATTGGCAGCACATCGGATAGCTTTGCGTTGATAGACAATGACGAGCAAAAAGTGAACAGCTGGCGGTATCATCAAATTTTAACAGCGGTGAATATGCTGGACATTCAGGTAGTGGAAGTGGATGATTCCGGAAAAATTGTGTACGTAAACACACCCGCTAAAAAAATGCTGAAGGGGCTAACCCACTTGGCGCCCCATTTGGTAACAGAGGACACCAATGTGCTGATAGCCCATATTTCCACCCATGGCAATATGGAGGGGCAATTCCCTGTGGAAGAAGAAGTGTATGACGAGGCTGCAAAACGCTGGTATAGGGTCACTTCGGATACTTTTTCGCTGCCCAACGGGCAACATTTTTACCTGCATGTAACAGACGATATTACAGATTGGAAAAACACAGAAGAACGGCTGGAGTTTTCGGCAAATTTCGATTCCCTAACAGGTACGCTAAACCGCCGTGCAGGGCTGAAAATGCTGAAATTGCTGAATGAACGCCATTTGGAAAGCACCAGCTGCATCGCCTTTATAGACGTGGACGGTTTGAAAGAGGTGAATGACACCTATGGCCATGGCGAGGGCGATGAATATTTGAAAATAATTGCAAATATTCTGGTTTCCTTTTCCAGATCTTCAGAATCTGTGGTACGGTATGGTGGCGATGAATTTTTCATCTTGTTCAAAAATTGCCCCTTGGACGTAGCACAGAGGATATTGGGCCGTATGCAGGAAAAACTGTCTCAGATGAACGAGGAAAAAGTGAAGCCATACCATTTATCCTTTAGCTACGGTGTAGAGGAGTTTGGTGCGGGAATAGAGCAAACCCCCGAAGAGCTTTTGGAAAAAGTGGACTTTAAGATGTACCAAAACAAGGCAAAAAAGAAGAAAAAAGCAACTAATAGAAAAGTATAAGGCATGGCACTATGCGCTATGCCTTTTTTCAAACAGAAGCATACACTGCCCTGCCAGACGGAATTTCTTTGGCAGGTTTTTTTGTACCCGTATCTGTTGCAGGTATAGAAAATACGTTTTTATGCTTTTTCTATTGGATAGTAGTATTAAAAGCATTGAAATGAAATTTATTTTCTGATATAATTCAGCTACCGAGTTAAATTATGGATATTATCCAGAAAGACTAGGACTCTGCAATGTTAGAAAACTGTAGAAAAGCGATTTCCTTACATACTGCTGCCGCACTGCGCTTGCAGTGTGTTTTGGCAGTTTTGTATTTAAAAATTGCAAAAAGCAGTTCTTTTATACCCTACCTTTTAAAAACCGGGCAAAATGGATTTTTTGTCCCTATTTAGACATTTTTATTTTAAAAACACCACCGACAAGCACTCAAAATCCGTATTGGGGAAATTGAGTTTGTATATTTTTATGCAGGAGGAAAACCATGCAAAAACAAAGTTACAACCCTTTTGAGAATGCTCAAAAACAGTTTGACGGCGTAGCCGAAATGATGGATTTGGACGAAGGAACAAAGGCCTTGTTGCGCCAACCTATGAAGGAAACACACTTTACCATTCCCGTAAAAATGGACGATGGCAAAACACAGGTGTTTCAGGCATACCGCATACAGCACAATGCCGCACGCGGCCCCGCCAAGGGCGGCATACGCTTTCACCCGCACGAAACCGCGGATACCGTGCGTGCGCTTTCCATGTGGATGACATGGAAGTGT
>CAZQBV010000060.1:0-18065 GCA_964592125.1 uncultured Christensenella sp.
GTGCCTATGGCACGGATTAAAAACGTATAACGTTTTTAATCAAGAATTGGTATAAGTACAGAAAAAAGAGGCCTTCCTGTCGAATGCCCCTTTTGCAGTGTATTCGTATGGCTATTCTATTCTATGGGTGCTTCCAGTTTTTCTTCTTCCACAATCACCGCTTCGTCCAAAGCATACTCTCCAACTTTATATTCTTTCAATATTGCCTGTTGTATTTCTTCCAACACTTCCACATTGTCTTCCAAATATTTGCGTGCATTGTCTCTGCCTTGGCCTATATGTTCCCCCTTGTACGAGAACCACGAACCAGATTTCGTTACAATATTCAGTTGGGTTCCCATATTCAATATACTGGCCGTTTTGCTAATGCCTTCGCCATAATATATTTCCACTTCGGCATTTTTAAATGGCGGTGCCACCTTGTTTTTTACTACCTTAATTTTTGTTTGGTTGCCCACCACCTGATCGCCCACCTTTATTTGGCCGGTACGGCGAATATCCAATCGAATGGTAGCGTAAAACTTCAGCGCCCTACCGCCAGAGGTTGTTTCCGGGCTGCCAAACATCACGCCTACTTTTTCTCGCAACTGGTTTATAAACACTGCAATGGTGCCTGTTTTATTTATCACTCCCGCCAATTTGCGTAGCGCCTTGCTCATCAGTCGCGCTTGCAGCCCCACTTGAGAATCTCCCATCAGGCCATCTATTTCAGCCTTGGGTACCAATGCCGCAACAGAGTCTATTACTATAATATCCAAAGCGCCGCTACTTACCAATGCCTCCACAATTTCCAACGCTTCTTCACCAGTACCCGGTTGGGAAACATACAGGTTGTCTATATCCACACCCAAAGCCTTTGCATAGGTAGGATCCAGTGCATGCTCCACATCTACAAATGCCGCCGCACCACCCAGCTTTTGCGCTTCAGCAATCATATGCAGTGCCAAAGTGGTTTTACCGGAAGATTCAGGGCCATATATTTCTATTATCCTTCCCCGGGGTATCCCCCCCACGCCCAATGCAATATCCAGCTCCAAGCAACCTGTCGAAATGGTCGATATTTCCAAGTTCTTCACAGCCTCGCCCAGCTTCATCACCGCGCCCTTACCATATTTTTTATCAATTTGCGCAAGCGCATTTTCAAGTGCCTTTACTTTTGCAGGTTCTTTTTCCATACTCTTTTCCTTTCCCGCCACTTCAATCATCCACCAGCAGCTTTGCGTTTTTCACAAAATATTCTATGCAGGAGTATATGGAAAGTGCCACACTTATCCATATCAATATCAGCCCAATGTCTACAGACAATGCTGTAAAAGGCCAGTCATTCAAGAACAACAATATAATTGCTATAAACTGCACCACGGTCTTCAGCTTTCCCGATTTATCTGCAGCAATCACCACACCACGTGCCGCAGCAGAAGAGCGTAGCCCTCCTATAATCAGTTCTCTTGAAACCAATACCAACACAATCACTAGGCCAATTTTACCCCAGTCCATCAAAATCAGCAGTGCCGCCAATACCAATAGCTTATCCGCAACCGGATCCCACAATTTCCCAAAGTTAGACACCTGGTTGTTTTTGCGAGCTAGGTAGCCATCTAGCCAATCTGTAATTGCCGCTGCTATAAACACTATAGCAGACCATATGTTCCAATTCGGTATACTCAACATATAAAACAATACAAAAAACGGAATTAATACAATTCGCAAAAGTGTCAGTACATTAGGCGCATTCCATTTCATAGCTCATTCACTCTCTTTGTCTTCCACAGCATCGCCCACACAATCATAGTTGTAGGCATCTGTAATTTTCACTCTATAATATTTTCCGCGTTCCAGTGGCGTTTCCGAATTGATAAATATTTTCCCATCCACTTCCGGCGCCTGCGCATAGGAGCGACCATAAGGGCGGCCACTGTAATCGTCGTGTCCTTCCACCAAAACATCGTAAACATTTCCAATCCTGCTTCTGTTTTTAGAAAGCGACATAGGCGCCTGCATGTTCAGTACCGCATCCCTGCGAAACTCCATTTCATTCTCGTCCACTTGCTCTTCTAGTTCCCCGGCAGGGGTACCTTCCTCACAAGAATAAGTAAATACACCCATATGGTCAAAGCTTAGTTCCTTCATATGCCTGGTCAGCACGGCTATATTGGAACGTGTTTCTCCCGGGAATCCCACAATTAAGGTGGTACGAATCACAAACTCTGGCGAGGCCTTGCGAATGCGTTCCACAGCATCCGTTGTAATCTCAATTAAATTTCTTCGGTTCATGGCTTTTAGGATATCATCGTCCAAATGCTGCACCGGTATATCTAAATACTTTACAATGTTGTCGTGCTTCACCATCACCGAAAGCAATTCATCTGAAATAGCATCTGGGTAACTATACAGCACCCTCAACCATCGCACTCCTTCTATCTGCGCTGCCTTGTCCATCAGCTCAGGCAGGCTGGGTTTTCCATAAATATCGTTTCCATAGTTCGTTGTGTCCTGCGCCACTAAAATAATTTCAGAGTAACCTTGGCTTGCCAATCCTTTTATTTCCTCTAAAATACTTTCCATGGTACGGCTTTGGTACGATCCACGAATTTGTGGAATCACGCAGTAGTTGCAGTTGTTGTCACAGCCCTCTGCAATTTTTACATACGCAGTTGGCTTTTGTGTGGTAATCACACGTTTTTCAAAATCTTGCGATACATCTATTTCTGCGTAGTTGTTCAGTTTTTCGCCCTGCAACACATCCCTAACAGCTTTTTTAATATCTTTATGTGCCGCCACGCCCAAAAAGCAATCCACACGGGGCAGCAGTTTTTTCAATTCTTCCTGATACCGCTGCGGCAAACATCCTGTCACAATAATGCCCTTCAAGTGGCCGAATTTTTTTTGTTGTTCTGCCTCCAGCACTGTGTTTATAGATTCTTCCTTTGCATCATTTACAAATGCACAGGTGTTAATCAATGCAATATCCGCTTCATTCATGTCCTGCACAAACTCGAAGCCATCCTCTGCCAATAGTCCCAGCATCACTTCTGTATCCACACGGTTTTTAGAGCATCCCAATGAGATAACACCAATTTTAACAGCCATAACACACTCTCCATCTATAAAAAATCTTTTCAAGAAATCTACTTGCTATTCTTCTTCTTCTCCATTTTCTTCGTTTTGCATGGAGTGAAAGGTTTCCCTGCTTATCAGCACCTGTCGCGGCTTGCTTCCATCCGCAGGGGTTACAATGTTGTTCTCCTCCAGCTGGTCTATCAGCCGTGCAGCACGTGCATAGCCTATTCTCAGCCGTCTTTGCAGCATAGAGGTCGAAGCCTGTTCATACTCCACCACCAGCTCAATTGCCTTCATAAACAGTTCGTCTTTTTCCGCTTGTCCGGCTATCACCTCTGCCGATTCCTTTGCAATGCCTTCCAGCACACGGGCATCATATTCCGCCTCTGTACGCTCCTTCAGGAAATTTGTAACCGCTTCCACTTCCTTATCCGAAATAAAGCATCCCTGCAAACGCACCGGTTTGGGAAGGCCGGTGGGGTAAAACAGCATATCCCCTTGCCCTACCAGTTTCTCTGCTCCCTGCATATCCAGTATCGTTCGGGAATCTATCTGTGAAGAAACAGCAAACGCAATTCGCGATGGTATATTGGCCTTTATTATGCCTGTAATAACATCTACCGATGGACGCTGTGTGGCAATTACCAAGTGAATTCCAGATGCACGCCCCAGCTGTGCAATGCGGCAAATGGCGTCCTCCACCTCTCCGGGGGCTACCATCATCAGGTCAGCCAGCTCGTCCACAATCACCAATATTTGTGGCAGCTTTTCCTCACCTTCCGCCATAATAATTCTGTTGTAAGAGGCAAGTTCTTTTGCGCCTTTTTTTGCAAACATACGGTAGCGCATTGTCATTTCATTCACTGCCCAATTAATTGCCGAGGACGCTTTTTTGGGCTCTGTTACCACGGGTATTAGCAAATGCGGTATGTCGTTATATGCATTCAGCTCCACCACCTTGGGGTCTATCATAATCATGCGTACATCCTCGGGTGACGAATGGTATAATATACTTATAATCAGCGAGTTTATGCACACGCTTTTGCCCGCGCCTGTTGCACCCGCAATTAATACGTGTGGCATTTTAGATATATCTGCATATACGTTGGCACCTGCTATATCTTTGCCCAGTCCAAATGCAATGGGGCTTTTCAGGTTGCGAAATTCTTCCGTTGCCAAAAGCTCGCGCAGCCCCACAAATGCACGTTTGCTATTGGGAATTTCTATGCCCACCACAGGTTTTCCGGGCACGGGTGCTTCTATACGAACATCCCTTGCAGAAAGATTCATTGCAATATCATCCGCTAGGTTCACTATTTTACTTACTTTCACGCCGGGCGCGGGTTGCACCTCGTAGCGTGTTACCACCGGCCCATGGCTTACATTCACCACTTTGGCATTCACATTAAAGCTAGCCAAGGTACTTTCCAGTATTTCCACATTCTTTCGCAAATCCGCAGCAGAGCTTTTAGAGCTTTTTTGCGGTGCGGAAAGCAAATTAAGTGGCGGTTTTACGTATGGCTTCTTTGCCGTTTTTTCTTTTGCCATGCTAACTGGCACTGGCATTGTGTTCATAGAAATTTTTGTTTGCTGCACCGGTGGCACAGCCGTCTGTTCGGATAAGTCTATTTTTCTTCTGCTACGCTGCTCGGGTTTTATATCATCATTAAATTCAATATCTGTATCTGCAAATACTTCGCGGTAAGGTTCCGGGTCGTAGTCCATCATCAGCTCTTGCTCTTGTTCGTCCTCTTTTTGGTTCATCTCTTCAATTTTATGGCTCACAGATTCATCAAAGGATTTGATTTTCAAGTCAAACTGATTATCCTTTTCCCGTTGCACCTGTTCATGCTCTTCCATTTCTAGGTTTTCAATAAACAATCTTCGTTGCTCGCGCTTTTCTTCTGCACGGTTGCGGTAGCCATCATAGCTTGTTTTTACCACATTGCCTATGCCTTGGCTCAATTGTTTAATAGAAAGATTGGTTAGGGATATCATGCAGGCCAATATTCCCACAATACACACAATATAGCTTCCCGCAATGCGCAGGAAACGATACGTCCAGTACGTCAGCAAGGAACCAATGGCACCACCGCCAGCCTGATCCAGCTTGCCAATGTTAAAAGAGCTGGCAATAAACTCATTCCATTTGCTGCTATCCCCATAGGCTGCTTCTGTTACGCTAATATGAACCAAGGAAAACACAAAAAAGATGGTAAGTACCATCAAAATAAGTTTGCTTCTATTAACCGTTTTTTTGCGTGCCGCAATGGTTAGCACGCCAACAACCCCCAACAAAAGGGGTACAATAAACCCCAACATACCGCACATGCCAAAAATAGCATCCTTAATCAGGTTGCCAAACATACTGTCTATATTGAAATAAACAGTAATCGCCGCAAAGGCCGCTAGGCCAATTACAACGATCCCTATTATCTCATTTCTTTTGCTTTCCGTCTTTTTCTTTTTACGCGCCATATATACCTCTGGCAATCCAAGAATCACCAAATATAGTATAGCACTATACTCCCCGCTTTTCAAACACCATTCGCATGACTTTGGCAACGGAGTATAGCCCTACTATTCTATGTATATCCTAATGCCACAAATGCCCGATTTCGCTGCAATGTGTGCCATCGGCTACACCATCTTCTATTTTATTTTCCGTCTCTTTGTTCCAGTTCGTAGCCCTTTTTTTCGGACAAACCATACTGTCGGTTAAAATTTTCTTTGTTTTTATCTATGTAGCGCTCGAAAAGTTCTTTGCCATCCATGCCAGTTTTTATGCACATACTCACAAAAAAATGCAGTATGTCCACCAGCTCTCCTTTTACAGCATCTACATCCGTTTCTTTTTTATTCTTCCACCACTTAAACTGCACTTCCTCAATCAGCTCTGCCAATTCAGACATCATTGCAAGCGTTTCTTTTTCGATCCACTCTTCCATAGAATACTGTAGGCCACGCTTTTCTATAATTTCGGAATCAAATTTATTTTGGTATTCAAATATGGTATCTAGCTTATCCATTGGTAACAGCCCTCAGTGCATTTTTATCTCCCAGCTTTCCCACATAGGTTGCCGTAATCTGCTCTGGCTTTATCACCTCGTCTATGACCTGCTGCACATCATCCATTGTCACATCACACACCATCTGAATGATCTCTTCATCCGAGTAAACCCGGTCTGCCATTAGCATAGACTTCCCAATCGCATTCATTTTTGCAGAAGTGCTTTCCAAAGACAATATCAGGCTACCCTTCAACTGTTCCTTACTTTGCAAAAATTCTTCATTGGTAATGCCCTTGTTTTTAATCCGCACCAGTTCTTCCACCATCAGTTTCGAAACACTTTGGGCATTTTGCGCCATAGTGCCAGCATACAGCGAATACATCCCTGTATCGCTATACATCACAGGGTGAGAATACACCGCATAGGCCATACCCATTTCCTCACGAATTTTTTGGAACAAGCGAGAGCTCATAGAGCCGCCTATCACATTGTTCAATACATACATAGGGTAACGCATGTCGCTTTTCATGCTGTAGCTTGGCATTGCCATGCAAATATGCACCTGTTCTATATCTTTTTCTAGTGTATCAAAGCCTTTCACCGCACGAAAGCCGCTACAATCCACTTTGTCTGGTGCCATCGTTTTGGAGTGGTGCACTTTCATGTATTTGTTCAGAATATCCTCCAGCTTATGTTCGTCAAAGTTCCCCGCAACAGAAATAATAATATTTTCTGCTGTATAATGCCTTGATAAATATGACTGCAAGTCATCCCGCGAAAACCCTTTTATGTTTTCTGGCGGACCCAGTATGGTTTTGTCCAGCGCACACCCCTTAAAGAATGTGCTGGCAATCAAATCCATAGCCAAGTCTTCCGGGTCATCGTTGTTCATAGCAATCTCTTCTAAAACAACGCCCTTTTCCTTTTCCAGTTCCACCGCATCCAGCGTGGCGTTACAAAAAAGGTCTGCCAAAATTTCTACACCCTGCTCTAGCTTTTCATCTATTGTCTTTATGTAATAGCATGTCAGCTCCTTGGAAGTAAAGGCGTTAATTTGCCCACCAATGTTGTCCACATCTATTGCTATTTGTTTTGCCGATCGTTTGTTCGTTCCTTTAAACAGCATATGCTCTATAAAGTGGGATATCCCATTCTCGGCAGGGCTTTCCGTTATGGAACCCGCCCGCACCCAAATGCCCACAGTAACGGAGTGAAAATTCGGTAGTTTTTCTGCTATTAAAGTTATATTACTAGCCAGTTTTTCTTTTATAAAAACATCCATTTTCTGCCCTCTTTCTGAAAGAAAGCCGGTAAAGCATCTCTCTACCGGCTTACTCTCTATACTGTCTTGCTATCAATCATTATTTTCTGGCGTAAGCCCTTTGTGTGTTAAGTTTATTCTGCCCTGCTTGTCTATTTCCACTACTTTTACCAGCAGTTCATCACCAATGTTGCACACATCCTCCACCTTTTTCACATACTCGTTGGAAAGGTTGGAGATACGGCACATACCTTCTTTGCCGGGCACCAGCTCCACAAATGCGCCAAAGTTCATAATGCGGGACACTTTACCCATGTACATTTCGCCCACTTTTATTTCTTTCACAATGTTTTCAATAATACTGCGTGCTTTGTTGGATGCTTCCTGATCCGCAGTTACAATAGAAACGCTACCATCATCTTCTATGTCAATCTTCACGCCGGTTTCTTCAATAATTTTGTTAATTACCTTACCGCCCGCACCAATTACTTCACGAATCTTGTCTGGATCTATTGTAAAACGAACAATCTTTGGTGCATAGGGCGAAAGCTCTTTGCGGGGTTCCGCAAGCGTTTCATTCATCTTGCCCAATATATGCAGCCTGCCAGTTAGTGCCTGCGCCAACGCGCGCTCCAGCACTTCCCTGTCTATGCCCTTTATTTTTATGTCCATTTGAATGGCGGTAATGCCCTGTGCAGTACCGGCCACCTTAAAGTCCATATCACCAATAAAGTCTTCCAGACCCTGTATGTCTGTCAGCACAACCACTTTGCCATCCTGCTTTATCAAACCCATCGCACAGCCCGCTACCGGTGCTTTAATCGGCACACCGGCATCCATCAATGCCAAGCAGCTAGAACACACGCTAGCCTGAGATGTAGAGCCATTGGAACTAATGACTTCGGATACAGAGCGAATTGCATAGGGGAATTCTTCCTCGCTGGGCAGCACTGGCTCCAGCGCACGCGATGCCAGCGCACCGTGGCCAATCTCCCTGCGGGAGGTAGAGCGCATCATCTTGGCTTCACCTGTAGAATACGGCGGCATATTGTAGTGATGCATATAGCGCTTAAAGGTATCTTCCGAAACGCCATCCAAATTCTGGCCTTCACGCATAGAGCCAAGCGTTACTAGGTTCATGGCCTGTGTTTCGCCACGTGTAAATACAGAGCTACCATGTGTGCGGGCAAACAAGCCTACTTCACACCAAATGGGGCGAATCTCTTCGTATTTTCTGCCATCCGGACGCTCTTCCTTGTTTACAATCTTGTCGCGCACCACTTCCTTCATCATGGCATACAGCACGTTACTCACATGAAGCCCACTATCCGGGAAAATTTCCGCAAAATGCTCTTTTGTTTCTTTTTTCACTTGGTCTTCACGGTCGGAACGCTCTTTGCGATCATAGGTGTCTACGCTCCACACCACTTTATCCATGGCATATTCGCGTACAGCTTTCTCTATTTCTTCAGGCACAGTGTAAAGCTCCACAGCTTTTTCTGGCTTGCCAATTTCTGCTTTTATTCCCTCTATAAATTCACAAATCTTCTTTATTTCTTCGTGTGCAAACAGTATGGCATCCAGCATTTCCTTCTCTGTTATTTCCTGCGCACCCGCTTCCACCATCATAATGGCGTCTTTTGTGCCGGAAACTGTCAGTTCCAGCCTGCTCTTTTCACGCTGTACAGAATCCGGGTTTATCACATATTCACCATCCACATAGCCAACAATCACAGAACCTGTGGGGCCTGCAAACGGTATGCCCGAAATAGAAAGCGCTGCTGAAGACCCAATCATGGCATACACTTCCGGCGGTATTTCCTGATCTACAGAAAGCACTGTAGCTACCACTTGCACGTCATTGTAATATCCCTTTGGAAACAACGGACGTATGGGTCTGTCTATCAAGCGCGCTGCCAAAATTGCATTTTCAGACGGCCGCCCTTCTCTTTTAATAAAACCACCGGGAATTTTACCCACGGAGTACATTTTCTCTTCAAATTCCACACTCAATGGAAAAAAATCAATCCCATCACGTTGCGATTTCGAAACTGTAGCGGTTACCATTACCGCTGTATCGCCACACCTTACAAGTACCGCACCATCTGCTTGAAAGGCATACTTGCCACTTTCAATGGTAAGCTTCCGACCACCCAGTTCCATCTGAAAAACATTGTTTTGCATTCTATTCTCCTTCACCTTCACATAATAAATACTACCACCCCAACACCTTCGGGCGCAGGGCATTCATAAAAAATATAGAGCGGGAAATACTCCCGCTCTTATATTTTATTTTCTTAGATGCAAGCTCTCTATCAGGGTTCTATAGCGCTCAATATCCTTTTCTTTCAAATAATTAAGCAAGCCCCGTCTTTTACCTACCATTTTCAGCAAGCCGCGCCGCGAATGGGAGTCCTTCTTGTTCACTTTCAAATGCTCGTTCAGGTGGTTTATCCTGAATGTCAGCAGAGCTATCTGCACTTCCGGAGAGCCAGTATCGCCCTCTTTTTGCGCATACTTTTGAATGATTTCAGTTTTAATTGTTTTGTCCATACTTTCTGTTCCTCCATTTAATTTTCCAGACCAATACACTATGTCAGCGTTGGAGCATCGCCTGACAGAGCGCACGGTTATTAGGATAGCGGCTATCACCGCCAAATATGTATGCTATTCTATCACAATTCATCTTGCTTGTAAACAGTCAAGCCATCTGTTTTCTGCTATATATGCCGCTTTTATGCACAATTACAGCACTTGCTTCGCCATCTGTATTATTTTTCCACATTCCGCAGCAGTTCTCGTGCACGCTCGCTATCCTGTGCAATTTGCGCTTGCAATGCATCTATGTTCGCAAACTTTTTTTCATCTCTAATTTTTTCTACAAACCAAACACGTATATTACTACCATACAGGTTCCCATCATAATCCAAAATATAGGTTTCCACATTTGGCACATCATCCGTCTTCACCGTAGGCTTTGTTCCCACATTGGTTACGGCGGGAAGAACCCCGTGTGCTGTTTGCACCAGTGTTGCATACACGCCATAGGAAGGCAACAATTTATTGGTAGAAATATTTGCAGTGGGGAAGCCAATGGTTCCGCCAACCTGATTCCCGCTTTCTATCTGTCCATCAATAAAGTAGCGCCGCGTCAACAGCCGCCCCGCTTCTTTTACATTACCAGCTTTCAAAAGTTTTCGAATAGCACTGCTGGAAACTTCATAGCCGTCCATCACCACTTCTGGCACCACATGCAATTGATACTCATATTGGGCTTGCATTTGTTCCAACAGCCGTATATCCCCCGCCGCATTCCTTCCAAATCGAAAGTCAAAGCCTACGGTAAGCTGCGCAACACAAAAACGTTTTGCCAATATTTCTACAAACTGTTCTGGACTCATATGTGCAAATGCCTCATTAAATGCGCATTCGTAATAGTATTCCACCCCCAGCATTTCGGCTACGCTTCGTTTTTCCTGCCGGGTGTATATCAAATCTTTTACAGTTGGCTTCACATCAAAGGTGAATATCAAACTAGGCAATCCCTGTTTTTTTATAGTATCTACCAGGGTCATATGCCCCGCATGAAACCCATCAAACAACCCCACTGCAATCGCTGTTTTTTCCCGCATCGGTAAGTTTTCATCCAACAATATTTTCATCATAATCCCATCAATTTAACTTTGTTTCTATTTTCAGGCAGTCATCCGCACGCCTTCCCACACCAATCAATATCCCCTTGCAATACACCCTAAACGCTGTTTGCTCTGGCATATTGAATCCCGCTTTTTTCAAATCTATGGCTGCACCCGAATCCACAATAGGAAATAAATAATCCTGCAGTGTCAGTGCCTGCATAAAATCCAGTGCTTTTTCCATAGACACAATTGCCGCCTGGCGTTCTTCCATTGCTTCCAACTCGTCAATTGTAAATGCAGTGTCCAGCCCAAAGCCACAGGTATTGCTGCGCAACAAAAAAGAAGTATATGCACAGGTGCCCATTGCCACTGCCATATCTGCCAGCAAGCTGCGTATATACGTCCCCTTGGAACAGTTTACTTTAAATAAATAGCGGTTTGCACCACCGCCCAACAACTCTATACTATATATTGTCACTTTGCGTGGAGGTTTTTCTACCGTCACACCCGCGCGTGCCAGTTTGTAAAGAGGCCTGCCCTCGTGCTTCACTGCGGAATACATGGGTGGTCTCTGGGTAATCTCTCCCGTAAAATTAGGAATTGCTTCCTTTATCATATCTTCATTTATCACAGCATTACCAGTTTTAACAATGCTGCCGTAGCTGTCCAATGTATCTGTGGCTATGCCAAATGTCGCTTCCGCGATATATTCCTTTTCGCCACGCATAATATAATCTGCAAGCTTGGTTGCCTTGCCCAAACAGATGGGAAGCACCCCTGCCGCGCCCGGATCCAAAGTGCCTGTGTGCCCCACTTTTTTCATCCCAAAAAGCCTGCGCACAGCGCCCACAGCCTGTCCAGAGCTCATTGCTGGCGGCTTCAACAAATTCAGAACACCATTCAATTTAGAAATTCCTCTGCTGTCTTTATCACTGTTTGGGTAATATCGTGTATATTTCCCTTCAACATGAATCCTGCTGCACGCTTGTGCCCGCCGCCATCAAAACGCGAAGCAAACTCCGAAACATCCACCCGATGTTTAGAACGCAGGCTAATTTTATAGGTATCTTTTTTTATTTCTCGTATGAAGGCTGCCAGCTCCACTGTATCAAGAGCAATGGCATAACTCACCAGTATTTCGCAATCCTCTACCTTTGCTCCCGCACTGTCAATATCCTCCAGCAATATGGTAGAAAGTGACATCTTTCCGTCCACATGCAACCTCAACTTTTCAATAAAAATGCAAATCAACTTCGTGGCTGCAAAGGAACGATTGTTGTATATCTGGCTTGCCACATAGCTAATATCCAAACCCGCATCCACCAAAGCCGAGCATATGCGAAGGGTTTTGGGTGTTGTGTTTTGATAGGTAAAATTACCTGTGTCTGTGGAAATTGCCATGTAAATTGCCATCTGTGCCGTTTTGTCTATGGGAATCTGCATTTCTTGCATAATATCGTAAATGATTTCACCCGCTGCCGGCGCGTTACTTACATAGTTTACCTGTGCAAAGTTGGTATTGGAAATGTGATGATCCAAATTCATATTGGGGTGTGCAAAAAACAAATCCTGTACCTTATGCCCCAACCGCCGTACATCGGCGCAGTCCACAGAAATACAAGCATTATAATCTTCACTGCTTACCACTGCCTTATCCAAAGTATAAAGCGGCACAAACTCTTCGAATGCATATTTTACCGCTGGTTCTTCCAACAATAGCACAATTGCTTTTTTCTCTGCTGTACGCAAAGCTGCAGCAAGTGAAAATGCGCTTCCCAATGCATCGCCATCTGGATTTAAATGTGTGAAAATGACAAAACCAGTATGTTCTTCAATAAACTCTACTATTTTTTCCATATTCTTAACTTTGCGGTTTCTCCTTCACATCGTCCAGCAACTTGGCAATCTTCATGCCATAGTCTATAGACTCATCCAGCACAAAATGCAGTTCCGGCACGCGCCTAATTTTTACAGATTTCGCCAATCTTGTGCGTATAAAGGATGCACCGTGGTTTAGCGCCTCTATGCTGGCACTCCTTTTTTTATCGGTATCATACACACTCACATGTACCTTCGCATAGCTCAAATCAGATGTTATTTCCACATGGGTTACGCTCACCATAGTGGAAAGGCGGTCATCTTTCACATCATTCATAATAATGCTGGAAAGCGCCCTCTTTACCTCTTCATCTATACGATACATTCTTTTGGTTGCCATATCCGTACCTACTTTACGATTTTTTCACCGTTCTATTTCTTTCATCTCAAAGCACTCTACTACATCCTGCTCCTTGATATCGTTATAGTTTTCCAGCGACAAGCCGCATTCGTAACCCGAAGCAACTTCTTTCGCATCATCTTTAAAACGCTTCAGCGTGCTTAGTTTGCCCTCATAAACCACCACGTTGTCTCTCAGTAAACGCACTTCAGAATTGCGCTTCACCACGCCATCTGTCACATAGCAACCGGCAATGGTGCCAATGCTAGATGCTTTGAATATTTGTCGTATCTCTGCATGGCCAGTAATCAACTCTTCAAATTCTGGTTCTAGCATGCCTTTCATCGCATTTGTTATATCTTCAATTGCCTTATAAATAATTCTATACAGGCGTATATCTACCTTCTCGCGCTCTGCTGCAGCAACCGCCATATTGTTTGGTCGCACATTAAAACCAATGATAATGGCATTGCCTGCCGAGGCCAGCATTACATCTGCCTCTGTGATAGCGCCCACACCACTGTGTATGGTGCGCACCCGCACTTCTTCGTTGGAAAGCTTCTCTAGCGATTGCCGCACAGCCTCTACAGACCCTTGCATATCTGCCTTTATTACAATGTTGAGGTCTTTTATTTGCCCCTGGGCTATCTGATGGAACAGGTCATCCAAAGATACTTGGGATACTTTTTTCAGCATCTCCGCCTTCTGGCGGTCGCGCCGCTGTTCCGCCACCTGCTTCGTCAGTTTGTCCGCAGGTGCAGCATGCATAATATCGCCCGCTGCAGGCACTTCCGAAAAACCAATCACTTCCACAGGCTGCGAAGGCAGGGCATCTTCCACAGTATGCCCTAGGTCATCTATCATCGCACGCACTCTGCCATATGCCGTACCTGCAATTATGGTATCGCCAACGCGCAATGTGCCATTCTCCACCAACACTGTTGCTACCGGGCCACGCCCCTTATCCAGCTGCGCTTCTATAATCGTTCCCTTTGCCAAGCGGTTGGGGTTTGCTTTCAATTCCTGCACTTCTGCCACCAGCAAAATCATTTCCAGCAATTTATCTATGCCCTCACCCGACTTTGCAGAAACTTGCACCACAATGGTCTCTCCGCCCCATTCTTCCGCAAGCAGTTCGTGCTCTGTCAACTCCTGCATTACACGCTGTGGGTTGGCATCCGGTTTGTCCATCTTATTAATGGCAACAATAATGGGCACATCTGCAGATTTTGCATGGTTAATGGCCTCCACTGTTTGAGGCATAATACCATCATCCGCAGCCACCACAATAATTACAATATCTGTTACCTGCGCACCCCTAGCGCGCATTGCTGTAAATGCTTCATGGCCGGGTGTGTCTATAAATGTAATCTTTTCTCCGTTTTTTACCACTTGGTATGCGCCAATGTGTTGGGTAATTCCGCCCGCCTCACTATCAGTTACCTGCGACAACCTAATTTTATCCAATAGAGAAGTTTTACCATGGTCTACATGCCCCATAATGGTAACCACCGGCGGCCGTTTTACCAGTTGTTCCGGTGTATCTTCTATTTCTTCCACCAAAATATCTTCTGCTGTTTTTTCTATTTTCTGATCCAACTCCACATCAAATTCACTTGCAATCAATTGCGCCGTGTCAAAATCTATGTGAGTGTTAATTGTGCTCATCATTCCCAACAGCAACAATTTTTTCAGAATTTCAGATACTGGCTTACCAATCTTCTCCGAAAAAAGTTTTACGGAAACCGTTTCCTCTGTAATGGTCGCCTTTTCTATTTTCACAGTCTCTATCACTACCTTGGGCGGTTGTTGTTGTTTTCTGTTTCTATATCGCTTCGATCCCCTTGGGAACTCATCTTCATCTATAGCAAACACACGTTCCTTAATAACCGCTTTTTTAGCACGCTTATTTCTATCATCTTCTACAGCCTTTGGCTTTTTACGGCTATGGTCATATGGCTTCGTTTCACTCTTTGCCGGTGCAGAAGCTACTGGCGCTACCGTACCCGGTGCGGCTTTTTGCGATCTGGGCTTTTGCTGTTCACGGTGCTCTCTCGGCTCGCGTTGCTCTCGCTTCTCTGCAACAGGTTTTCTTTCTTCAAGTTGCTTTTTGGGTAGGGGTTTTTCAGCCTGTACCGGTTGTGTTTCTATTTTGGGCTGTTCTTCCTCTTTAGGCAAAACTGGTTTCTCCTCTTTCACTTCCGCCGTTACTTGCTCCGGTTGAACGGCTTTCGCTTCAGGCTCTTCCTTCACTTCCGAAATCACAGGTGCTTCGGGTGTTTTAGGTATTTCGGGCATCTCAGCAGCAGGCTGCTTTTCCTCTGCTTGCTGCAGTGCGCGTTCTTCCGCTTCCTGTTTCAGCCGCAAATTTTCTTCCTGTCTCAATCTAAGCTGCTCTTTCTTTACTTTTTCTATCTCAATGATTTTGCCTTCAATCGCTTTGATAGATTTAATCTGATGCTCTGCTTGCGTTTGCATCCCCAAAATAGTATCGAAAATAGTCTGCGCATTTCCCACTAGATTTTTGTTTGTTTCAAGTATTTTAATTTTACTCAAGTTTTTTCACCCCCGGAGCTCATGCCTTTTTATTGCACCCTTTGCAAATCCAGCATCTTTAATCCCTATAATTTTTCTGCCCGGTTTCCCCAGGCTCTTTCCCAATTCTCCTGCATCCTCCAAAACAATGATATGTGTTTTATAGTATGCGCATGCATCTTCAAACGCTTTTTTGGTGCTGTCCGATGCATCTCCATCCACTACAACCAGTTTTATTTTTCCTCTTTTTATGCCACTGTCCACAGCGTCCGAGCCGTATATCACAGCGCCCGCCCGGGCAGCCAAACCCAAAAAACTATAAAACTGCTTATTCATCATCACTTACTATATTCTGCAATGTTTCGTATATCTCCATTCCCGCATCCATCTTAAACGTGCGGGACAGCAATCGCTTTTTGAACACAACACCAATGCATTCACTATTTCGGCATAGGTATGCACCCCTGCCATTTGCCTTGCCGCTCTCATCTATTTCAATCTTGCCCTCTGCCGTTTTCACCACACGCAGCAATTCATTTTTGCTTTTGCCTTGGCGGCATGCCAGACACATGCGTTTAGGGGCGCTTTTTTTGTCCATTTTTCTTACTCACTGTCCTTGTCCAAGTCCTCATCCAAACCTTCCAAGGAAATATCTTCCAGATCCAGCGCATCCACTGCTATGTCTGCCAAATGTTCCACATCGTCTTGCGGCATCAGCTCTTCCAGCAGTTCTTCCTCACGCTCTTCCACTTGTTCTTCATCATTCAATGCATCAATGGCAGCAAACTCACTTGCAAACCCCATGAATCCATTGTCTTCCATGCCAGTGTCCGCATTGGCAAATTCCTCACCAAACACTTGCTGCTCCATTTGAGACTGGCTTTTTATATCAATCTTCCATCCGGTCAGTTTGGCAGCCAAGCGGGCATTTTGTCCCTCTTTACCAATAGCCAGCGAAAGCTGATAGTCTGGCACAATTACTTTAGCAGCTTTTTCATCTTCATTAATTTGCACCATCACCACTTTGGCAGGCCGCAGTGCATTGGCAATAAATTCTATGGCATCCGCACTCCAAGGCACAACATCTATTTTTTCGCCGTTTAGTTCTTCCACCACGCGTTCTATGCGGGTACCTTTGTGCCCCACACATGCGCCTACCGGATCTATGTCTTTTTCTTCACTCCACACTGCAATTTTTGTACGGCCGCCCGCCTCACGCGCAATGCTCTTTATTTGCACCACATTCTGGCGAATTTCCGGCACCTCTAGTTCAAACAACCGCTTTATTAGGGAAGGATGTGTACGTGACACAATAATCTGCGGCCCCTTGTTTGTCTTTTTCACTTCCAGCACATACACCTTCAGTCGCTCATTTATGTTATAGCGCTCGTTGTATACTGTTTCACCCACCGGAATAATGCCCTCTGCACGTCCCAGTTCCACATAAATATTGCCGCGTTCTATTCGATGTACAATTGCCGTTAATACTTCATTTTCCTTTTCAGCAAATTGATCGTAAATAATGCCGCGCTCCGCCTCACGAATGCGCTGCACCACAACTTGCTTTGCTGTTTGCGCAGCTATTCTGCCAAACTCCTTGGGGGTTACTTCCGTTTCCAGCGTATCCCCTGCTTCAAACGCTGGGTTTATCTTTTTCGCTTCTTCTACGGTTATTTCTGCGCCTTCTTCTTCTATTTCCTCTACCACACGCTTGATTGCAAATACTTTTATTTCACCTGTGTCGGGGTCTATTTCCACCCGAGCATTCTCGTTGTTGCCAAAGTGCCTTTTATAGGCAGAAATCAAAGCCATTTCAATCGCTTCCATTAAAATGTCTTTTTTGATGCCCTTTTCATGCTCCAGCTCACTCAGCGCATTTATAAACTCAGTATTCATGCCAAAAAACTCTCCATTTTTCGTAATCTCCTCGCCTATGGCCTATATATCCAGATGCAGGCATATTTTAGCTGCCTCTGTTAATTCAAACACAATTTCTTCTTCATCCGTTTCCAAGGCAATTGTTTTATCCGTAAAAGCAGCCAACTTCCCTGTAAATGTCTTCTGCCCGTTAAACGCTTTATACAGTTTCACGTCCACCGTTTCGCCCAACATACGTTCAAAATCCCGTGCTGTTTTTAATGGCCTATCCAGCCCGGGGGAGGATACACACAGACAGTAAGAGTCGGCTATCATATCCTTTTCATCCAAAACCTGTTCCACCGCACGGCTCACTGTCTCGCAGTCATCCAGCAACACACCGCCTTGTTTGTCTATATAAATTGTCAGCACAAAGTCTTTGCCCTGCTTGGCATATTCCGTATCCACATAGATATAGCCTAGCT
>CAZQBV010000061.1:0-17603 GCA_964592125.1 uncultured Christensenella sp.
CCAAACAGCGAGCTGTTTGGATGCCGCATCATATGCGGCTATAGAAATCATTGCTGTTGCAATGATTTCTATTAGAGATTAGTATTATATCAAGCAGAACAACATTCCCAAGGCAAATTACTTTCTATAAAAACTATACAAAGGAGACCAGATTATTATGGATATGTTATCTACCATCAAAGGATCGAACATGGAGGGCTACTTCCCCAGTGGTTGGGATTTGAAGCGGATAGACGATTGTTGCTCCCATCGTCCAGAGGAAGTACTTGACCGCCAAAGCTTTTGGCACAAGGACTTCAACCCCATTCCCTGCGATAATGAAATTGTTTTCGGCATGATGATGGGGCACGAAATTGCCCTTACCATAAAGCAGGCACGCGATGATGCGCAGAAGCTGGCCATGATACTGCCGGTGGGTCCCATGGGCATGTATCGATGGGCTGTTTATTTTCTAAAAGAGTGGAACGTGGACTGCAAACATGTGTATGGCTTCAATATGGATGAGTGGAGCGATGAAACAGGCACCACACTAGCCTCTAGCGACAAAGGTTCTTTCCAGAACGCAATGGAAGGTGCCTTTTATGGCCCCCTAGGTGAGCTAACCGTTCCCGAAGCACAAAGGAACTATGCCACAAAGGAAAATTTGCCCACATATGCGGATAAAATTACCAACCTAAAGGCAGAAGGTGCCAAACTGGTTACCGTATTCGGCATTGGCAGAGTATTCCACATTGCTTTTTGGGAACCGCAATTTGCCGGGGAATATGCCAGCGAAGCCGATTGGAAAAAGGCCACCCACAGGTTGGGCGCAAAGCTAAACCCGCTTACCATAGAACAAAATGCACTGCACAGTTTTAAAAGCAGAACCACAATGGTGCCCTGCTATGCAAACACCATAGGCCCAGCACTATTCTTGCAATCCGACAAAATAATTGGCGGTTGCGATGGCTGCTACAGCAGAGGCTTTATGTGGCAGGGGATGTCGCTATGGGTGGCGCTGCGCTATGCCCCCAATATGTGGGTGCCCGCCAGCTATATGCCCACACTGCCCGGAAAGTTGTTCTTTATAGAGGACTTGGCCGGCCCATTGGGTGCGGATGTAAACTAGTCTTTGGGGTGTTTTCGAATAACAAAAGCATAAAAAACTGGTTTGGGAGAATTCTCCCAAACCAGTTTTTTTGAGGTATGTAGATGAATCAATCGTAAACTAGGTCTTTTATGTCGGGATCGTCAATATTGGAAGCATCATACCATTTTGCTCCAGTATCCACATCCGCAACTGTTTCTCCATTAATTGCTGCAACTGCAAGCTCTACAGGTTTGTAGCCAATTTGGAAAGGATCCTGTGTTACAGAACCAATAAACCAGCCTTCTCTCACAGCATTTTTCTGTGTGGAGCCAGCGTCAAATCCGGCAACAATCAATTTTTCATATTTGCCGCCATCTGCAAGGTCTGTTCCATCGTTGGTAGCAGCCAGGAAGCCTGTTACCGCACCTTCGTTGGAGCAGAACACAGCAATCAATCCAGATTCATTCAACAATGCCTGAGAAGCGTTCTTCACATCGGCAGTATCGGGAGTTGGGGGCACAGCCACCTGAATGATAACAGCAGGATCCGAAGCGGAAGCTTTTTCATACAAAGAGTGTCCGGCTACCGATACAGCATCGGGGAACAGTTGCTCCGCTGCAGCTTTCATTGTTTCAATAAAGCCTTCTGTACGCTGTGTAACAGATGTAGAGGTAACGTCCTGAGACAGCACGCCAATTTTCACAGGCGCTTCGGGTGTAGCAGCTTCAATCAGTGCTTTGAAATCTGCATTTTTCATCATTTCATCTGCAGCCAATCCAGCAGCAGCTTTGTTGTCTGTAGATGCGGTGGCCTGAATGGTGCCTTCCGGTGCATTCGGCACACCAGAGTCGAAACCAATAACGGGTATGCCCGCTGCCTTGGCTTGCTCCAGCTGAGAGGTTACAGATTCTGTATCCAAAGCAGCCAGGCAAATGCCTTGCGGGTTTTTGGAAAGAGCTGCATTCAGCATATTTACTTGATCGGGTATATCCGCTTCGCTTGCAGGACCGTCAAAGTTTATGGTTACACCCAAATCCTCTGCAGCCTTTTCAGCGCCTTGTTTTACCACTTGCCAAAATTGATGTTGGAATCCCTTGGCAATCATTTCAATGTGGATATCCCCAGCAGGTGCTGCGGGTTCTTCCGCTGCGGGTTCTTCTGCCGCAGGTGCTTCTGTAGCGGGTGCAGCTTCCGCTGCGGGCTCTGCCGTAGCAGGCTCTTCTGCAGCCGGTGCAGGTGCCTCGGTTGGTGTAGTAGCCGCCGGTTGAGAGCATGCTGCAAATACCAGCGCACAAACCATAACCATTGTTAGAATCGTAATTAGTTTCTTTTTCATTTGTATCCTCCTATGTTTCTTTTGTATGACCACAGGCTTTTTGCCTGTTTTGTCCTTCTTCATGCTTTTTCTTATGCTGTTTTTCGGTGTTTATATAGATTATACAGCAGGCTTTCGTATCGTCTTACGCCTTGCTTGCAGATTTTTGGCGTTGGATATCCAGCAACACCGCCAGTATTACCACCAATCCCGTAAAGAAAAGCTGCCATTGTTGCTGTGCGCCTATGGCCATCAGCCCTGTTTTCAACACCGCCATAATAAACACACCTATCATTGTGCCGGGAATGGTTCCTACACCACCCGCCAACGAAGTGCCGCCTATTACCACGCCCGCAATGGCCTGCATTTCCTGCCCGTTTCCCGTGCCGGGAATTACCGTAGTAAAAGTTCCCGCATAGAAAATACCCGCAAGACCGCAGAACAAACCGTTTATAATATACACACGCCACAGCCATTTTCGCGTATTCACGCCGGAAAGCCGCACGGCCTCCGCATTGGAACCAATGGCCATTGTATATTTACCAAACTTGGTTTTGGTAAGTAAAAACCAAGCAAACAATGCAAACACCACCAGCCAAATTAACCCCGTGGGAATATTGCCAGTGCGAATAAACACATTTTTAAACCAGCCATCTGCATTTGCAACAGTGGGGTAGCGCAAAGTTTGCGACCCGGATACAATGTGGCTAATCCCTTGGGAAATCATCATGGTACCCAGTGTAGCAATAAAGGCGGGCAACTTTAGGCGAGATACCAAAAAGCCATTCAGCACACCAAACATAACACCCACAAAAATAACCAACAGCAGGCAGGGAATCAGCGGCCAACCCCAAGTGTTGTATGCTGCCGCGCCAAACATGGCAGAACACATCATTACCGTGCCGCAGGAAAGGTCTATACCACCGGTAATAATGATGAACGTTACGCCCAATGCCATAAAACCAATAAAGTAAGCAGCTTCAAATATATTTATGACATACTGATCCAGCGAAACACCTTTGCTTCCGCTTACAATCATAAAAAATATTACTAGAATCACCAGTGCCATAGGTGCCAGAAGCTTTTGCATATCCAGCTTTTTTCTTCCCTGTACAATTGCATTTTCTCCGTTACTCATGTCTCTTTACCTCACTCAATTCCTTAAAGTTGCATACCGCATAATACCCTCTTGCGATGCCTCTGCAATGTCAATTTCGCCAGTTAAACGGCCTTCGCACATCACCACAATTCGATCACTCATCCGCAGCAATTCTGGCATTTCCGAAGAAATCATAATAATAGATTTGCCCTCGGCCACCAATTGATTCATCAATTTGTATATTTCACTTTTGGCACCCACGTCTATGCCCCGCGTTGGTTCATCAAATATCAAAATATCACTGTTCCGTACCAGCCATTTTGCAATTACCACCTTTTGCTGGTTTCCACCGGAAAGGTTTAGTACCAACTGCTTGATAGAAGGGGTTTTTATATTTATTTTTTCCACATATTTTTTTGATTCCTTCGCTACACGCCCCTCATTCACAATGCCTCTGTCTGTAAATGCATCCCAATCCGCAAGCACCACATTGTCTGCGATGGAAAGCCCAATGGCCAGGCCAAACGCCTTGCGGTCTTCGGAAAGGTAGCCTATTCCACTTTCCACAGCATCTTCTGGCGAGGTGATATTCACTTCTTTTCCATGAATGCTTATGGTACCGCTTGTTTTCTCGTCCGCACCAAATATCAACCTAGCTGTTTCTGTGCGTCCTGCCCCCATCAATCCGGCAAAACCCAGTATTTCTCCCTTGCGCAGTTCAAAGCTAACATCCTTCACATCTTTAGATACCAAATGCTCCACCTTCAGCACAATTGGCGCATCCTCGGAAACATTGCTTTTGCTTTTGGGTTCCTCGTAAATGGTGCGCCCCACCATCATGCTAATCACTTCGCTAATTTCTACATCATTTGTGCTTACTGTGCCAACATATTGGCCATCCCGCATCACAGTAATTTCATCGGTAATCAGTTTTAGTTCTTCCATTCTGTGGGAAATGTACACAATGCCCACACCCTTTTCTTTCAAACTATGAATAAACTTAAATAGCTCTTCAATTTCAGAGCTGGTAAGCGCCGCTGTGGGCTCGTCCATAATCATAATTTCCGCTTTGAACGAAATGGCCTTTGCAATTTCCACCATCTGTTGCTTTGCAACCGTTAGCTTGTGGATAGGCGTGCGGGGGTCTATATCCAAATTCAGCGATTCCAGAAGTTCTTTCGCCATACGATTTTTCTTGGCATCATCCAGCACAATACCCTTCATGGGTTCCCGTCCAATATAAATATTATCTGCAACGGTTAGGTGGGGCATCAGGTTCAGCTCTTGGTGTATCATGCTAATGCCGTCATCCAGCGCCGCACCAGGGGTTTCGTAGTGCACTTCTTTGCCCTTCACCATCACGCTTCCACTGTCGCGATTGTATATACCCGTCAATATTTTCATCAGGGTAGATTTTCCGGCACCGTTTTCACCTACTAGCCCATGCACTTGGCCGCGTTTTAGTTCAATCTGCGCACCATCCAGCGCGTGCACGCCGGGAAAGCTTTTTTGAATGTCCTTCATACTTACAACTATTTCGGCCATAACCTTACCACCTCACAACAATCTCATAACCATCAGTTTTTATATCAATTTTTATTTTTAATCTTATGTATATCGTTTTTATTCTTTATGCGTATCTTTATGCGCAAACACATGCAGAAATGCCATAAGCAACATAGCACAGCTATTCCCAACTCCCATAATAGTACAAATACGCCATCAACATAATAAACAAAACCACAATAAACATTAAGAATTCAACACAAAGCGCATCATCCCCAAACAATTATTACAGTTGCTTCATCAATTCGTATTACTTTATTCATGAAGTGTTTATTTTACAAATGGATAAATCAGTTTTTGTATTTCCTGCTCATGCATATTCTCTTTTGTGGCAAAGGCATAGCCCGTGTCAAAATTTTTGTTTCGAAGCGTTCCATTGCTGGCTTCCACCCCCATTTTTACGGCCATGTAGCCCATATTAAATGGCATTTGCACTGCAAACCCATCTATAATGCCTTTTTCCAGCGCCTCATTTTGTATGGTAGAGCTATCAAATGCATAGAATAAAATATCGCTTCGCCCCGACTGTTCCAGCGCTTTGGTTACCCCTTCTGCAGAAATCTGGTTGGTGGCAAAAATCCCTTTTATCTGAGGATTTTCCTGCAGCACCCGCAGGGTGGTAATCCTGCTTTTTTCAGAACTGTCACCAATGTCATAGGTACCTGTCAGTTCCACCGCAGGATAATTGCGTATTCTATCCTTAAATCCCTCTGTACGCTGAACAGCTGTGGATGTGCTCATCTGGTGCGAAATGATTGCCAGTTTGCCACCCTCGCTGCCCATTGCCTTGCCCATTACATCCCCCACCTTTTGCGCAGCGGCAAAGTTGTTGGTGCCTACAAAACAATCCTCCACCTCTTTGCTTAGCCCGGAATCTACCAGCACCAGCTTTATGCCCTTTTGTGTTATTTCCTGCGCATAGGGCAGCAGGGCATCCTGATCTACCGCCGCCAAAACAATCACATCGGGCTGCTGCGCTATGGCTTTTTTTACAATAGCAATTTGCCCATCAATGTCCTCTTCATTCATTGGCCCATCCACAGAAAGCGTTACATTAAATTCTTTGGCAGCTTCCTGCGCTCCCTTCACCACAATTTCCCAAAATTCAAACCCTTCTTGGCGAGATTTAATAATCAAAGTGGCCTTCACATTGCGGTTGTTCCAAATAGATTGCACATTAAACACACCCAGCGTAATGACAATTGCCACCACAATCAATGCAATTACTGTAAAATAGCTTTTTTTACTCATCCTGCATCAGTCCTTTTCCTGCGGGTAATTTTACAGTCACCACCGTGCCTTTGCGATAGGTGCTTTCCACCGAAACACCGTATTCCTGACCAAAATACAGCTCTATTCTTTCGCGAATGTTGCGCAACCCCACACCGCCCCGTTTTGGCCCAGATGTTGTTTGGTGATCGAATATATTCTTTAACTCTGTCAGCCGCATACCGCGCCCATTGTCTCTTATTTCAAATCGTATGCTTCCATTTTGCACAAAGCCACGAATCCATATTTTCCCGCCATCGGTATTATTCTTTATTCCATGATAAATGGCATTCTCCACAATGGGTTGCAGCAGCAGCTTGGGCATAAAATCGCCAAGCACCTCTTCTTCCACATCAATCTGATAATCCAAATTTTCATAGCGCATCTTTTGTATAAACAGATAGTTTCTCACATGCTCCACTTCATCCCGCACGGGTATTATATCCTTGCCAGCGGAAAGCACAATGCGAAAATAACTAGCCAGCGCCAGCGTAATTTCTTTTATTTCCTGATTGCCCGCCTCTTCCGAAATCCACACAATGGAATCCAATGTGTTGTATAAAAAATGCGGGTTGATTTGAGATTGCAATGCCTTTAGTTCGCTGGTTCTTATCATTTCTTGATCCTGCATAATTTGGTTCATCAATTGATTCACCGTGCCTACCATAGACCCCAGCGACTTTGCAAACATCTCGGTTTCATAGGTGCCCAAAATATCAAAATTAGCATTTAAATTTCCCTGTTCCACTTCCTTTACCGATTTTTCCAGTTTGTCCAGCGGCTTTGTTACATTTTTCGCCATTTGCACCGACCCTATAAAGGCCGCCAGCGCAATCACCAAAACCAGCAATACATAAATGGTTATCATTTCACGCGAGGCCGCCACAATTTCATCCAAATACATCACGCCCACAATTTTAAAATCCGTACCCGGCACTGTGCTGATGCTATACAGCTTGTTGGCCTCCGGTACCTCCAGCACTGTGTTTTGCGTGGCAAAAATGCCTTTCAAATCTTCAGATTTCAGGCCAGAGTAAATCAATTGCAATTGTGGATGATACACATAATTGCTCTCTTCATCTATAATAAACACATAGCCTCTGGTACCTATGTTAATGTCTTTCACTATCGTGTCTATTACGCGGTAGTTCAGCTCTATCAGCTGCGTTCCCACAATTTGGCCATTGTTGCCCACTATCCTGCTAGACAAAGACAACACCCACGGCGTATTGCGCTCTGTCATCACCCGCACCTGCGTACCCGTTAGCACAGGCGTACCGCTTTTTGCATCATCTACTTTTTGAAACCAGCCCTCTTGTGTAATATCATATCCCGGCTTCATTTCCAGCCCTTCGGGCTTGTACACAATTTGATTGTTTCGGTCAAATATAAAAATGGCCTCTATACCATCTGCAATCTCCGGCACAAAGCGCAAAAATTTCTCGTAGCTCGTTTTCTGGCGAAGCCCCTCGCTTTCACTTTTATAGTTTTCGGAAAGGTACTCTTTTAAATCTGTATTTATATTAATTACACTGGAAATGCTTTTTATGTTGGACATGTATCTGCCAATGTTTTTGCCCACCTGGGTCAATATCACTTCTGTATCGGAAATGGTGCGGTTGCGCAGATTGTTGTAGGAATAGTAATACGACACAATGCTCATTACCAACAAAATAACAGCCATGAACAACGACGTATATAGCACAATAATGGTGGCTATCCGTTTGGGAGTACGCGTTTTTGTCATTTCAATTGCTTTCTTTGTACTGCTTTGGCGACATTCCCATCACTTTTTTAAAAACAGAACTGAAATAGGTGGAATGCGTAAATCCAATTTGCGAAGAAACTTCATATATCATCGCGTCGGATCGAACCAGCAGCTCGGCAGCCTTTGCTATTCTGTAGTCGTTTAAATAGTCCACAAAGGTTTTTCCCGTTTCTTTTTTCAAAATAAGGCTAATGTAATTGGAGGACAAAAACAAATCCTCGCTGCATTTTTTCAGGTTTAAATTCACATCGGCATAGCTTTTGTCTATATAGGTTTTTATTTTTACAAACAGCTTTCCCGTTCTGGATTTTATGCTGGATAAATAGTTGTATGTGCGTGCATACATATCCTGCACCCAAAGCCTTGCATCTTCTAACGATTCAAAGCTTTCCACCTGCACCAGCGGATCGAAAAAAACCAAATCTTCACCTTCGCCATTTTGCTCCGTATGGGAAGCAACCGATTCAATTGTGTTTAGCATCTTCAGCAATAGGCGCAGCAGCATGTTTTTGCACTTTGCGTTATCCGGCTTGGCCTGCACCAGCTGCTTAAAAAAAGAATCTATCAACGCAGAACATTCTTGTCTGTTTGCAGAAAACATTTTCTCCAACAGTTCCATCTCTATCTGCTGCGGGTATTCAAATGATTTGTCTTTAGAAGCTGCAATATCTTCATAGAAAATAATGTTTTGATCCGACAATACAAAGGCACAGTTCAAAGCATACTGCGCCTTTTCGTAAAGCGTGGCCAGCATGGGCAGTTTGCCCGAACAGGAAATCGCAAAATCCACAGGAATTTCCAAAAAATCCAGTATTGAATCGTGTATGCGATTCACATTCTCTTCCACTTCTTTTTTGCTGCCCGGCAGCACCATGGCCAGCTCGTTTTTATATGTAAGAAAGGCAAACCCACCGCTTTGCTCGCCCAATATTTCATTGGATATGTTCAGTATGGCAAACTCTGCAAGGCTATCTGTTTTGCCATCCCCCCAAATGCCACAACTCGAAAGATATTCTCTCATCAACACAAAGAAAATGGGGGTGTCTTCCTTCCATCCCAACACTTGATACGGATTTTCCACATGGTTTGCAGGTAAAATGTCTTTTTTTAGCAATGCATTCAAAACATTTTGCTTGGCACGGCTTTCCTCTATAAAGCTGTTCGGGGGCTGTTCCTCCATCTCTTCCACACAGGCAAGCTGCTTATTTATTATGTTTTGTACATCCTCTTTTGTAATGGGCTTTAATATATAATCATCCACACCCGCACGCAATGCACTGCGCACATATTCAAAATCGTTATACCCTGTAATAATAACAATTCGGATATGTGGGTATTGCTTTTTTACAATGCTGGCAAACTCTAGCCCATCCATTCTGGGCATATTAATGTCCAACAAAACAACATCCGGAACATTCTCCAAAACCTGCGAAAGCGCTTCCACGCCATTCGCAGCCTCGGCAACCATTTCCACACCTTGTTGGTTCCAGTTCACACTGTTTTTAATTCCACGCCGAACAAGCGGTTCGTCATCCACAATTAAAATTCTGTACATACACCTATCCACTTAACCACAAAAATTGCATTTTTGTTTATTTTTAGAATCAGAAACTAATTATACCATGTTTTTTGCAGTTGTGAATATAGGGTTTACGAAAGAATGGTGTGGAAAAACACGCTATGCTACTGCCATATGCGCTTTTTTCACACTATGCACAATTGCCGGGCTTGCTATCCCAGCTTTTTGAATAGGTGCCCTCTATTGCATGAATTAAATCTACCATCAGCGAATTGCAAGGCGTGGGAATGCCATACAGCTTGGCTTGCTCCACAATTGCTCCATTTATGGTGTCCACCTCCATCTTCACCTTTTTTTTACGGTCTTGATACATAGAGGAATAACCCTCCCCCGCATCTATGCACACCTGCCTTACTGCGCAAAGCACTTCCTTCTCATCAAAAGATGTGCCATCCGCTTTGGCCACAGTAACCGCCTCACGTATCAATTGTTCTGCAAAATTCCAGGCGCTGGCATTTTGCACCATGTAGCCAATTGGTGTTTCCGTCAATGCAGTTATCGTATTTACCGATAAATTTACAAACAGCTTGCTCCATATAATTCTTTGAATATCTTCGGATACAACGGTTTCTAAACCGCACTCTACAAATATTTTCTGAATACGCTGTGCGTAGCGGGAACCGCAATGTTTGCTGCCAATGGTGGTCACGCCATCGCAGGGGTGCATGCATTTTCCCGGCTCTAGGCCAATTGCATTGTGCTTGCTGGTGCCCACAACAATGTTTTCTTCCGGCACATATTGGGCAATTGCCCTGTCATTGCCCGCTCCATTTTGCAAGGTTAGCACAATGGGGTTGCTTTTAAACAAGCTGCGGTTTTGCTCCAACGCCACCTGCGTGTAGGTGGATTTCACAAACACAATCACCAAATCCACATGCTCTGTGCAGGTTCCGGAACAATAGGCACGCAATGCTTCGTGCTTGTGCTGCTGCCCATTTTTTTCCACAACCGTAATGCCGGCTTCATTCATTGCATCCACACACGCGGCATTGGAATCAATGAGTATCACATCGTTTTTTTTACTTAAATATGCTCCATACAGGCTGCCCATGGCTCCCGCCCCAATTACTGCTATTTTCATGGAAAGT
Organism: uncultured Christensenella sp.; assembly: GCA_964592125.1. Classification (GTDB taxonomy): domain Bacteria; phylum Bacillota; class Clostridia; order Christensenellales; family Christensenellaceae; genus UBA5399. Next base: position 10,754 of record CAZQBV010000061.1, read on the forward strand.
ATTTTCTCCTTGCTTTTTTACTGATTACTTATGCTAGTTATGATAGAATTGTAGAAAAAAAGAGCCTGCAAAGCAAACGAAAATAGTTTATTTAAAGTAGAATAGCATGGAAATAATCTCTTTAGAATAGAATTTTCATGCGAGATTTGATATAATAATTGAGAATTAAGAAAAAGCAATTTGAAAAATCATGGGATAGTATAGTCTTACGAAACTTTTGTGGAGGATTTATGTCTGAAATCAATGCATGTATAGGAAATAACATTAGGCAGCACCGCAAGGCACGCGGGCTTACCCTGCAAGAGCTTGCCGAAAGCATACACAAAAGCCGGGCAACGGTATCCAAATACGAAACAGGCGATATCTCTTTGGATATCAGCACACTGTACGATATTTCTTCGGTACTGGAAGTACCCATCGGCCGATTAATAGAATACAAACATGCGCTCGCGCCCTCTGCCAAACCCGCCCACAACCGAAACAACAACACGTTCTTTCGTGCCAGCAGGCTGTATTTCTACTTTTACGATGGGCGGTATGGCTGCATAAAGGATGGTGTAATAGACATTTTGCCAGAGGCGGAAAACAACATACAGCCTGCCACCCTAACCATTAGCGTGGTTACACCAAATGGCAGAAGCAGCGAAATTTACTACTCTGGCAAGGTAACCTATAGTGATATGTTAATCCGTTTTTCTTTTGCAAATCAATACAATGCCATTGAGGAAGACTTGCTGTATATTTTCAACCCGCTGGAATTTAGAAACAGTACCTATGGGCTTTTATCTGGCATTTCTTCTGCCGATTTACGGCCATGCGCCTTCCGCTGTCTGGTTACGCTGTCCCCCTATCCATATACAGAGGAGCTAAAAGAACGCTTGCTGTTAACCAAAAAAGAAATACGCGACTACAAAAAGCTGAATATGCTGGTGGTAGATAATATTTTCTAAAGCAATACCGCATCCCATTCATTCCAAATATAAAAAGCTGCTATTTTTTTACGCCATTTTTTTATGAAATTATCTTTCACTGCTAATTTGCATTCCATGTCCCACGTAATACTATTTCAGTTAAATTATTTTCAAAACATATTGACAACCTGTAAATTCTATTGTATATTCTTCACAAGTGGTACTACCGGTACAACAGCAATTATCTTTAAGACTTATTTTATAAATTTTTACAAAACCAATAACTACAAACCAATAACTATATAAAATATAAATTTTTTTAAGTAAGATAGCGTTCTTTAAATATATGGCAACAATTTATGCGTTGCTTAAAATATTTATTACATAGCACACAACGTTTATTTGTTTTATACGCATAAATGGGTAATCGTAAAACACGGGGTATGGGAATGGCAGACCTAAAATTTATATCGAAAAACAACAGCGACTCCACCTATTTGCAAGTGGCAGAAGCGCTCAAGGCCTATGCGCAGGAATACAAACTGCTGCCAGATGACAAATTGCCCCGCGAAAGAGAGCTAAGCGCAGCTTTGTCTGTTAGCAGAAATTCCGTGCGAGAAGGCCTGCGTTTGCTGGAAACACAGGGATATATCTATACAAAGTCCGGTGTTGGTTCCTTCATAAAGCGAAGCATGAGCAACGAATCCATTATGCTGCATTTTATAAAACTAAACTTTGCAGAAGTGTTGGAAATAAAGTTTATGCTGGAAGTAGCTGCCGTTACAGAATGGATGACACGTGCAACCAGTGCGCAAATAGATGAACTGGAAGAGGTTGCGTGGAAAATGAAGGTGCTGCATCAAAAAGGCATTTACCCACATGAAGAAGATACCGCATTTCACAAAATGTTAATTGGATTTCAAAACAATGAAACACTCATAAAAATGCTGGATGAGCTAAACAGCCGTTTGGCCGAGTACTGGAAACACTTTGTGCAGGATGTAGAGCGTTTAAGCGAAACAATACCCATGCATTACACCTTGCTACAACACATAAAAGAAAAAAACATTGTAGGCGCAAAGCGAATTTACGACAAAATATTTGCAATAGACATGGAAGTAATTAATGCAACCGTGAATAAACCCACTCTTTAGTCACTTTACACTTTGTATGAATCATTTTTGTTGGCTATATCAACAAAATAAAATAAAAAAACTTGGGAGGAAAAAATGAAACGTACAATTTTATTTATCTTGGTGTGTGTAATGGCAATCACCGCTTTTGCCGGTTGTGCTGCTCCGGCAGCCGCACCCGCTTCAGAAAGCACGGCTGCAGCAGATGCTGCAACAACAGAGGCCGATGCACCAAAAGCAGACGAGGCATCATCGGGAGAACAAATTAAACTTACCTATCTTGAAACACAACCTACCGAATCCAAAACAGCACAGGTAAAGGCTATGATAGATAAGTTCATGGAAGAAAACCCCAATATTACTGTGGAATTTGTTAGCATTCCCAACGATCAGGCAACTGAAAAATTGATCAACTTGGCCGCTGCAAATCAATTGCCCGACGTTGTTGAAATGAACGATTCTTGGCTGGCGCCGCTTGCTTCTTCCGGTCATTTGGAGGATATGCAGCCCTACTTCGACAAATGGGATCAAAAGGAAAATATTGTTCCCGCCGCTGTTGAATTGGGTGCAGTTATTGACAACAAACTTTACTACATTCCTTATGGGCTATGGGGCTCTGCAGTTTATTACAACAAGGAATTGCTGGATTCCACAGGCATGGAGCCACCAGTAACCCAAGAAGATTTCTACAATGTTGCAAAAGCAATTACAGAAAAAAACGAGGGCAAATATGGCTTTGCATTCCGCGGCGGTATGTACGGTATGCCTCAGGCACTGGGCTGGATGCTGGGCGGTGCAGGCACCCCCTATCTAATTGATCCCGAAACAGGAAAATCTACGCTAAACACACCAGAAGCAATTGCAGGATTGAAAAACTATTTGGCACTGTATGAAGATGGATTTGCTCCCAAAGATTCTCTAACCTGGGCTTTCCGCGAATGCGTAGAGGGCTTCACAACAGGTAGCACAGGTATGCTAATTCAGTCCAACGAGGTAGTGCAAATTTGCAACGAAAAAATGGGCGAAGGCACCTTCGATACCACCATGTTACCCATTGGCGCTTCAGGCAAAGGCTACGATGCTGGCGGACAAACAGGATATGCCATGAGCGCAAACAGCGCAAACAAAGATGCCGCATGGGCATTGCTATCCTACCTACTGGATCCTGAAGTAAGCAAGGAATATGTTATCAGCATGGGTTTCACACCCATCAACACAATACTTGCCGATGATCCCGCATTTTCTACTGGTCCCATCAAAGTATATCTGGATCAAATTATGAGTGATACCGTTGAGTTTGCAAAGGTTCCCTCTTATTTGCCCGAGTGGAGTGGCTTCGTTGGCGAATGGGGCGCTGGTGAAATTCAAAAAACCCTGTTGGGCGAGCAAACAGCAGAAGAATTGGCTGCAAATCTTGCAAAATATTTGGAAGATGCCGAAGCAACCTATCGCGCTGGCTAACCCATAAGCTTGATGAAAAAAATATCTGAGGCGATACCGCACAGAAATCGAGTCGTTGGCATCGCGAAGGATTTTTGTGTGAAACAAGGACAAAAGCGCAAGAATAGCAGCGCTATTTCGAGCATTTTGGACGCAGTGTCACGCAAAAAGACTAGTGATCACGACGTGCGCGGTTTGTGCGGTGTTGCCCTAAATGTCTATTAGATAACTATGTGGCTGCGCACTGCACACGGTGGTGCGTAGCCACAATAAAGGTGGTAGATGGTAATGAATGAATTAGCGACTCCTTTACAGAAGAAAAAAATTCGATCTCAAAAATGGCTTCCGTATTTTTTCTTAATACCCGCGCTGGTACTCATACTTATTTTTTATGTATATCCCATTATCCAAACAGTAAATATTTCGTTTCGAGACTACAATATTTTAAATCCCGGTGCAAGTAAATTTGTTGGCTTGGATAATTATGCGCGTATTTTGGAAGACCCAGTGCTGCCAAAAGCATTGTTAAACTCTATTCTCTATCTTGTTGCCTCTGTAGGGGCGCAGTGTTTGCTTGGCCTTATGCTGGCATTGCTGCTATGGAAAAAGTTTAAAGGGCGTGGTGTATATCAGGCACTTGTGTTTGTGCCTTGGGCGGTGGCAGGCTTTATTATTGGTATTATGTTCCGTTGGATGTTTAATGCACAGTATGGCGTGTTTACGGATATCATGGTGAAAATTGGCCTATCCGAACCGGGAACTTCTTTGCTTGCCGATCCATCCACAGCGCTTTGGGGGCCTATACTGGGCGCGGTGTGGTACGGTGTTCCCTATTTTGCAATTATGATACTCTCCGCACTGCAAGGGGTTTCGGAGGAAACCATTGAAGCTTCGCACATAGATGGCGCCACTGCGCCGGCCAGGCTTTTCAAAGTCATTCTTCCGGCAATTAAGCCCACTTTGCTTATCACCATATTGCTAAGGGTCATTTGGGTGTTCAATTCGGCCGACATCATATATGTAATGACCAATGGCGGTCCTGCAAATTCTACCCACACCATAGCCAGTTATTTATTTACACTGGCCTATTCGAAACACGATTACGCACTTGTTTGTGCAATCTCTGTATTAATCATGATATTCCTTGCTATCTATGCAATTGTATATCTGAAAGTTTCAAAGTTTAATGAGGCAGGTGAGTATTAATGAAACCCACGTTAGGATATAGAATTTTCAAGTTTGTTGCACTGGCAGCGTTTCTTATGTTTGCTCTGTTCCCAATTTATTGGATGATAAACACTTCGTTCAAACCCATTCAGGATGCGGCAAGTGTCCCCATTCAGTATTGGCCACATAACTTTACATTTCAAAATTATCAAGATGTACTGCGGCTAACAAACTTTCCCACCTTTTTTGGGAATAGCTTAATTGTTTCCATTATTGCAGCTACGCTCACTGTTCTTGTCAGTATTTTTGCGGCATATGGCATTGCACGGTTTCGGTTCAAGGGCAAAGGCCCCTCTATGCTAATTCTGTTAATTACCCAAATGGTGCCCGCACTGGTGCTTATTGTGCCACTGTTTATGGCATTTTCCAAAATGCAAATTATAGACACACGGCTCAGTCTTATCCTTCCGTACTTCATCATGGCCATTCCCTTTTGCACGCTTATGCTGGTGGGCTTTTTCAAGCAAGTTCCCTATGCTTTGGAGGAATCCGCAATGCTGGATGGCTGCACCCGCATGCAATCGCTGGGGCGAATTGTTATGCCAATTATAACACCGGGCATTATTTCTTCCTTTGTATTTGCCTTTATTGGCGCATGGAACGAACTTTTCTTTGGCGTAATGTTTATCAACTCGGAGGGCTTGAAAACCATACCCCCGGGCATCAGCATGTTCATTCAAAAAGTGGATGTAAACTGGGCAAATATGACGGCAGCGGCAACGCTATCCCTCATTCCGGCAATGGTGCTATTCTTCATCATTCAAAAATATTTAGTACAGGGTTTGACATCTGGTTCGGTGAAAGGATAATTTATGATGGATCAATCTATGGACGATATAATGGCAATTACACATTTTGCCGAAAACAACGAAGAGTACTACAATGCAGTTGTGCCACCCATATTTATGACTTCTCTTCATTCCTACAAAACATTTGAAGGATATCGCGAAAGCAGATATGTGTATGGTCGTGTTTCCAACCCCACGGTGGAAATTTTAGAAAAAAAACTGGCCGAGCTGGAAAACGGAAGCCACGCCCTAATGTTTGCATCGGGCATGGCAGCCACCAGTTCTGCAATTATGCATGCCACCAAAAGTGGCGGGCATATTATTTGCCAAAAAAATGTATATGGTCCTGTGCGTTTCTTTTTGGATAGAATTTGCATTCCCAAACTAAATATGTCTGTTAGCTATGTGGATGCTACCAATCTGGACGAAGTGAAGAGCGCTATACAGGGCAACACCCAGCTAATTTTGCTGGAATCGCCCTCCACCTATGTGTTTGATATTGTAGACATAAAGGCGGTTTGCAGTATTGCCAAAGAAAATGGCATTAAAACCTGTGTAGATAACACCTGGTGTACGCCACTGCTGCAAAAACCGCTGGATTTAGGCGCCGACTATGTAATGCATACCGCATCCAAATACCTTGGCGGGCATTCGGATTTGCTGGGAGGGTGCCTGGTGGTGAAGGACGCGGAAATTGGAAAAGAATTGCAGCTAACATACCGCGAATTATTTGGCAGCATCATTGGCCCTATGGAGGCATGGCTGGTACTAAGGGGATTGCGCACTCTGCCCATTAGAATAGAATCGCACCAGAAAACCGCTCTAGCCGTAGCAAAGTTTTTGGAGGCACACCCCAAAGTGGAAAAGGTGTATTGCCCGGGTTTGCCCTCGCACAAAAACTATCAACTGGGTCAAAAACAAATGCACGGTGGCTGCACAGGGTTAATGGCCTTCGAGCTGAAAAATGTTACAAAAGATGAAGCAGTCCGGTTTATAAACAATTTAAGTGTTTTTCAGAAGGGCTGTTCTTGGGGCGGGTTTGAAAGCCTTGCATTAACCCCACTTTATGCAGAGCAGGAAGATTTGGTACAAGGGTATGGGCTGTCTCGTGCTATGGTGCGCATTTTCTGTGGTCTGGAAGGCGAATCCATATTGATAGGAGACCTCTCGCAAGCACTGGATAAAATTTAAGCATATGTAGTTCAAATACCATTCATTTCAAATAAACTTCAACCCAAAACATAGAATATACAACAGAAAATCGACAACCCTGCCGCAAGCAGCAGGGTATGTTGGATACAAAAGGAAAAATTTATAGGTCAACACACCACTCCGCAAGGAAACGCCCCAA
>CAZQBV010000062.1:0-17593 GCA_964592125.1 uncultured Christensenella sp.
CAGAATTACCACGAAAAAAACCCAAATGGATATTGTAACATCGGAAGAGAGGCTTTTACCTATGCAGGACAATACAAAGTATAAACGGCCAGCAGATGCCGAATTAAAAAAAATTCTAAGCAAGGCTCAATATGATATTATGGTGAACGGAGCAACAGAACCACCCTTTACCAGCAAACATCTTGAAAATCGCCAAGAGGGTATCTATGTGGATGCCGCCACCGGCGAACCCTTGTTCACCACATACGATCAATATAGTTCTGCCTGTGGTTGGCCCAGTTTCACGCAACCCATTGATGCGCAGAATATCGATCAAAAAGAGGATGTTTCTAATAATATGGTTAGAACAGAAGTACGAAGTTGTGCGGGAGATTTTCACTTGGGACATGTTTTTACAGATGGGCCAAAAGAACGTGGCGGCTTACGTTACTGCATAAATGGAGAATCCATACGCTTTATTCCGTTGGAAGATATGGAGGTGGAAGGGTATTCCTACCTTCTTGCATATATGAACAAAAGAAAACAAACTACCTAATGTTCTAATGTTAATTTGCAATTGAAATAGAATCGAATTTTTATTTAAGAGGAGCTGGATAATCTGGCTCCTCTTTGTTGAAAAAGGAGGCTTCTTCTATTATTTGAAGTCAATATTCACGCGCTGCTTCCCAATATAGAATATAGCAATGGTAGAAGGCCCTGCATGCGCGCCTATTACCGGCCCAATTGTATCAATATAAGTACCCTTTATGGTTGGAAACCGCTCTTTAATCAACCCTTCCACCATTTTTGCATCTTCCGGCGCATCGGCATGGCCAATAAACACCATTTGACCATCGGGGTTGTCTATATCGGCTTCCATCTTATCTATCATCTCTACAAGAGATTTTTTTCTGCCGCGTATTTTTTCAATTGGAATAATTTTTCCCTCGTTGTTGAAAGCCAACACAGGCTTAATATTCAGCATAGTGCCCAAAAAAGCACTTGCACGGCTCACCCTGCCACCGCGCCTAAGATATTCCAAATTATCTACAGCAAACCAGTGAATCACTTTCAATTTCAATGCTTCCACATACTCTATCAATTCTTCAAATGATGCACCCGCATCCCTTTTTTCTGCTGCATAGTACACCAATAGTCCATAACCCGGGGAAGCCGACAAACCATCCAAAATTTCTATTTTGCGATCGGGATATTTTTTGCGCAGCTGCGCCACTGTCATCAGCCCGTTGTTGAAGGAGCCCGACAAACCAGAGGAAAATTCTATGTGCACAACATCCTTGCCCGCTTCTAAAAACGGAGTGAAAAATTCCACGTAGCGTTCTGTATTTACCATAGAAGTGGTTGCCATTGCCCCGCCACGCATTTTTTCATAAAACTCGTGTGCCGACATAGATGCAGATGAAAGTCCCTTATCATCATAGTACTCTTCCCCGTTTATAAAGTATTGATAAGGCAATACGGTAATACTATGTTTTTTTGCAAATTCGTTATTCAAATCATAAACCGAGCTGCTAGTAATTACATAATCAGCCATAAATGAAATTCTCCTTTTGAATTGTTATTGCGTTGTTACTTCAATTGTATAGTTATGTAGCATATAAATCAAGTTTTTCCATACAACACAGCTGCAAAACATAACCAATTAAAATTTTTGTTCTACAAAACGAAATAATTCTTGCTTAATTATTTCACGATTCATATTTTGGCTATTGTTTTTTTAAATTGTTTATATTAAAATATACAGTAATATTTATTTGTATAAAAGCATGTTTGCGCAATATGTTTTATTATTTACAGAACATGCACAGGAGGTACAGAATGAAACTTTCTCAAAAGGCACTTGCAATTTCGCCGTCGTTGACGCTTAAAATTACTGCAATGGCAAAAGAAATGAAATCAAAAGGACTAGATGTGGTAGGATTCGGCGCAGGCGAGCCGGATTTTGATACTCCCACTCACATAAAAGACGCTGCCAAACGGGCATTGGATCTGGGGCTTACCAAATATACACCAGCCTCGGGCACACAAGAATTAAAGCAGGCTATTTGTGGTTATCTAAAAAAACATGACGATTTAAACTACGAACCTTCGCAAATTGTGGTTTCCAATGGTGCAAAACACAGCTTGTTCAATACATTGCAGGCCATTACAAATCCCGGTGATGAAATTATTATTATTGCGCCTTACTGGCTTACCTACCCGGAGCTCGTAAAAATGGCAGATGGCATTCCTGTGTATGTGGAGGCCAGAGAAGAGAATAATTTTGAGCCATGCAAAGAAGATCTAAAAGCTGCTATTACCAGCAAAACAAAAGCCATTATTGTGAATAACCCCTCCAACCCTTGTGGTTGTGTTTATTCGCAGCAAACATTGAAAGAAATTGCTCAGCTTGCAAAGGATCATGATTTCTTTATTATATCGGATGAAATTTATGGCGATTTGACATACAATGGCCTAAAACACTATAGCATTGCCCAAATAAGTGACGATGCATATCAGCGGACTATTTTAGTAAATGGGCTTTCCAAAACCTATTCCATGACAGGCTGGCGCATTGGCTATACAGCCTGCTGCACGGAAATTGCCAAGATTATGGGCAGCTACCAAAGCCATGCAACTTCCAACCCCTGCTCCATCTCACAATACGCTGCAGTAGAAGCATTGGTAGGGCCGGAGGACGAGTTTAAAGCCATGCGCACAGAGTTTGACAGGCGGCGCAAATATATGGTGGAACAAGTCAATAAGATAGATGGCCTTAGCTGTATAGAGCCTCAAGGTGCATTCTATGTTATGGTGAATATTTCAAAGCTTAAGGGCAAAAAGGTTGATGATGCTACTATAACCGATTCTATTGTATTTTCCGAACTGTTGTTGGACAAAAAGCTTACCGCAGTGGTGGCAGGCGCGGCATTTGGCGCCGATGATTATGTGCGCCTTTCTTATGCCATATCTATGGCACAGATAGAAAAGGGCTTGCAAAGAATAAGTGAATTCGCGGCAATGGTGAAATAGCAAGAATTTTACGAACACTCAACCCGCGAATCACGCAGCAGCGTAATTTGCGGGTTTGTTTTATCAATGGCAGCTTACAGCACTATTTGTTTGCAAAATAGCTATTTTATTGCTTCAAGTTGCTGTGCAAGCCAAACATGTGGTAAAATGGTAAATGGTAAAGGTATTGTTTCAATGGAGGTTACTTATGAAACGGAATTTAAGATCGGAAATTTTAAATATACTGGAAGACAACGCCAAAATAACAGCAGAAGAAATGTCTATGATGCTAGGCCAAGACACTGCATCTATTCAAGCTGAAATAGACCAATTGGAAAATGACAAGGTAATTGTAAAGTATACCGCACTCATCAACCGTGAAAAATTGGATCAGGATGACATTGCCGAAGCTCTTATTGAAGTAAATATTACACCACAGCGTGACTATGGCTATGACGATCTTGCCCGCCGCATCTATAAATTTGAAGAAGTGCGTGCTGTGTATTTAATGGCAGGCGCATACGATCTTGCTGTGCGCATTCAAAGCCGCAACATGCGCGAAATTTCCAAATTTGTATTTGAAAAATTGGCAGTTCTGGATGGCGTAACCAGCACCGTAACGCTTTTTATTATGCGCAAATACAAAGAAAGCGGCGTGGTGTTGGTAGATGAAGAGAGCGATGATAGGTTGGTGATTACCCCATGAGTAATACAGATAGCAGCAGATTTGTTTCCCAAACAGTGGCCAATGTTCCACCTTCGGGCATACGCAAATTTTTTGATATAGCCAGCGAGATGAAAGATGCCATTTCCCTGGGTGTGGGCGAACCAGATTTTGTAACACCATGGAACATTCGTGAGAGCGCCATTTTTTCTATGGAACATGGGCACACTCACTATACATCCAATCATGGCACCACCAGTTTGCGGCATATGATACAGAAGTACCTAATGCAAAGATATGACATTCGCTACGAAGCCACCAACGAGATTTTAGTAACCGTGGGTGCCAGCGAGGCTTTGGATCTTGCCTTTCGTGCCATTATAGAACCGGGTGACGAGGTTCTCATTCCCGCCCCCTCCTATGTCTCCTATATGCCGGGGGTTACTTTTGCAGGCGGTGTGCCTGTGGGCATTACCACCTGTGAAGAGGACAATTTTGTACTGACCGCACAGCAGATGGCACAGGCCATTACCCCCAAAACCAAAGCCATTGTAATCCCCTACCCCAACAACCCCACTGGCGCGATTATGACACGCGATCAGCTAAAAGAGTTGGTTCCGTTGATTGTAAAGCACGACTTATTTGTAATATCGGATGAGATTTATTCAGAACTGACCTATGGCGGCCAACATGTTTCCATTGCCTCTTTTCAGGAAATTTACCCACGTTGTGTTGTAATCAACGGCTTTTCCAAGGCATTTGCTATGACAGGCTTTCGTCTTGGATATGCTGCCGGACCCAAGCCAGTGATAGATGCTATGGTGAAAATACATCAGTACTCCATGCTGTGTGCCGCCACCATGAGCCAGTATGCAGGCGAAGAAGCATTGCGCTACGAGATGGAGACGGGTTTTGCGCAAGTAAGCAAAATGGTAAACAGCTACGACCAACGCCGCCAATTTTTGCTGAATGCATTTGAAGCCATTGGTTTGCATGCTTTCGAGCCTAAAGGCGCTTTTTACATCTTCCCCAACATCCAGCACACTGGTCTTACATCGGAAGATTTTTGCTTCCGTTTGATTGATGAAAAGCGAGTTGCCGTGGTTCCCGGCACAGCATTTGGTGATGCAGGCGAAGGGTTCTTCCGCTGCTCTTACGCTTCCTCTATGGACAACCTAAAAGAAGCGGTAAAACGAATTGGAGAATTTTTAGAAACGTGTCAAGAAAAATAAAGCTGATTGCAATTGATATAGACGAAACACTGGCACGGCCAACTGCCAAAGACATTTCGCCGGAAAACCGAAGCGCTATCAAATGTGCACAGGATTCCGGCGTTTTGGTGACCTTGGCTACTGGCAGAATTTACTCTACTACACAAAGGTGGGTAGAGCGTCTACACATTGATATGCCCGTTATTTCCTGCAATGGCGCCGACATTCGAAAACAGCATAAAACCATTTACAGCGAAAATATGGATGACCAAGTAGTACAGGAACTAATACAGTTTGCCCATAAATTTGATGTGCGAAAATATATCTTCAGTGGCGATTATGTATGCTGCACACCAGATGATCAAGATGAATTACTATTTACCAAGTGGTTTGGCAGCAGCAGAAAAAGCAAATCTCTGCTTATGAAACCTAGCTTCGAAGATCTATTCCCTCTTGTGCAGGGCAACGTGCAAAAAGTGTTGCTGTGGGCACAGGAGCACCAGCAGCATCAGGAGGCAATGGCTGCATTGCAATACTTTCATGGCAGTTGCAGCATTGTTACTGGCGAGTCGCTAAACGTGGAGATTACCAAAAAGGATGTTTCCAAGGCTCGCGCTTTAAAATATATAGCAGATATGCATGGCATTCATGCGGATGAAATTATGGCCATTGGCGATAATGGAAACGACATAGCCATGCTTCAATTTGCCGGCTATGGTGTGGCCATGGCAAATGCAGCAACTGCTGTGAAGCAGGCGGCAAAATATACTACAGAAAGTTGCGATGAAAATGGCGTAGCAACCGCAATTAACCAATTTCTATTTTCCGGGGTTTAGCTGCTTATGCCCTGTTTATTCTAAAAGAGATACTCAAAACAGAACTGGTCTACTATGTTTTTTTAAATGCACTGTGCATAATTTCATCGCGAGGTGACAGTATGATATGGAATCAATCGTTAAAAACAGGGCTTAACTTGATCGACGATCAGCATTATGAAATTTTTGGGTTTTTTGATGTTTTACTATCCTTGGTGGATCCAGAGCAGATAAAACTGGCACTGGTTAATCTACATGAAAGCCTAAAGAAAAGTTTTAAGTATGAGCAACAATTACAACAGGAGTCTGCCTATCCCGACCGAATGATGCACAAATACCATCACAACAATTTCATTTATACTTTGAGAAGGCTTCAGCAAGAGTATTTTGAAAAAAACATTTCACAAGAAATATTTGTAAAACAAAGTCAGCGTATGGCAGAATGGCTTATTGACCACATACAAACTCACGACGTCAGTTTTGTAAAATTCTACAAAGAACATGCAGAGTAAACCTTCCCTTTTATATCGGAAAACTATTTACCCTGCATCACAAAGCAATTTTAAATTTTGATAGTATGCCTAGTAATTATAGGCCTTTTTTACGCACAACATACACTGCCGGATAAAGCCCCCCTGCCACAAAGGTGGCGCGCTTCAACATCTCAAACCTGTCACTCATCTTCAACAAACGTTCTGTAAGATGCTTTTCATGTGTATACAAAACCGCAACACCTCCGGAAACCAATATTTCCGGCAAAATGTGAAAATAATTTTTATAAAGCCGCTCGTTCTGTGCATGGTTGCTAACGCGCAACCCAAATGGCATGTTCGTTATCACTTCATCATATTTCTTTGCCGTAAATTTAAGAGCATCCATATAATGAAACTGCGGGCGAGCACTGGCGAATCGATTGTTCTCACTTGCCGCATCTATTGCACTTAAATTGATGTCTACCCCTGTAAGTGTATGATGCGGATAAAATCCGCGCTCGAACAGCATTGTGCCACTACCACAGAAATTATCCAGCACACGTGCATCCGGGTTAAAAAACTCACTGGCATAGTTGCATACGCAAGCCGCAACCCCAGGGTTTATACTAGCTGGTACAGATTTCTTTCTATAGTCAAACCGTTTGTCTACCAGCGGATTCAAAAACACCTGTGCATTGTCGTCATGAATATCCAACATAATTTCTATAGAATAAGCCGAAGGTGTATTTACCAGCACATTCATTGCCGCAATACACTTTCTTATTACATCCAGCCGCACTTCGTGCGATACACTTTTCACTTCCAGCCTGTAACCGGTTACCCCTGTGCGTTGCACAATGGCTTTTTCCCTACTGGCCAAAAACTGTGGCAATTCTTCTTTGTTGCATTGCCCCAAATAAATAAATGCCTCGCAAAAGGCTCTTGTTTTATAAATATCGTTAAAATCTGCCAATCCCGTTACACCTATATAATCCCCTATCTTTTTAGGGCTCATATCCAACTTTTGCAATGCACTGAACGTAACATTGGCATTGGGCGTGGTAACCAAAACTATATCTGTAGGCAAAATGCGAACATTTGCCTTGCTACGCGGCACAAAATTGGCAAGAGCTTTGGAAAGCGCCGCCTTTTCCGCATAGAGATGTTTTTCTATATCGCTTCTGGGAATATAGTTTTCCAAAAAATCCTTTGCTCTTGCATTTTTTGCATTGCCAATAGCCAGCAACAAAGACGGCAATGCAAACATAGTATCCTCATGCATCATAGCATTGATCAATTCATCCAAATAATCTATAGCACAGGTATTACCAATAATTTGCGCCGTGTGCATGCGAACCTTCGGGTCTTCAGACTGCAGCAATTTCAAAATCTTGTCTATATTCTTTTCCACAAAGCTTGAAATACGGTCGCCCATATCTGCAAGTATCCGCGTAGCGGCACGTGCATTGGGGCCAGATGTATAAGAGTATAGCACTTTTAAATCCTTGCTTTTTGCTATTTCTGCAGTGTAAAGCTTCCGGTCTGCCACCGGCATGGTATTGTAATTCTCTACAAAATATCCTATTTCCATTTACCGCACACTCTCATAAATTACTTTTAAAACATTTTCCGTTCCGTTAAGAGCTCTGCTGGTATTCATATTGTTGATATACTCTTGCTTATTGGCTGTCAGCTCTCTTAGTTCTACAAGCAACGAATCATCACTCAGCATTTCCTGCTGTAAAACTCTTGCATAGCCACGCTTTTTAAAGTATTCCGCATTTAAAATTTGATCCCCTCGGCTTGCAGAAAGCGGCAATGGTATCAGAAGAGCAGGTATCTTCAATGCTAAATATTCAAATATGGCATTTGCACCTGCTCTAGAAAGGGCAATATCTGTAGCGGCAAAAATATCTTTCAAGTCACCCTCCAAATACTCATATTGCCTATAACACGGCTTTCCTTCCAGTGCAGCATTCAAGTTTCCCTTACCACGCAAATGCACCACCGAATATTCCTTTGTTAGTGCGTCAATGCAATTGTCTATCACATCATTCAGTGCCTTTGCTCCCAGCGAGCCTCCCATTATTAATAACACCGGCTGGGTCGCATTAAACCCCAATATATCCATTCCTTTTTGTTTGTCTCCGGAAAAAAGCTCTGCCCGCACAGGGGAGCCTGTAACAACACCTTTTCCATCATGCGCAGAGGGGGTATCAAAAGAAAGGCAAATTTTTTGGGCTTTTTTGGTACACAAGCGATTTGCCAACCCAGGTGTATAGTCACTTTCGTGCAAGACCACAGGTATATTAAGCTTTGCCGCTGCCCAAACCACGGGCACAGAAACAAAGCCCCCTTTGGAAAACACCAAAGCCGGTCTCAGTTCTTTTAGAATTACTTTTGCTTGTTTATAGCCTTTAAATATCTTGAAAAAATCCGATATATTGCTTTTACTCAGGTATCTCCTTAGCTTGCCTGCCTGTATGGAGTGATATGGTATGTCGTGCACAAGCTTTTTTTCAATTCCCTCTTCCGTTCCTATATAATGTACTTCGTAACCATGCGCCTGCAAATCTGGTATTAGCGCAAGGTTCGGGGTAACATGCCCTGCCGAGCCGCCACCTGTTAATACTATCTTATCATTCATACAGTTCCCCTAATTCATTTATACTATTATGCGAGTCATTAACGCGTTTTATCATATCATTTTTAATGCTAATAAGCAATATTGCTTGCTACAAGAGTTGTTTTTACGTATATTGAAAACACCTTCAAAAAATGGTACACTATTTCATACAAATAAAACAGCAGTACACTTGAAACAATTGCGAAATGCTTGGATTTATAGTATGATGACACCTGATATTGCTATATTTATGCATGAAATGGTACACTGGAAGGAATCGTATTCACCAATACTAAAAATAGAGGTTAATTTATGAAAGTACTTTGTTTAAGCATGACGGTGGGAAGGGGTCACAATTCTGCCAGCAATGCGATCAAAGCCTATTTAGAGCAAGAAGGGCACATCTGCGACATGCTAGACACCTATAAGTTCCTCAATCGTGCCATTGGCGAGGCATTTGACAAAGGCTATACCTTTATGGGGCGTTTTTGGCCACGACTAAATGAAAATATTTATTCGCAAGCTGAAAAATACAATGGTCGTTCAGATATGAAGATGTACTTCCCATGGCTATTTGCAGACATTAATAAAACCAAGTTACAAAAGCATATAGAAGAAACAAAACCGGATATTATTGTGTGCTCCATTGTGATGACCGCGATTATGATAACTCTTTTGAAAGAGTCCAATATGATTGACAAGAACATAAAGTCTATTGGCATTGTTACCGATTATTCCCTGCATCCATTTTGGGAATATACGGATATGGACTATTTTGTTTGCCCAAACGAACTGATGATCCCCTCTGTTTGCCAACGTGGGATTCCAGAATCTAAAATATTGCCCATAGGGATACCTATAGAGGCAAAGTACTCTAAAACAAAGCTATCCCAAGCCGACGCTCAGGAAAAGCTGGGGCTGCAACAGGGAAAGTTTACTATTATGATGTCTGCCGGCGGTATGGGGTTTTCCGGTCTTTTGGAGGCTGCTCAAGAACTGGATGGGCTGCACGATGTGCAAATTGTGGCCATTTGTGGCACCAACAAGCAAGTTTATGCCAAGCTAAACAATTTAGAATTTAAGAACCATGTACACATACTGCAGTTTGTAACCAACATGCACGAATATATGGATGCCAGCGATGTTTTCATCACAAAACCCGGGGGGCTTTCCACATCGGAAGCCATTGCAAAGCAAAAGCCAATATTGCTTACCAAACCCATGCCCGGTGTTGAAAACATGAATCATGCATTTCTATTGAACAATTCCCTAGCGGTTCATGCAAATAAGTATCAGCCTCTCCAAGAGGTAATTATGCAGCTTAGAATGAATGACCAGAAGCGAAACGAAATGAAAGCTGCGCAGGCCAGATGGGGCAAACCAGACAGCACTGCGTCATTGGCACGCTTTATGCAAACTTTGCTAGTAGGCAGCCAATAGACAGTCACAAAATACTTTTTCTATCTTTGTTCATTTGCAAAGTATCATCACTTCGAACCGTGCTATTATTTCGTGTGGAAGTGATATAGAACACATTCAGGCTTAATTTAAAAATCAAAACTATATTATTTATATTTTAGGAGGAAACAGAGTTATGGAAAGATGCATGAAACTAAAAGACAAAGTGGTTGCCATTACAGGTGGTGCCCAAGGACTGGGGCAGGCACTGGCACAGCGCTGTATAGAGGAAGGTGCCAAAGTTTCTATTGGCGATATGAACCTGGAAGGAGCACAGCAAACAGCGGAAGCGCTAAAAGATGCCATAGCTGTAAAGCTGGATGTAACCGACTATGATTCCTGCGAAGCCTTTGCACAGGCCACAGTAGAAAAATTTGGGCGTGTGGATATACTGATCTGCAATGCTGCTATCTTATTTTCGGGTTCCTTTGTGGATTTTGATCCTAAAAAATGGCGTATGGTAATTGATGTGAATTTGATTGGCTGCTTCCACTCCATGAAGGCCTTCATTCCTCACTTCCTAAAGCAGGGGGGCGGCGTAATTGTGGAAATAAACAGCAAATCCGGAAAGCGGGGCTCCTCCAAAAACTCTGCCTATGCTTCCTCCAAATTTGGTGGCATTGGTCTAGTGGAAAGCGTAGCAATGGAATTTGCAGAGCAAAATATCCGCGCAAACGCCATTTGCCCCGGCAATATGTTGGACAGCCCCCTGTGGGTAAATAGCTTGTACAAACAGTATGCCCAAAACCGCGGCTGCTCTGAAGATGAAATACGCAAAATATATACAGATCAAGTGCCTATGAAACGTGGGTGCACCTACGAAGATGTGGCAAACGCCATGGTATTTTTAAGCTGTGATGATTCCTCTTATATGACAGGGCAGGCCATCAATGTAACCGGCGGCCAGCAAATGCAGCCATAACCCTTCCATTTTATGCTACCAATCGTATCATAAAAAAATGGCCGCGTGAAAAACGGCCATTTTTTATTCCATATTCATTACTCATTCTGGATAGAAACATCACTTAATCATATGCAATTTCAAATCATTCGGGCGAATCCACCCTACCTTGCGCAGTACAGCCGCAAATATCAACGTAAGCACCACTGGCAGCACAAAATGCAGCAGCACAATGTTGAACAGCAGTGTGCCCGGTGCCGTTGTTTCGCTCATTGCAGCCCAAGCGCCAAACTGCCCCACCAAGCCAGAGGTTCCCATGCCCGCCCCTGTGGATGTGTTTGTCATGCCAAATACCACTGTAGAAAGTGGCCCCACCACAGCCGAGGCCAATATGGGCGGTATCCAAATTTGCGGCCGCCGCAAAATGTTGGTAAACTGCAACATGGAAGTACCCAGCCCCTGTGCCAAGAAGCCCCCCCAGCCATTTTCCTTGAAACTCATAGCGGCAAAGCCCATCATTTGGGCACAACAACCCGCCACAGCAGCGCCCGCTGCAAGGCCATCTATTCCCATCATAATACACAACGCCGCCGAACTAATGGGCGCAGTAAGTGCCATGCCCACCAAAACGGCAACGATAATACCCATAGGTATGGGCGACAATACAGTTGCAGAGTTGATTACATCACCCAACATGGTCATAAAGCCATTTAATGGTGCCCCCACCAAATATCCAACGCCACAGCCCGCCAATATGGTTGCCATGGGTGTTACTATAATATCCACAGGCGTTTTGTTTGCCACCAAGTTTCCTATTTCCGCACCCACCAAAGCTGCCACAAAAGCACCCACAGGGCCACCCAAGGAATACCCAAAGGCTCCTGTTGCGGCAGATGCAAATATGACCAACGGCTTTGTTTTCAACCCATAGGCAATGGCCACCCCAATGGCTGCACCCACCACGGGAGATTTAGCGCTTAATACCGAAGAAAATTCGGCCAATATACCCAGACCAGGAATGGTAGCAATTTGCGAAATAATTAACCCTATAATCAGGCTGGAAAAAAGCCCCAGTGCCATAGCGCCCATGCCGTCTATAAACCAGCGATGCAATAGCCGCTTTACAAGACTGCTATTGTTTCCACCCCCATTTTCGCGCTTCTCTTCTATTTTCTGCTCAAAAGGCGCACTATCCACACGTTGTGGTTTTTCTGCAACGTGTTGCTTTGTTTCTATCATAAACTATCCCCCCGCGGGTTATGCTATCAATAAATCAGTGAAGTGGAAAATTCCGGACTGATACTCAAGGCAATCAACATCATTCCCGAAAAATACGCAATCCAGTTCCAATATGCGTGCGTCATCTTATTCGTATGGTAGTTCCACAGCCCCAGCAAAATGTGGGAAACAAGAAGCAACGCCGCCCCCACTGCCAACAGTACGGAACCCACCGTCATATCCGCCATCATATTTATAAAAGCTTTGGATGCCATAAAGGTAAGCAGCACAGTATTTACTACAAGAGGTTTTTTCAATTCACCCAACTGCCAGCCCTGCTTTTTCACCAATAAACGTATGCCAAGCACCACTGCAACAGCAATAGCCAGCTCTTTCCAACCAATCCCATTCAATATGCACATGGGTATCAGCAACAATATTTGCGTCACTGTAAAACAATAAATTCCTATTTTATACTTTTTCACATCCAGCCGAATATATTGAAGAAAAAAGTTCCCACACAGTGCTGCAAACAGTGCTAGCACCATTAAAAATTTTAATGCAAAAAACAAATTGGGCGAATGAGAATAGTTGATTAATATGACATATGAAATAATACTCACTGCACAAAACATTGCACTTAAGCAAAGTTTTAACCGCATTGCCTTCCAAAA
The DNA here is from genome assembly GCA_964592125.1 of uncultured Christensenella sp. Lineage (GTDB taxonomy): Bacteria > Bacillota > Clostridia > Christensenellales > Christensenellaceae > UBA5399. Next base: position 13,032 of record CAZQBV010000062.1, read on the forward strand.
GCCGTTTTTTCCATCATTCGCTTTTTCGGCCTTAAGGTAAAGAAGCATTATCACTGCAAATACAATTACAATGCCCAGAGTGATATAATTTCCTACAACCCAGCCCATACGTTCACCTCATTACTTTTTTAACAATCCCCACCATTTGCATCCCGCATAAAAACAAATGTAGCTGAGTATTTATGCAGGCTGGGGAGACTGGCTTTCTGCCACTTGTGTTTGCTCCGATGGTTCTTCTTCCGCCGCCTCCGTTTGCTGAGGTTCTGGCGACGGTGTTGACGTGGGTACCGGTGAAGGTGTAGGCGGGGTTAAAATATCCGCATAGCTTCCCTTTTCCAAATAGTGCGCCACTGTATCCTTCGTAATGGTTTCCAGCTTTAGCTGCGCATATTGAGGTATTTGCACACCACTTGCAGCCTCCATTGCATAGCTTGCAGCCAGCTGCGCCAGTTGCAACGGGCTAGCAAATACACTGGCAAACACTCTACCTTCAGAAATAAGCCGCATCATTTCCTCACTGCCACCAATAGCCAGTATCGTCAGTTGCCTGCCACTTTCTTCTGCTGCGCGCACTACATCCGCAACCAGCATTTCATCCAATACAAACACCACATTGATGGCCTCATGCTCTGTCAGCATTTGCTTTGTGCTGCTATATGCTTCTTCCGTTGCACTTTCCACCAATATAGAGGCGGCAAGCTCCGCTTTCTCCTCTTCCTGCGCTGCATCCGCAAATCCGTCGTGTACCAACTGTGTTACAAAGGGCAATTCCTTGCTTTCCACTGTAGATACAACCGCGCCATCTGGCTGTGCGCTTATGGCAGCCTGCAATGCCAATGCACCCATATCCTTGTAGTCTGGCGAAATAAGCATCGCCACCACGCCATTGATAGGCACCATTAGGTTCACCACCGGAATGTCCTGCGCGTCGCATTCCTCTATCACCTGCTGCAGTTTATCCATATCATAGGGCAATACACAAATGCATTTCGCGCCATTGCCTATTGCCCTGTACATATCGTCTATTTGGCCGTCCGCATCTTTGGAGTAGCTTTTTGTTACCCCATATCCGCCTGCTTCCATCAGCGGTTGTGCCGCTTCGGCAAAGCTTTGGTTAAAGCTGTTTTCCCCATTTAAAACAAGCGCAATCAGCGGCCCCGCTGGAACTGGCGATTCCGTAACCTGAGGTACAGATGCAGACTGCACGGAATTGACATCCCCCGGTTGCCCCGCACAAGAACAAAGCCCTACTGCCAGCAGCAAGCATATCACCAAAATACTTCGGAAATTTTTCATATAACATCCTCTTCAGGAAGCCCCTGAAAACAATTCTTTTCACACATTCCGCTTATTGTGTCAGCAATCTCTTCCCCACCTGTGGCAAGGAAAAGATAAGAAACGAAAGAGTTCTACAGTTTAAACGGTGCCAGCCCAATCTTTCTGTGTACCTTCATCAGCGTTTTGTTTGCATAGTGCGATGCCTTCTGGCTGTTTTCTGCCATAGCCTTCATTAGGTATGCCTTGTCACTGCGTATTTCCTTGTACCTTGCCTGCAACGGCTCCAGCGTTGCCACCAAAGCATCTGCCACACGCTGCTTCAGCACACCATAGCCCTGCCCTGCAAACTCCTGTTCGCATTTGGATATCTCATTTCCAGTAATACAGGAATAAATGGATAGCAGATTGGAAACGCCCGGTTTGTCCTCTGCAAAACGAACTTCCCCTTCACTGTCTGTAACTGCCCTTTTTACCTTGCGTTGTATCACTTCCGGCGGATCCAGCAGCGCAATGTACGCATTCTCGTTTTCATCCGACTTAGACATCTTCTTTTCCGGCTCTTGCAGGCTCATAATTTTCGCGCCTGTTTTGGGAATATACGGCTCCGGCACGGTAAACACTTCCCCATACAAGTTATTAAAGCGCAAAGCCAAGTCCCGTGTGATCTCCAAATGCTGCTTTTGGTCTACACCCACAGGTACCAAATCGGCCTGATACAGCAGTATATCCGCAGCCATCAGTGCCGGATAGGTAAACAGCCCAGTGTTCACATTTTCCCCAGCACGCTGGCTCTTTTCTTTAAATTGTGTCATACGGGAAAGCTCTCCCATATAAGTATAGCAATTCAATATCCATGCAAGTTGTGAGTGTGCAGGCACATGCGACTGCATATAGAGTACATTTTTTTCCGGATCCAGCCCTGCCGCAATCAATATGGACATCGTGTCCATACAGCGCTGGCGCAACTCTGTTGCATTTTGCCGCACCGTTATGGCATGAAGATCCACAACACAGTAGTAGCAAAAATACTCTTCCTGCAAGGCTGCCCAGTTTTTGATTGCACCAAGGTAATTCCCCAGCGTCAAACTTCCCGAAGGTTGTATGCCTGAAAATATCGTCTTTTTACCATCCTGCATTACACATTCCCTCTTTTCAAGAAATTGCGAACTGCACTGATCTGATCGCCCTTTTTTACCACACCTTTATGCAGCACCGGCTGGGTTTTCAGTTCCTTTATCTGTGCCGGAATTTCCACATTGGTTGCTTTATACAGCTTTTCCGCTGCCACAAAGGCATCATCTTCCTCTTCCCCACTTATCGCTTTCAATACGTCTTGCGTAAATTTGTATGGATTTGCTGTGGAAACCACAACGGTAGGAGTTCTATCACCCGTTTGCGCCACATATTTTTGATAGACACATTGCGCCACTGCCGTGTGGGTATCCATTAAATAGCCATAGGTATCAAACACCTGCTTTATCGTTTGTGCGGTTTCCTGCTCCGAACAACAATCTGCAAAAAAATCATGTTCCAACGTTTTACAAACAGATTCAGGCACCGTGTACTCGCCATTTTTACTTAGCGCATCCATCCACTGCCGCACCATGCTGTCATCCCTATCTGCAATTTCATACAAAAGGCGTTCCAAATTGCTGGATATCAAAATATCCATAGAGGGCGACATGGTTTTGTAAAATGTTCTATTCGCACTATATTGCCCCTTGTGGAAAAAGTCTGTCAACACGTTGTTGCGGTTGGATGCACAAATCAGTTTGGCAATGGGCACGCCCATACGTTTGGCATAATACGCTGCCAAAATATTTCCGAAATTGCCAGTGGGCACACAAAAATTCACTTCCTCGCCTATCTCTAAACTGCCCTGCTGAACTAGCTTTGCATAGGCATATACATAGTATGCCACTTGCGGAATTAGCCTGCCAAAGTTAATAGAGTTTGCAGAGGAAAGTGTATACCCTGCTGCAGCCACTTCTTTTTGAAACGCATCGTCACCAAACAGCAGCTTCACGCCTGTCTGTGCATCATCAAAATTGCCTTCCACTGCAGATACTTCCGTATTGCTGCCTGTTTGCGTTACCATTTGCAGCTTCTGCATTGGCGCAACGCCATCCACAGGGTAAAATACAACAATTGCCGTGTGTGGAACATCTTTAAATCCTTCCAGCGCTGCCTTGCCTGTGTCCCCAGATGTTGCAGTAAGCACCAGCACATCATGTTCCTGACTGTGTATTTCCAGCCCTGCGGAAATAAGCCGTGGCAATACTTGCAAAGCCATATCCTTAAACGCCAAGGTAGGGCCATGGTGCAGTTCCAGCACATACTCATTGGCTGTTAGTTCCCGAAGGGGCACCACCTCCGGCGTATCAAACCCTGCATAGGCCTTGCCTGCCAGTGTGCGCAAATCATCAATATTCATGTCCATAAATTGCACCAATACATTGGCACACAGTTCTGCATAACCAAACTCCGCTGCAGCAACCATTTTCTTCATTTCCATTTTGGGAAAATATTGGGGTACAAACAGCCCTCCATCTTCCGATATCCCCTTCAAAACAGCCTTTAGTGCAGGCATGCTGTTTTGGGAATCCCTTGTGCTAATTACATCCATACTTGTCTGTCCTCTTTTTGTCCTTAATTGATAAAGGCAGGGGCCGTACTTCCCTGCCTGAAATCTTCATACAAACATCCGGAACCCCCACATTTGGCAAGTTCCCGTATTTTACTTTTACTTTGCGTCCATACGCTCAGATGATAAACTCTTTCAAATAATCGGGTGCCTCATCCGCATCCGCACTTACAATAATAACAGCTTTAAACTCATTCTTCTCAGTAAGCTTTTTTATTTTTTTTATGTCACTTTCAATTTCAGAAGCATCTTTGCCAATAATTTTTAAAAAGGCATCAATGTAAATCGCTTCAATATCAAAATTCTGTGCAACCATACCACACAGCAATCCGTATAGAGAATCCATAGAATCTATACTGTAGTCCTTCACATCTACAAAACGCACCTGATGTTTTACATCATACATATAACGCTTGTCATCGTCTATAAACACCACATCACCTTTCGTGGTATTTAGCTCTGCATTTGCCAGGTCAATTAACCTCTTGGTTTTTCCACTGCCCTTAGCCCCATATATTAACTGTATCATGCCTGTTCCCCCTTTGTGTTTGTATGTTATGATCCTTCTATACTGCGTTTTTACCATTATAATATATTGCTCAAGTTTTTTCCACTATAAAATCATTTCTATCCCTATAAA
>CAZQBV010000063.1:0-17453 GCA_964592125.1 uncultured Christensenella sp.
CAAACACGCTTTAACATAGGGAGATGTAATAGAGCTATGCAAATTGAAACAACAATGAAAAAACAAACAGATCAAAACAAACAAACCAAACTACCCAAACGCACAGTGCTGGCCTCTGCGCTGGTACTGATTTGCATACCCATAGTGATTGCGTTGGGCATATTGCTGCTGGAGGATCGCAGCTATTACTTGATTAGCTTGATTATTGTGGTGCTGTCGCTACTGCCTTTTATGCTGGTGTTTGAGGGCAGAAAGCCTAAGGCGCGCGAGCTGGTGGTAATTGCCGTGCTGGTGGGTATTGCTGTGGCGGGGCGTGCGGCTTTTTTCTTTGCGCCACAGTTTAAACCGGTGGCTGCCATAGTGATTATTGCGGCGGTTTGCTTTGGCGGGGAGGCCGGCTTCATGGTGGGGGCACTCTCTGCATTCCTTTCCAACTTTTTCTTTGGGCAGGGGCCATGGACACCGTGGCAAATGCTCGCCTATGGTATCATTGCCTTGTTGGCGGGCATTTTATTCCAAAAGGGAATGCTGCCTAAAAAGAAGGTACCGCTGTGCATTTTTGGCGCGGTGGCCACGTTGTTTATTTATGGACTGTTGCTGGATATCAGTTCCGCGCTGATGGTGGTTTCCACTCCCACTTGGCCAATGCTGCTAACCTATTTTGCAACCGGCCTGCCCTTCAATATCATTCATGCCGTTGCAACGGTGTTCTTCCTGCTGGTGCTTTCCAAACTCATGATAGAAAAGCTGGACAGGGTGAAGAAAAAGTTTGGTTTTTTAGAGCCCGGCCAGTAATACTTATCTCGAATCAAAAAGTGGCAACTGAAAAAGGATAGCATAGAATACCTGGGAGAAAACGATGAAAGATGCGCAAAAAAATAAAAACAAAATACTGTGGATGACACGCACGGCAATCTTTATTGCATTGCTAATTGTGTTGCAGGCCATTACCGCGGCATTTGGCAGTACAATTGTGACAGGTTCCATTGTAAACCTGCTGTTGGTGGTGTCTGTAATGACGTGTGGATTGGCATCTGGGGCATGTGTGGCAGCCATATCACCTGTTGTGGCAAAGTTTTTGGGAATTGGGCCGCTTTGGGAGCTGATTCCCTTTATTATGGCGGGGAACTTGGTGCTGGTACTGCTTTGGCATTTTGTGGGCAATCGCCAAACAAAAAACCCGTATACGGCATATTTTATAGCGCTTCCGGTAGCGGCGGCGGGCAAGTTTTTCACTTTGTACATTTGCATTGTTCAAATTGCTGTGCCCATATTGCTGAAACTGCCAGAACCACAGGCGGCGGTTATTACCAGCCTTTTCTCCATACCACAGCTTGTGACGGCACTGGTGGGTGGCGCGGCAGCCATTGCCATCTTCCCACAGCTGAAAAAAGTGATGCGCTTAAATTGAGGATAATTTGATATGAATTATGATTGGCTAGACGAATACCTGCAGGGCAAACCAAAGGCGGAAAAGGACTTTAAAGCGGAATGGAATGCCACACGCTACATGTTGAACGGCAAAATGTTTGCGCTGCAAGGTGGCGATAAATTGGGCAAGCCCCTTATTTCCTTTAAATTGGAACCGCAATTCAGCCATGTGTTGCGGCAGCAGTTTCAGGGCGACATTGTTCCCGGCTATTATTTGAATAAAGAGCACTGGAGCTCTTTGTATTTGGAGGGCAGTGTGCCGGATGCAGTGGTGCGCGAAATGGCAGATCAGTCCTACCGGCTTATTTTGGAATCTCTAAGCAAAAAAGTGCAAAAAGAAATTGCCGGAGAATAGGAAAATGCAATTGCACACAAGCTATACAGATGCAAGAGACAGTGATAGCGCAAGTATTAAAATGGTCGCTTTGCAAACCAACCATTTTGCTGCCAGTATTGTTTGTCCAAAGAGTTCTCCTCGTAACCGGACAGCAGTTTGCGCAAAAACAAATACATAAAACTGAGCAACGGATAAGGCAGATGTTTTTTTCCGGAATTTACTTCCTTGTAAAATTTTTGGGCATTCTTTTGAATGTCTTGTTCTATTTTTTGCTTGCGCTTGGCGGGTATGTTTTCCCAATCGATGGAATGCAGGGCATATCCCGATGAATAGATTCGGTTCACCCCCCAATACTTCAAGCTGGCTTTCATGGGCGTTACGGCGGACTTCATACCCCCGCCAGCGGCTGTGGTGAGTATATATGCTTTTTTTGTAAACATACTGGGGTGTGCGCGATGCACAAAAAATAAAAATGGATAGTGATCCAAAAAGTTTTTCATTACGGCCGAGGCAGACATAACATATACAGGAGAAGCAAGTAGCAAAGCGTCCGACTCAATCATTGCCTGCAAAGCTGGTAGTGTGTACTTTTTGTGTGGGCAGGTGTGTTCGCCATTCAGCACGCAAGACATGCAGCCCCTGCAAAACTCCGGCATGTCATCCGGCAAAAAAAATTCTTGAAAAGAGACACTTCCGGCTCCTGCTTGCTGCATTTTTTCCATAAACAGCTTTGCTGCGATATAGGTATTACCTTTGCGGGGGCTTCCGTGAATAACTGTAACCTTCATACATTGCTCCTTTTTTATCTGGTAGTATTATACCAATCCCATTTAAAAATGCTTGCTTTTTATAGCGCGAAGCGCGTTTGGGATGGCATGAGACTTGTTCCGTGCTGTCTTTGCGCGAAACATAGCCACGCCATCGGCGAGGCATTCCAAATGAAAACAGATGTTTTAATTTGGAATCAGTATTACAAATAGTATACCACTAAAATGGAACACTAGCTTATTTTATATCGTCTAAAAAAAAGAGTGAACGAAAACAGGGGGAAGTACTGAATGCACGTAAGAAGAAGGCACAAGGCGACGAATAAAAATAGGTTGATAGGAATCATTGCGGTTGCGGCATGCATTGCTGCCGTATGTATTATAAGTGGATGCAATAACTTTGAAAAAGATGCCAAACAAAAGGAGCCCGCACCAATTTTTGCAAATACATTTGTAGAAGGCGTTACTGTAGGCGGAATTGATGTTTCGGGAAAGACAATGGAGCAAGGCAGGGAAGCTTTGCAGCCACTGATACAGGAAATGACACAGCAAGTGGAGATTTCCTTTTCTTTTGATGAAAATTTTGAGGAAGACACCATAAACGATGAAGGCGAAGAAGAAACAGAGGAGAGCTCTGAAACCAGCCAGAAACCTTCCATGGAATACACCTTCCCCTTGGCAGAGCTGGGCGTGGATGTGGATATGGATGCACCATTACAACTGGCCATGGACTATAGCAAGCAGGAATTTGACCGTGCAGTAAGCTTTCAAGAAAATCCGCCCAAAAATGAAGATGGTACGGAACAGGTGTTTGAATTTGTCCCAAAGGATTTTTCTGTGGAATACAAATGGGATGAGGCAACCATAAAAACAAAGCTTTCGGATATGCAGCAGGAATATGGCTGGCGTAAAGACCCGAAGAACAAGAGCTATAAGGTGCGCACCACCAGTGACGAGCCCACGCTAACCACTTGGGGGGAAATGGAAGAGACAGCGGCCAAGGATGGCCTGGAAGCTGATGTAGATGCAATGACCACCACCATAGCTGGGCAAATAACAACGGGGGTTTACGAACCATTTACCGCACCCACAAAAGTAATTCTGGCAGAGGAAAGCTTTGAAAAAATACCAGAGATGCAGCTGATGGGAGCCTATACGACAGAATTCCAAGACTCTTCAGAGGGAAGGCTGTATAATATCTGGAAGATAAGTGACAAATTAAATGGTGTTGTATTTGCACCGGGGCAAGAGTTCTCGGTAAATGAGTGTGTAGGTCCGCGTAACGAGGAAAATGGATGGGATGTTGCAATGGGAATAGAGGACGGGCAATATACGCCACAGTATGGCGGGGGCATTTGTCAAGTTTCTTCCACCATGTACAACGCCTGCTTGTATGCCGAACTGCGCCCTACTGCACGCCGTCCGCATACCATTATGGCAAAGTATACCCCGCCCGGCCGTGATGCAACCATATCCACGGGCAGTCCAGATTTTAAAGTGGTGAATGATGACCCGCGCAACCTTTATATGATTGTAAAATGTGATGTTCCTTCCAGAGAAGTGCGGGTGGAGATTTGGGGAACGATAGAACGCGATTACAAAGTGAAGATATCTTCCGAGTTGGTTTCTACAGAGTCCGTTTCCGAGGTGGAATATGTTACAGATTCCTCTTTGGGACCATACGAATACAAAACAGTAATAAAAGGCCAACAGGGCGAATACTATGATATTTATCGAACCCGCATTTATAGTGATGGGCGAGAGGAAAAAGAGAAAATATCCTCATCCTCCTACTATCCTAAAGGGGCAATCTATGCTTTGGGCGCGGGTATTCCTTTGCCCGACAACGGCACTCCCTTCGAAAAGGTGAAGGCATTAGCGGCACGGCTGAAAGCGGAAGCAGAAAATGCTCCGCCGACAGAAACAGAACCACCAGCAGAAACCATCCCGCCGGAGGAAACCCCTCCGGCGGAGTAGAACCATACTTTTAGCAATGGGAAAAAGTTTTTACAGCTCTGTTCCCGTAGCGGAAGGTGTGTTTTCTACATCCAAATGAATGCGTCCATCTTTTATTTCAATAATACGGTCGGTTCGTTGCGCAATTCGCCTGTCATGCGTGATGACTAAAAATGTGGTTTTAAACTTTTCATTTATTGTGCGCATAATATCATAAACGTTATCTGTAGATTGGGAATCCAAATTTCCGGTGGGTTCGTCTGCCAGAATCATAGCCGGATTGTTGATCAGTGCGCGGGCAATTGCTGTTCTTTGCTGCTGCCCTCCCGACATGTTGGTTGCAAGGTTGTTTTTCACTGGTGCAATTCCAATCAATTCCATAATATCCAATGCTCTTTTTTTCACATCGCCGGAAATGTGCCCATGATGAATGAGATGTGGCATAAGAACATTTTCCAAAGCGGTAAATTCGGGAAGCAAATAATGAAACTGAAAGATAAACCCAATGCTTTGATTGCGCAGTTCGGCCAACTGGTTTTTTCTCAGGGCATCGGTGCGCTTGCCATTTAAATACACCTCGCCAGAAGAAGGGCGATCCAGTGTTCCAATAATATTTAGCAAAGTGCTTTTTCCCGAGCCGGATTCGCCAATGATGGAGGTGAAAGAATGTGCCTGAATACTTAAAGAAATATCATGCAAAACCTGTGTTTTCACTTGCTTTCCATAAATTTTATTCACACCCACCAATTGAATGATGTCAGCCATTTTTTATTACCTCCATAGGATCCAGTTTGGAAGAGCGCCGTGCTGGAATAAACGATGCCAGAGTTGCCGCAGCTATTGCTACTAGGCCTGAAATTAAGATGAATTTGGACTCTAAATACAAGGCTACCACTGGCGTTCCATCCGGATTCACGGCAAACGTTGTAAATGCGGCAGTAAGCCCAACGCCCAGCAATACACCCAAAAGCGCACCAAAGGTGCCAAGAATTAAGCCTTGAAATAGGAAGATAAGGCTGGCAGTTCTGTTTTTAATGCCCATGGCTTTTAAAATACCCAGTTGTTTGGACTTTTGCAAAACCGAAATAGCCAAAACACTTGCAATGCCCAAAACCACGGAAACCATAACAAATACCTGAATCATCAGGCTGGATACGCTTTGACCATTCAGCCCGCTTAACAATGCTGCGTTTTGCTCTTTCCAATTGGTAACTAGAAGATCCGATGGCAGCAATGATTCAATTGAAGTGGCAATGCTGTCCGCTGTAAATGGCTCTTTTACCTGCATTTCAATGGCGGTTACTTCGCTTCCATATTCAAATAAGTCTTGAACAAATGATTGGTCGGAAATAGCCCAGTTTTCATTCAGGCTGGCAACCTTTAGGTCAAATACGCCCGAAATGGTAACGGTTTCTTTTTTTCCGGCGGGGGTTAGAATTTCAATACTGTCCCCCAAAGTGAGATTGGCCTTTTTCATTAAATCGGTACCCAACATTACCTGCTTTCCGCTGGGAAAAGACCCCTTTTGCAGGGCAGATTTCAAGGAGTAGATCCCGTCTGCTTTGTCCAATTCAAACCCGCGCACCAATACGGGAAAGGTGTCGCTATTTTCTTTAACAAAGCCGGCTGCATCTGCCACAGGCGATACAGATTCAATATTGGAATCGGCAGCACTTATTTTATCAGCCAAAGCTGCATAATTTGAAATTCTGCCGGTGCTTTCTTTTGCGGAAACAGTGATATGGGGGGAATTACCAATTGTGGTATCCAACAGCCCAGTTTGCAGGCTGGTAATTAACGTTCCAATAAACACTTGTACAGATACGCCAACTGCTATGCCCAATACAATAAAAACAGTTTGAAGTTTATTGGAGGCCAAAAAGCGCCAGGCAATTTTAAGTGACAACCTCATACCCGTGTACCTCCCAATTCTTGCACTTGCTGATATGTGTGAATTAGCATATCTGCACCAAATTCTTTTGGATGAGTGCCTGTGCGCAAAAAAGCACTTCCGCTTAAAATAATGCCCGGCGGGTTGGGCATTGCTCTCAAGCTGGCAATTGTATTTTTTACCGAAGCAAGATAGTAGAAATTGCTTACGCTAATGGCAAGCCAACGGGGCTGTACTTTACTGCATACAGATAAAATATTGCTGGGGGGCGTGTTGCCGCCCACAAAAATCACTTGATAGTTTTCCAATGTAAAATAATCTGCGCCCATGCGTGCGCCAACATCGTGATACTCTTCCTCTGGGCACAATACCACCACTTTATACTGATTGTTTTGATGTGTTGAGGGATTTTTTTGTTTTAAAACATAGGGGAAGCAACATTCCACAACCGTTCGGGCAATGCTGGTCATTGCGTGTTCCTGCCATATTTTGTCCTCTTCTTCTTCCCTGCTTATGGAAATTTTGCCCAAACTGGGTGCAATGATTTCTTCGTACAATTGTACCACTGTTACTGTGCCAGATTCTAATAGCTTTAATGTATATGCAAGCGCTGCCTCTCGATTGAATGACTCCAAATGCGAATAGAAAACATTCTGAAATTCTTTCAGCATTCTTCCAACCACCCTTCTATAAAAATGTGAATCGTTATACCAATCCCATATAAAAATGCTTGCATTTTTATCTGCAAGGGATACTTCGTAATAGCGCGAAGCGCGTTTGGGATGGCATGAGACGTATTTCGTGCTGTCTTTGCGCGGAACAGGCCACGCCATCGGCGAGGTATTCCAAATGAAAAAAGATGTTTTCATTTGGAATTAGTATTACTACTCTATTATAATCTGATAAAAAAGTGCCCAAACAAAATAATACTGACTCCAAATAGGCATATTACACATTTTTTACAAAATCACTTAAGATAAAAGTGGACGGTCTTGAATTTTCTGCATAAAAATATAGTGGCATACACCACTATATTTTTATGCCGTGTGTTTTTATGATTGGGGAGAGGCTACCACTGAGAATGTACATCGGCACGTATATATGTATTGTATATTTCTTGTACACCTGCCATCTGCTGCGCTGTAAATGCGGGTAGTTGCGTTGCCTTTACATTGGACAAAACCTGAGCCGCCTTGCTGGCGCCGGGAATAACCGTACTGACAGCATCGTGCATTAAAATCCATTTCAATGCATAGGGAACTAAGTTTTCAGTATCAAACAACTTTTTAAGCTCGGCCACTGCTGCCAAGCCTTTTTGATAATCGACACCCGAAAAAGTTTCGCCTTTATCGAAAGCTTCGCCGTTTCGATTGTAAGAGCGGTGATCCTTTTCCCCAAACACAGTACCAGCGGTATAGCCGCCTGTTAAAAGGCCGCTAGCCAAAGGCACTCGGGCAAGAATGGCTACATCCTTTTGCTTGGCCATGGGCAGCAGCTCTTCCTGTGGCTTTAGCCGAAACATATTAAAAATAACCTCTATAGCAGCAATGGGGTATTCCATTGCGGAGATGCCTTCGGAAACTTTTTCTATGCTCACACCATAGTTTGCAATCTTCCCCTTCTGTTTTATTTTATCTAGCCCGGCAAATAATTCATCTTTGTGATAAACGGAGCTGGGTGGGCAATGCAGCAGTACCATATCCAACTTTTCCACAGCCATGCGCCGAAGGCTGCCATCAATAAATGCTTCCATTGCATTTGCGGTATACATTTCATCGGTATGGGGGTTTAGCCCTCTGCCGCATTTGGTTACAATATAAAACTGGTCTTTCTTATCCTGAATATATTGGCCAATGGCTTTCTCGCTTTCTCCATCAATATAAATATCGGCAGTGTCAATTAGGTTTATGCCATTGTTATAAGCCGTCTCCAAAATATTTTGTGCCTCTACCGGATTGAAAGGCTCCCCCCACTTTGTTCCCAGTTGCCAAGTGCCCAGCCCAATTTCCGATACCATAGCATTTGTTTTTCCAAATCTTCTTTTTTCCATATGTATATCCTCCTTGTTGACATGATTACGCTTATAGTATAAATTACTGTTATGGTAATAATTATAGTTTTATAGGCGATAAAGTCAATAGGGCACATTTTTTTCCCTAGGAGTAATGGAGGTAACCATGGCGATGGATACAATGAAGGTAAGCTGCGAGATGGAAATAACGTTGAAAATGATTGGTGGTAAATGCAAGCCATTGATTCTTTATATACTAATAGAAGAGGGAACGCAAAGGTTTAACGCTTTGATGTCTAAAATCACGCAAATTTCGCAAAAGACACTTACCAATCAATTGCGCGAAATGGAGAATGATGGATTGATTACAAGAAAATGTTTTGCAGAAGTGCCTCCCAGAGTTGAATACTCTATAACGGAAAAGGGAAAATCGCTTTTTCCCATTTTGGAGCTAATGTGTAAATGGGGTGCGGAACATATAGACAAGCGATTCATACTGACAAGCCCGCAGTGCAACGCATAAAGAATGGAACGATTTATGAGAAGGCCAGTGTATATGGTGCATTGCCAAACATACCGAACGGTGGAGGAAACAGATGGACGATAAAAAAATACATGGAAATACGGAAGGCATATCCAACGCGATGCTGGAAAAAATGCAAAACATGTATGATATGGAACTTTCGAAAGATACATTTTTAAGCGAGGAATTGGCACAAGCCATGGCACAGTTCAGCGCTACAATCAACCGTGAAATATGCGTGTTGATAGCTAGAAATGGCAAACTGCAGCACATTAGCATAGGGCAATTTGACAGGGTGGAAATGCCAACGCTCTCTACCAAACGCAGCAACCGAAGGTTGTGCGGTGTTCGATGCATACACACGCACCCCGGTGGTGGCGGGCAGCTTTCCAGTGTGGATTATGCCACGCTGAGTGATGCGAAATTTGATGCTATGGCATCTATAGGCATTTTAAATGGCTGCCCTGCAGATATGTATGTGGCCTTTCTTGCAGGTGAAGAAACCAAGTATCATACAATTGGGCCGCTGCAAATGGGCCAGTATGGTGCGCCAAAATTAATGCAGGCAATACAAAATGCAGATGAGCTGGTGGGAAGAGAGAAAACGTATGATTTGTTAAAAAACCAAGAATATGCAATACTGGTAGGCCTGAAACAAGAAGGGATGGATGAGCTAAAAGAACTGGCAACTACGGCCGGTGCCAAAATTGTGGCAACACAAGTGCAAAACCGAGATACGCCGAATAGCGTAACATACCTTGGGCGGGGAAAGGTGGATGAGCTTTCGCTGATGGTAACTAGCCTAGATGCAGATTTGGTTATAATCAATGCGGAAATTACGCCAATACAGCAGCGCAATTTAGAAGCGAGGCTGGGCGCAAAAGTGGTGGATAGAACGGCGCTGATACTGGACATTTTTGCTATGAGGGCGAAATCCAGAGAGGGCTGCCTGCAGGTGGAGCTGGCGCAAATGAAGTATTTGCTGCCACGGTTGATAGGGCAAGGGCTGGTGCTAAGCCGCCAAGCGGCGGCTGCCGGCGGTATGGGAATTGCATCGCGAGGCCCCGGCGAAACAAAGCTGGAGCTGGACAGAAGGCATATTCGCCAGCGCATTCATGCATTGGAACAAGAAATCAAACAGATCTCTAAACAGCGCAAACAGCGTAGAAATCGTCGGGAAGAAACGGGCGTGCCAACGGTGGCGCTGGTGGGTTACACCAATGCAGGGAAAAGCACGTTGCTGAATGCACTTACCGGAGCAGATGCCTATGTAGAGGACAAACTATTTGCAACGCTGGATCCATTAACCCGCCGTGCAGAAATAAATGGAAAAGAATTTGTTTTTACAGATACCGTGGGCTTTGTGCAGAACTTGCCCCACAACTTGGTGGAGGCATTTCATTCTACACTGGAAGAGGTAACCGATGCCGATTTGCTGCTTCATGTGGTGGATGGCTCCAACCCGGAAATGCGGCATCACATGCAGGTGGTGGAGGAAGTGCTGGGGTCGCTGGGTGCGGCAGATACCCCTGCCCTAGTTGTATTTAACAAAAGTGACATTGCAGAGTTTCCTGCGCCGGAGGGTATGGTTGCCATAAGCGCCAGAGTGGGCAGCGGTATAGATACGCTTAAAAATGCAATTGAAGAAAAAGTTTCGGATTGCTGGAAACAAGTGACACTTCACTTGCCATACTCGCGTAGCGATCTTGTATCCACTTTGCACGAGAATGGAACGGTGATAAGCGAAGACTATCAAGCTGGAGAAATGGTGTTTGAAGTGGAGCTGCCTGCCGCAGTGCTGCAATGGATTCAGAAAGAGATGGGGCAAAATTGCGCAGAGATAGACACACGCTAACTGCCTGCTCTATACTATTTCTAAGAAAGGCAGTATAATAACAGTAACTGAAAATAAGGAGAATGAACGAATACATATGATAACAGTAAACAATCTTAGCCTGTACTATGGTGCGAAAAAACTATTTTCCAATGTGGATTTGGCCTTTCTACCCGGCAATTGCTATGGTATTATTGGCGCAAATGGCGCGGGGAAATCTACATTTGTAAAAATTCTTTCCGGCGAAATTGAGTGCTCTGGCGGCTCGGTAAATCTTGCCCCCAAAATACGCATGTCGGTATTAAAGCAGGATCAGAATAAATATGATGCATTTGCAGTGATGGATACTGTGGTAATGGGCAATGCCCGTTTGTATGAAATAATGAGACAAAAAGAGGAACTCTACGCAAAACCAGACTTTAGCGAAGCGGATGGCATTCTTGTTTCGGAACTGGAAGGCGAATTTGCCGAAATGGACGGATGGTCGGCAGAGGTGGATGCCTCCAAAATATTGCAGGGGCTGGGCATTCCAGAAGAGCTGCACGAGCGAAGCATGAGCGAGCTGACCGGACAGGAAAAAGTGAAGGTTTTACTGGCACAGGCGCTTTTTGGAAAGCCTGATATTATATTGCTGGATGAGCCCACAAACAATCTGGATTTAAAGTCTATTGCGTGGCTGGAAGATTTTTTGCTGGATTTTACAGGAACCGTCATTTTGGTCTCTCATGATAGGCATTTTCTGAATACGGTTTGCACGCATATTGTAGATATCGACTACAATCAAATTAAGCTTTATGTGGGGAACTATGATTTTTGGTATGAATCAAGCCGCTTGATGCAGCAAATGCTGCGCGATCAAAACCAGAAAGCGGAAGAAAAGGCAAAAGAACTGAAAGAATTTATACAACGATTTTCTGCCAATAAATCGAAAGCAAAACAGGCAACCTCCCGAAAAAAGCTGCTGGATAATTTGGATATAAGCGAGCTGCCCGCCTCCACAAGGCGTTACCCTTGGGTGGGGTTCAAGCCAGACAGGGAAGCAGGGAAAGAAATTCTGCAGGTGGAGAATATATCCAAAACAATTGACGGCGTATTGGTTTTAAATAATGTTTCTTTTCGTATGAATAAAAACGACAAAATTGCTTTGGTAGGGAACAATGAAATTGCCAATAGCACCATGATAAAAATATTGATGCGCGAAATAGAACCCGATAGTGGCAGCTTTTCGTGGGGAACCAGCACCACGCAATCGTATTTTCCCAAGGACAATTCTGCCTTCTTCAGCGAAAGTGATGAAAACCTGCTGACTTGGATACAGCAATATTCCGAAGACAAGCATGAAACGTATTTGCGCCAATTTTTAGGCCGCATGTTGTTCTCTGGGGATGATGTGTTTAAATCTATTAAGGTATTGAGTGGTGGCGAGAAAGTAAGATGCATGTTGTCACGAATGATGCTTTCGGGTGCGAATGTTTTGTTGCTGGATCAACCAACCAACAATCTGGATTTGGAATCCATTACTGCGCTGAACAATGGCTTGGTGGATTTCAAAGGAAATATCATTTTTGCTTCCCACGATCATCAATTTGTACAAACCATTGCCAACCGAATTATAGAATTTACGCCAGAAGGCATGAATGACAAGACAATTACGTTTGATGAATATTTGGAGCAACAGAATTAGCCGATACCCCAACGAACTGGCTGGATATATGAAAAACGTAGGAAAGATGCAGAGAATGGGGAGGGAAGCGCAATGAATGGTAAAAATAGATCTGAAATAAAAATTGGTCAAACGGTACATATTGTTCTGAAAACAGACCAACGCACAGGAAAATTGACAGAAGGAATCGTGGCAAAAGTGCTGACTAAAAGCGCAAATCACCCTCATGGCATAAAAGTGATGCTGGAAGATGGACAAGTTGGCAGAGTGCAGAAAATAGTGAATGCAGAAGTATAATATGATACAAAGCGTTAAAACGATTACAGTTGTTCCTGTATGCGTCGCATCACATAAGCTTGTGTTTTCCCATCGGGGGAAGATGCAATCTCGCAATTTATGTGGAAGACAGACTGTATTTTGCCGCTTTTATAAATCTGTTCAGGTGTGCCAACAGTTGCTATGCGGCCATGTTCCATCACGCAAACAACATCAGAATATTGCAGCGCGTGGGCAATGTCATGCATCACCATCACAATTGTTTTTCCTTCGTTTCGAAGCATCACCAGCAAATCCAGCAAATCCAATTGATGGTTGATATCCAGATAGGTAGTGGGCTCATCCAAAAGCAGCACATCCGCTTGCTGTGCCAACATCATGGCAAGGTATACTTTTTGCCGTTCTCCGCCTGAAAGGGCACGAATGCTGTTGTTGCGATAAGCTGTGACACCCATTTGCGCCATGCATTGCTCTACAATTTCCTTGTCCTTGGGGCTGGGATTTCTGGGAAATCCAAGATAGGGGAAACGCCCATGCATTACAAGACTGTGCACTGTAATTTGTGGCACATCTCGCATTTGTGGAAGTACAGCAATGCGCTGTGCCCGTTGTTTTGCAGATAATACAGATAATGAAGATTGACCCAACAACACCTTACCAGTATAGGGTACAAGAAGGCCAGACGCCACTTTAAGCAGTGTGGATTTCCCGCAACCGTTTTTGCCAATAATGCTATAGATGTTCCCAGTTTCAAAGTGAAGGTTGATATTTTGTATCACGGCTTGCCCACCATATCCGGCGGAGATGTCACACAGATGAATCATACTGATGCCCCCGCTTCTTTTTGATGAGTAGATACAAGAAAAATGGCCCGCCCAGCAAAGACATAATGATACCCACGGGTATTTCGTAGGGTGCAAATATTGTGCGCGCTACCATATCGCATAGCAATGTAAACACTGCGCCCAGCAGCGCAGAAACAGGAACAAGCAATCGATTGTCATGTCCAGTGAAAAAGCGCCCCAAATGTGGTATGATTAGCCCTACGAATCCAAGCAAGCCAGAAAAACTGACTGCGCTGCCTGCAAGGAGTGATGCAGTGCCAAGCGAGGCAAAACGATAGAGAGAAACATTGTGCCCCAAGGATCGCGCGGTGTCATCACCTAGCGCAAGCATGTTCAGGTCGTAGCGCAGTAGCATAGCAAACACAAGCCCTATGGGAATCAGCAAAAGGGACAAACCCATCATATCTGTTGTTACGCCGGAGAAACTGCCAATCAAAAAGGACATGCGGCTGATTTGCGTCTCTGGAAACAATGTTAGTATAGTATCTGTAACTGCGCCCAATATACTGGTTATGGCAATGCCTGCCAGAATAAGGGTTAAGCGTGAAGCGCCTGTTTTGTAGGCAAGCAAATAGATGAAAAGTGATGCCAGTATAGCCCCAATAAATGCAGCAACAGGCGACCATAGGATAGAGCCGGGAAACAGAGCTATCAGCAAAATGGAAAACAATCCCGCACCCGCATTTACCCCTACAAGATTGGGGCTGGCAAGTGGGTTGCCCAGCACGGACTGCAAAATTACACCAGATACAGCCATTGCGCTGCCCGCCAAAATTGCCGCTACAGTACGTGGAACGCGAACGTAAAACAGTATTTGGTAAACTGTAGATGAACTGTCACCTGTGCGCAGGGTATCGGCTATTTGTGGTAAAGAAATAAATTTCGAGCCTATCATAATGCTAAGCAGAAAGCAACCCAACAACAAAACGGATAGTATTGAGACCAAAACCCATGCTTTCTTGGGTGTGTTGTTATTTAAATTGCTTTGGGTATAAAATTTTCGCAAGATATTGATAACTCTCTCCCCATCTGGCATTTGGTTTGTAATGGAACAGTTCTTTGGGCAATAGGATGTACCTATCGTTTTTTACAGCAGATAAGCTATTCCATGCGGGATTGTTTTGGATTCTGTTTCGCAGCGCTTCCAATGCTTTTTCACTGCTTTCGCCCATGGTAACTACAAATATATAATCGGGATCTTCTTCTATAATTGTTTCTAGGCTTAAATTTTCCAGAAGAGAAGGGTACTGATCTGCAATGTTCACTGTGCCCATATCACGCAGCATGGTTGCAGCCATATCGTCACCGCTTTTTGCATTTGCACCTGCACTAAACGCACGTAACAGCAGCACACTTATATCTGCATCCCGCGGAATTTGTGAAAGTGTTTCGTTGATGCTTGCTTGCACAGCTATTCCGTTTGATTGATACAAATCTTTTCGGCCTGTTATGTCTGTGCCGATATCCAGCATACGTAGATAATCATCAAACTGCTTTACATCAAAATATGCATGGGGAACCCCGGCTTTTTGCAGCGTTGGCGATAGCGCCATATGGCTCTCGATATTGGAAGACAGCAAAACAAAATCCGGCGACAGCAATAGTAATTCCTCTATGTTGGGTTCTTTCACTGTGCCAATGATTTTTGTTTGCGGGGCAACCTGCATGTGCCGCTCCGAAATCACATCATCTGTTACACCTGCCAGTTCACCACCCGCCAGCAGCCAAGTTTCAGCATAGGAACCCATCAGAGAAACCACTTTTTTAGGTGGTTCGCTCAGTGTTACTTGTGCGCCCGTATCATCTGTAAACTGATAATAGACATCCTTTTGCACTGGCTGTGGCTGTTGTTGGGCGCATCCTGCCGTTAGAAACATAGCAAATACAAGTGCGATTAAGATTGACTTGCGAATCACTATTTGCCAACCTCTTCTGCCAGTATTGTATTTTTTTGTATGAGCAGTTCGTCAGACAACAGTAGCGTTTGCGCTGCCGTAATGCCCAGCCTGTCTATCAAACTACCAAATCGCTCGCCCGGCAGCCCTTTGCTTTTAAATAACAATAAAGCTTTTTCAACCATATCCAAAACTTCTTCTTTGCTAAATATATTTTCTATGGGTGTGCCATGCCGCACCATTTTGCCCCAGCGCCCGCCAATATAAACTTTGTATCCTGCGTTACTGGGCTCTACTGCATGAAATGGGCACTTGTTGACACATCTGCCGCAATTGTTGCACAAAGCATGGTCTATCTGTATTTTGAAATTGTTTCGCGATACTGCTTTCATGGGGCAAATATCCATTACGCCGCATTTGCCGCAGCCCTTGCATAGTGCTTCCGAATAAATAGGCGATTGCTGCCCTACAATTCCAATGTCATTTAAATCGGGCTTTACGCAATTGTTGGGACAGCCACCCACGGCAATTTTAAACTTATGTGGTAATTTTACAGCGATATATGCCTCATAAAAGCGTTTGTGTAGTTCTGTTGCCAGCCCAAGCGTATCTATCAACCCCATGTTGCAATAGGTGCCTTTGCAGGCAACTACAGGGCGAACTTTTGCACCCGTTCCACCTGTAACCATGCCTTCCTGCGCTATAAACTGCTGGAATGCGGGTATATCATCAAAAGCAACACCGGGCAATTCCAAAGTCATACGTGAGGTGAGAGCAATGTTGCCATCCCCAAATTTTTCTGCGGCATCACACAAATTGCGCAGTTTAGTTGCATCCAGTACGCCATTTTCTGTAATCACACGGGCAGAAAAATGCTGTCCGTTTTTATTGGATAAAAATCCTTCGCCCTTTACTTTGTTTCTTTCTTGCTCTGTTATACCCATACTATTTAATCTCCCTTGTAAAGATATTTACATTTTATATGCAAACTGATATATTGTAAAATAGTATTATATAATGATTTTAATAGGTATATACCTATGTATAGGAGAGCATATGACCATACGTCATTTAAAAGTATTTGTTACAGTGTGTAGCACAGGCAGTATGAGCAAGGCGGCGAAAGAATTGTTTATCACGCAGCCTACAGTTAGTCAAGCCATTGCTGAACTGGAAGCGCATTACGGGATACGCTTGTTTGAACGATTGTCGCGCAAATTATACATCACGCAGGCTGGTGAAAAACTGCTTGCTTATGCGCGCCACATTATGGCCTCTTTTGAAGAAATGGAACATAGCATTGGCGAGAGCACCGGACAGATACCCTTGCGCATTGGCGCTACCATAAGTGTTGCCACTTGCATAATGGGAGGATTGCTGGAAGAATTTTCCCATAACTATCCCGGCATCAACACGCAGGTGTATGTGGACAATACCTCTGTGATAGAAGAAATGCTGCTGAAAAGCGAACTGGATGTGGCGGTGGTGGAAGGAAGCGTTAAAAGTACTGCTTTGATTACGCAAGCCGTTTTCTCGGATAAATTGTGTTTGGTATGCAGCCCGCGCAATGCACTCTCGGGCAAGAAAAACATAGTAATCCAAGATCTGCAATCTCAGGATTTTGTGCTGCGTGAAAAAGGCAGCGGTACACGCGAACTCTTTGAAAAAGAGCTGGAAGAACGCGGTATTACAATCAATGAAAAGTGGACGTGTAACAATTCTGAAGCAATTAAAAACGCGGTGATGGCATCGCAGGGACTTACTGTCATTTCCAAAATGTTGGTGGAAGAAGAGTTGAAAAGCAGAACACTGTGTTTAGTAAAAATAAAAGATGTTCATTTAGACCGCTACTTTTACATCGTTTATCATGAAAATAAGTTTATCTCAAAGTCTATGGAAACTTTTTTACAGTATTTAAAACGATGGAGCAAAACGAGAGCGAAAGAGGAATGATGCTCTAATTTGGGATTAGAGCGTGTTCGATAAATCGAAGCGATTGAACTATTTCAATAAAATCATGATAC
>CAZQBV010000064.1:0-17100 GCA_964592125.1 uncultured Christensenella sp.
AACGAGCCTCTTTGAGTGAGTTTTTGACGCGGGAGTGGTATGATGAGATGCAAAAAACAAAGGACTGCATAGAGTGTGGGCAATGCCAGCCGCGGTGTCCTTACGATTTCAAACCACAGACGCGCCTGGCGCAACAATATGAGGACTTCATGGAGATGTATGAAAAATGTCATACTGATTCCAGATAGAAAAACCTGCATACCCCAAGGTGCTCTCTTTTGCACCTTGAAATCATTTTTTCTATTACTACACAAATGGAAAAATAAAACTTAATATGTTTGTAACAAATTCGTTATTTACATTTAATATATTAGGTGCTATAATGAAAACAATCAATAAGATTTTTTTCATTTTCTCCTTTTAACCCTCCGTCGTGGAGGGTTTTTTATGAAGTTGCTCCATTGTAATATATTTGTAATATTATTATTGGTGTATAGAAATCTAAATTGTGTTGGCAATATGCACAGATGGAGTACAACGAATAGGATTGCACTTAAAAATACAGAAAATAAAGAAAAAATATTGAAATAGAATGTTTGACTTTGGTTGCTGAATATGCTATCATTCTCTCGTTGGAAAAATGCAAAAGTAAGTAATAAGTAAGATGTTTTATTGTTTTAAGTTGCATTTGGAAGCAACCATTTGCCGGTGTGGCGAAGTTGGCAGACGCGATGGATTCAAAATCCATTGTCAGCAATGACGTGTCGGTTCGAGTCCGACCACCGGTACCAAAAAACCCCTTAACTATGCGGTTACAGGGGTTTTTTGTTTTCGATTTTTGAACATTTTGTGATTGCTAGATTTTGCATTATAAATATGCTATACTATGCATGAACAGGGTGTTTGTTGAGGTACCCATATTTTTTTGCGGCTATTTATACGACTGCGAAATATGTCGTGCGATTCACTCTGGAAAAAATAATAAAGTAATATAATAGCATTTGATAGGCGTAAAGGCGAAGATGTACTTTAACGCTGTTATTTAGGGTGCGAGATATAGGACAATACTGTGTGGGGGGATCACTGTTTTGCGCAAAGGAAGAGATCGTTTTTCAAGAATACTGGTTGGTTTGCTTATTGTAATATATACCATATCCTATGTTCCAATCAACGGAGGGATATTTGCCAGTGAAGCGTTTACCCTAAGCAAAAGTGTAAACCAGCAGGATGCCACCAATGGCGATGTGGAAATTTCGCTGTTGGCAGAAGGCTACAGAAACTTGGAAGGTATCTATTTTGCAGGGGATTTATTGCAGGAGCAAGACGATGTGCTTCTTGCGGCGGCTGATACAGCGCACTATACTGCGCAGGAAAATGGAGAGTACCATTTTTATGCAGTGGACGATTCAGGCAAAACAGCGCTGACGGTGACAATCAGCAATATAGACAAAGAGGCGCCCGGTGTTGCGCCTACGTTTACGGTGCAGGGCGAAGAAGAAGCGGGAGTGTACAAGGCGGGAGCCAGCGCGAGTCTAGATGCCATGCAAGATAGTGGAACGGCTGTAACAGCATATTATAAGCTGAATGGGGGTGCGCCGGCAGCGTATACGATACCAATTTTGCTGCCTGAGGGAGCAAATAGCCTCGTTTACTGGGCGCAGGATGAAACAGGAAATAAAAGCAATGAAGCAACTGCAACCATACAGGTAGAAGCGGGCATACAAACATTGGAGGGTGACGTGCCAACAGGATTGGCTGTGAAAGCAACACACACCTTGCAGCTTGTTAAAGAGACGAGTGCAGATATCTCCCTATTAGATATATTAGAAAACTATCAAGCAGAAGTACTTAGCTACGTGGTAGACACACAGCCAACAAAAGGCAGTGTTAGCATCGCAGACAATACTTTGACCTACACAGCAGCAAGCGAGACAGGCGCAGATACCTTTGCAATTACGGTAACGGCGGACGGAGAAGAGCTTAGCCCTGCTTGTGTTTTTACTGTAAACATACTGGAAGAAGAACCGCCTATTCCACCAATCGCTCCTGTATCTGTAAATATAGACCGTGGTGGTAGTTTTCAATATGATCTGTCGCAGCTTTCAACAGAAGCGACGGGTTTTGAAATACTTGCGGCACCGACCTATGGAACGCTTTCTATTGAAGGAAGCACGCTAACTTACGAGCACAGTCCTATCGGAACGCAGACGGAAGACCATTTCACTATAAAAGTAGAGATGGAGGATTCCAGCACACAGGAAGTGCAGTTTACAGTGAATTTATATGGCATACCGGCGATTGCTGCGGGGCCGCATAGCATGACGGTGGAGGAAGACTCGCTGGATAATGCGTTTTCTTTGGCCACGCTGGCAAGTGACGCACAGGGCAGAACGCTTACATGGAGTGTAAAAACAGGTGCTTCCCATGGTAGCGCAGTGCTTTCTTCTGGCGATGTACTATACACGCCTACGGCAGATTATATTGGTACCGATAGCTTTGTGCTGGAAGTTTCCAACGGGAAAAATAAGGCGGAGTGCACAGTGGATGTGACGATTACATCCGTTGTAGACCCCCCTGTGGCAAATGCGGACACGGCAGTTTTTAGCACAACGGATGCTGCACGCCTAATAGATGTGCTGGCAAATGACACCACTGTTGAAGCTGAGGCTGTGCTGGCAATCAAATCTGTAACACAGCCGGAACATGGCAGCCTTGTGATAGAAGATGACAAGCTGCGCTACACGCCAGACCCGAGGTGGGCGGGCACTTTTACCGCTACCTACACGGTGGGATATCAAGACAGTGCCATGACGGAAACGGCGGTAGGCCAATTGACGATTACCGTAAGCAAGGACGATGCAACCCCCAAAATTACGCTTGCGCAAAACAGCTACACCATACAAGAAGATGAACTACTTTCCTTCTCTTTTACTGTGGAGGATGTTGATGCGGTTGATATCACAAGTGATTATGTAATCAGCCTGCAGTCTGGCAACAGCAAAGTGTTTTTGGATGTCTCATGTTCTGCGCCCACAATTCAAAAAATATCTGACGACAAAGCCATTTACAGCTATAGCTGGCAGCCTGTTTTATATGCCAATACTGTAGAGCAGGGTGTGGTGACCATTCACGTGGAGCTGAAAGATAACCAGAACGACAAGACCGTTACAGCCAATTTTCCCGTGACGGTAACGCCGGCGAACAATGCGCCGGTGATTACCTTAGATCAGCCTGCCTACACCATGAACGAAGATGGCACGCAGGACATTGGCTTTACTGTATTTGACCCGGATATCCCCGCTTACAATGGCTGTACGATAGAGTTGAGCAGCGCCAACACCACGGTGTTGCTACAATCCGGCATTACGCAAAAATCGGTTACGAAGATAGATGCGCACACAGCAAAATATATTTACACAGTAAAACCTGCTAAGGACGAGAACGCTGCTGCCGGTTTTGCGGTGACTGTGAAGGCAAAGGACGATGCAAATGCCACGGACAGCAAAAGCTTTCAACTGCTGGTAAACTCTGTGAACGATGCACCGGTGGCAAAAGACTATAGCTTTGTGATTGATGAAGATGAAGTGAAAGAATATGACCTGCTGGATGGCGCTACCGACCCAGACCTAACGCGTGAGGGAGATGACCTGCGCGTTGTAGCTGTGGGTGGGTCTGCCACTTCGTATACCACTGCTGCGGGTGGGCTAGTGGAAATTGTAGCCATGGGCAAGAAGGTGAAATATACACCACCGCAAGACTACAGTGGTACAGATAGCTTTACTTATAAAATAGAGGATATGGGCGGTCTGAGTTCTGAAAAAAAAGTAAGCTTTCAGATTAACCCTGTGAACGACCCGCCGGAATTTCATAATATCAACGACAGCAACACACCGTACGTACAAGACGAAGACGAGGAACTGGTGATAGATTTTGCGGTTTCGGATGTGGAAACGCAAAACTCTGCCGTGACGCAGCAAGTGGCTGTGATAAGCAATGCGGCACTAATAGCCTCGGCATATATTGAAAACAACAATGGCGGCGATGACAATGCCCCGCAGGGCAGGAAGCTGGTGGTGATTCCCAAGGAGAACCAGCATGGCACAGCAGATATAAAAATTACCTTGTATGATGGGGAAGGGCAGAGCCAGCATACTGTAAAAGTAACTTTTACCCCTGTGAATGACGCGCCGAAGGCAAACCCAGACACAGTGAATTTTGATGAAGACAACAGTGTGACAATATTGGTTAGCGATTTGCTGAGCAATGATACCGATGTGGACATTCTGACGGATGGGGATGCCATAAGTTTTGATGGCTTAACCAGCACAACAACGTATGGCACACTAGCGCTTTCGCCGGACAACACCACCATTACCTACACACCCAATCTCAATTCAGAACACAATGATTCCTTTGCTTACAAGATTAAGGACAATGCGGGAGCAACCTCCACAACGCTGGTTAGCTTGATTTGCAAACCGGAAAACGATAGTCCGGAGCTGGTGGATATACCGGATCAGGAGATGAATGAAGATGATGTATTGCTGCTAGATATTGATTTTTCTGACCCGGAAACCCCAAACAGCAATTTGATTGTGACAGCAAGATCGGATCGCGATAGTGTACTGAATGCACAGAGCTTCGAAATAGACAAAGCGCTTAAAAAGCTGCGTATTAAGCCCATTGCCAATATGTTTGGGGACAACATTACCATTACGGTAACGGTGTCGGACGGGCAGAAGAGCGTGAGCAAAGACTTTAAGCTAACAGTAAAGCCCATGCCGGATGCGCCTGTTGCAGAGCCGGACTCTTATATAACCAAAGCGGGAAGCCCTTTGAAACTAACGCCGCTGGACAATGACTATGATGTAGACCCGGGCGAAAATGTGCGTGTGAAGTGGATTGTACAGGAATCCTATCAGCACAACCCCATGGGTCAGCGGACGGCACATGGCACAATTACCACCAACCCAGATGGAAGCTATACCTATGTGGCGGATCTTTCGTTTACGGGGATAGAGACAAT
This sequence comes from uncultured Christensenella sp., assembly GCA_964592125.1. Taxonomy (GTDB): domain Bacteria; phylum Bacillota; class Clostridia; order Christensenellales; family Christensenellaceae; genus UBA5399. The sequence goes on from CAZQBV010000064.1 coordinate 4,967, forward strand.
CCATTACTTGATTACAGATGATAAGCCGGAGAGCGATAATACAGAAGGTATTATTACCATACAGGTAACAGATCAGGCAGTAGGAGCAGTGCTAAAGCCAATCAAAGCTGCAGTTTGCTATGCTGCAACCGAGCCCTTTATACTAAGGGATTTGGTGGTGGGCAATGTTGCAGATGGGACACCATACACGCTGGAAGTAACCAGCGACAACCCGTTGTTGTTGCCACAGTCCAATATTTCGGTAGGAGAACAGGGGAGTACAGCAAATATTACAAGCGGATTAAGCACCCCCATGAAATTGACTTTTGCACCGGGCATTTCAGGTGAGGTGACGGTTACTGTTCAGCTGACTTGCGGCACAGATACCGACAGCATTGCCTTCCATATTTCGGTGTATGGAGCAAACACCGCCCCCACTGCAAAGCCAGACACTGCATATGTGGTGAGAGACGAATCGGTTACGATAGATGTTTTGGCAAATGATGAAGATACTGAAGACCCAGCGGGGCTGCGGGTGGCGCGAATTGTAACATTGCCTACGCAAGGCACAGCCACGATTAATGCGGATGGCAGAATCACTTACCAACAGGGGGGGGGCATTGGTTATGCCTTCTATAAACCAAGTGACAGTTTTGTTTATGAAATAGTAGACAGCGGCGGGATGACCAGCACGGCTACAGTGTTGATTGATGTAGCGCCGAAGAACCGCGCGCCCATAGCGCATACCGATATTTACACAAGTGTAGAAGTGAATACAGCAACCATTCTGCATATATGCAACAATGACTACGACTATGATGATACCTCTAGCGCGGGACCGGAGACGGCCAGCATACGCTTGGAGCAAGGCAGTGTACAGGCGGCGGGAGATGCAGCCACAGCGGCATTTACAAGTGCGAATGGATCAATTACAGAAGATAACAATGGTAGGGATATTGTTTTCAAAGCAACGCAGCCGGGCTGGTACGAATACAAATATCTAGTGTCTAGCCAGCCAGAGGGTGGTGGCAATAGGGATATGTCCAACACGGGCAGTATTTGGATTGCGGTGGCGGATCCTTTGGGAAACTACCCGCCACGTTTGCGGGGGAGCTATACCATTCAGGCGGAAGACTGTGGAACAACAGAAGTTAGCATCAATTCTTTGGTTTACGCGACGGACACAGCAGCGAAACCAATGACATTTGAATGGACGCAAACAGGGCAAAGCACAGCTTTTTCTAGTGGCAACCTAATTGAGAATATCATTTTCGAACAAAAGGCGGCAGGGGATTTTGTTGTTAGGTTTACACCACGTGCAAATGATTACGGCTATGTGCAATACCAGCTTAGGGCGAAGCAAGGTGATGGAGCGTGGTCTGCACCTGTTACGTATACCATTTACATACAACCTGTAAATGACGTACCCAAGTTTAAAAGCTTTACATTGGGTAGCGAAAGCTATACCACGGATACACTACCAAGGAGTCCTGACAGCATTACAATGGAGCGTGGAGACACCTATACATTCGAGATAGAAATAGAGGATGTAGAGTTTCAGCAGCAACTAAGACAGGGCGATATGGTGCTGTCGGCAAAGAGCAACGACAATGCCTATATTCCCTCGGATAGGATTCGCTTTGTACACAAAGCGGGGAATTTATACGAACTGACTGTACAGCCGCTGAAAAACCCAGTTGAAAACTGGGAAACGCATCTGATTCAGATTGACCTTTCGGCAAGTGACGGGCAAGCGACGGCAACGACGAATTTTAATGTGCGAGTGAAGCCAAAGAACAACGTGCCGGTGGCTTTGGATTATGACGTAACGATTGATGAAGACACCATAGGCCGCCAAGCGGTGGTGCGGGCAGATTCGGATTTGGATGGGGATGTGCTGGAAATAGAGATTGTAGACAGCCCTCCTGCCGATAAGGGAACGGTTTTGAAAGATGCCAAAGGCATTGTGTATATTCCCGCAACCAATTATTACACCCAAGGTACGGAGCGTGTGGTGATAAAATATCGCTTGAACGATGGCTTGGCTACATCTGAAATAAAAGAAGTGCGTTTTAAAGTGGAGCCTGTAAACGATGCGCCTGAATTCTTGAACGTACAGGAAAAGTACGTGATGTATGAGGATGAGAGCAATTATGTGGTATCCTTTCATGTGAGGGATGTAGATGGGGATGACGTGAGCTTTGAGGTGGAACTTGCAGGGGAAAGTGATGGCACGCAAGACCGTCTTGAACAAGCAGACATAACAAGTAACAAGATGGGAGCGGGAGAATACACACTGGAGGTGAAGCTGACCCCTGTGGAGAATGCCTGCCATCTGGATGAAAATGCATTTTCTAAAATTAAGCTGAAGGCGACAGATAGCTATAACCCGTCGGCCAGCAGCGAGGCAGAGTTTAAGGTTCGAATACTACCCGTGAACGATGGAATACGATTGAAACCGGGCGTAACAGTGCCTTTGGAGATTACCATACTGGAGGACACACCTGTTTCTATTGACTTTTCCGATTATTTTTACGACCCGGATGGCGATCCGATTTACATCACTTCTTTGGATGGCGCGTATTTGGGTACGGTAACAAATGTGAACAACGAGGCATACTTCCGTCCCGCGCTTAACGCGAACACGCCCGCCCAAAATCCCGGTGCTGCCGATTATGGAACCTTTGCCTTTGAAATTACAGACCCGAATGGTGCGAAATACAGTTCTTCTGTTAGAATTTCTATTACTCCTGTGAACGACCCGCCGGTTGCGGGCGCGCACACAGTAACAATAGATGAAGATACCAGCACCGCGATAGACCTGCGTTCTATCATTTCGGATGTGGATACGCCGCTGGAAGAGCTGGCAATAACGGCTGTGGGCACGACCAGCAATGGCACGCTAACCCGCACTGGGGACAGTGTAACCTATACACCAAATGCGGATTGGAATGGCACGGACTCTTTTACCTATAAAGTAACGGATGGGGAATTTGAGTCTACCGGCACAGTTAGCATTCTGGTGAGGTCGGTAGTGGACTATCCGCGACTGGCATTTTGGCAGCAGGGCGATACCGACTGGAGAGAGAAGGAAAGCAAACCGGGCGATGAATACTGGTGGACGTTTGACGAAGATACCACAGCCAGTTTCGATTTCCGTATGTGGTCCCCCGAAAAAAATGTGAACCCCTCTTTGACCAAATACGAAGTGGTGAGTATGGGCAGCGATACGGTGGATGAAAGCATTGTGCCCCGTTCGCAAGTGATACTGAGAGGCAGCGGAGAAGACCGTACGCTTACACTTCAGCCGCTGAACAACAAAAATGGTACGTTCCGCATTAAGTTTGTGTTGGAAGCGAGTGGCGTGCAGGTAGTGCGATATGTGAATATAAAAGTGACGGCGGTGAATGACCTGCCCACAATAACGGGCGCGACAACCGCCACCATAGATGAAGACCCTGCCATCCCCGCTAAGGGAACCCTGACTGGCGCTGATGTGGAAACCCCTGCAGTAAATTTAACTTACAGCATATCCACACAGCCTGCAAATGGCGTGGCGACGGTGGACAAAGTAGCGGGTAAGTGCAACTGGACATATACGCCCAATGCCGATTTTAATGGGACGGATAGCTTTTGGGTACAGGTGGAAGATGTGCTGGCGGACGGTGTGCAGCAGGCTGAGCCGGGAGCTGAAAATGGCAAGGCAACTGTGAAGATAACGATAACGGTGAACCCTGTAAACGATGCGCCTACCGCGCCTGCGGACCTGCAATTGAGTGCGGCGCAGCTGAAGGCGGGTGGCAATGTGACACTGAGCTTTACTGCGGGAGAGGATAAGGCGAACGAGACACCCAGAGCGGATTTGAGCTATGAGATACAAGTGACCTATGATGGAATTACATATACTGCCTTAGCGACATATAAACCTGCTTCACTGGGTGCAGATAACAAAGTTTCTTATACCCATACATTGCCAGCGGGACAGAATACAGACAAGCTACAGTATCGCGTGCGCACACTGGATACGGCAGGGCCTACTATTGGCAGCCCGGCCAAGACATCTGCCTATGTGTCGAGCAGCATTGCAAGAGTGGATGCTACACCGCCTGTTGCCACGCACACGATAACGCCTGCAACGTGGACAAATACGGATGTAGAGATTCGGCTTACGGTGAAAGACAATGGAAGCGGTGCTTCGGGTTTGCAATCGGTTTCTACACCAGAGGGTGCCACGTTGATAAGTGAAAATAGCAGTACAGGCGTTTATATCTATCATGTACAAACCTGCAAAAACTATATATTTGAACTAAAAGACAATATGGGCAACAGCAGCAATTATACGGTGACGGTGGACAAGATAGACAAGCTGGCGCCCGCTGCAACGGCTGCAAGCAACAACAATGCAGGCACGCAGCCCAATAAAAACGAGGGTGCCGCGCAAGACGCGATTAAGGTAACACTGAACTATCTTGACGCAGCAGCCACAACTGAATATAAGAAGAGTGATGTTTCCACAAAGCAGTATGCGGTGACGCAAAGCACGCAAACACCGCAAATGAGTGAGTGGACAAACTATACCGCGCCACTGACCTTGAACCAAAAAGGAGTATGGTATGTGCATACCCGTGTGGTGGATATTGCAGGCAATGTAACGATAGAGAAAAGTGGCCCTTATACAATACAGAACAGCAAACCGACTGCCAATGCAGGTAATTCTACGGTATATGAGGAAAACATCTCTGCCGTGAAGCCCAACCGCATCAAAGTGGTGTTTTCTGCCAGTGATGATGACAATGACACTATTAGCTACACTGTGACCCAAGTGCCGGATGCAGCTAAGTGTAGCTGGGAGCGAGACACAAGCGATGTGAGCGGAGCAACCTATTGGTTGCAATACAAGGGAGATGCCCAGCCGGTGCCTGCCACACTGACAATTCGCTTTAAAGCGAATGATGGAGAACTGCTGTCTGACGAGCAAACGGTGACGGTGGCTGTGGTGGAGGTAAACGACCTGCCAGCAGCGCCCGAAATAACTGCGCCTGTGGCAGATGAAAAATACAAAGCGGGCGATACTGTAAACATTGCATGGACTGCGGGCAGCGATGAAGAAACTGCGCAGGCAGACCTTGTGTATCAGGTGCAGGTGAGCACCGATGGAGGCAGTACTTGGAATAACATTGGAACAGGCCAAACGGCAGCTGGTCAGTTGAGCGAAAGCTACAGTTGCCCTGTGGCAAATATAGGAGTGCTGCGCTTCCGCGTGCGCACGATTGATGGCAATACGGTGCTGGAAGGCGACAAACCGGGGTACTCTTCTTGGGCGGTGAGCCCAGACGGGATGGTAGATAGCACAGCGCCGCAGTTTGCCGTATCTGCTACAAGCAATGGTGTGAACTATGTATCGCCAAATGGTGCGAATTATCCCATTAAAATAGATTTTACCTTTGCAGATTTGGGCGGTAGTGGCCTATCTGTTAGGGAATATGCTATTACAGATTCTGATACCCTTCCGGCGACATTTACACAGACAACAACCAATGCCAACAGTCAAACGGTGGAAGCAATAGGTACCTACTATCTGCATGTGAAAGCACTGGATGGCGCAGGCAACGAAAGCTACCAATGTTACGGACCTTATGTGGTGGCCAGCACACCCCCAATTGCGCTGCCGCAGACACTGACGGTAGACGAAGGTGGCGTGCTAAATATTACTTTAGGGGCGACAGACAATGACGCTGGAGATAGTATTGCTGCTTATAATCTGGTGACACCCCCAACCAAAGGTGCGTTGACGGGCAGTGGGCAGAACCTAACTTATACGCATGACGGAACAGAAACGCAATTGGATACGTTTACCTTTACGGCAACAGATTCCTATGCTGCGGTGAGCCAACCTGCCACAGTAACCATTCGGGTCAACAATATAAATGATCCGCCAGAAATTAGAAACTTGCCAGCGACATTTACAATGGATGAAGATACGCCAGCTACCATTCCCTTTAACATTTATGATGAGGAAGACCTGGAAAGTGGGCTGCAACTGAGCATACAGAGCAGTGACGAGAGCATTCTGCCTTGGCAGGGCTTGCGTGCGGTTCGTGATGCTGCGGGCCATGTGCAACTGAAGATTACCCCAGCAGCAGACCAATTTACAGCACCCGGGGAGACGGTAACGCTGACATTGACATTAACAGACCGACATGGCGAAACGGATACAAAAATTGTGAAGGTTACCGTGCGGCCGGTGAATGAACCTCCCGTTGCTTCCGACCAATACTATACGGTGGTGGAAGATGCTGTGGATGGAGAGGTGAGCGCATACGATGAAGAAGACGGCACTAATTTGAGCTATGTGTTGGGAACGCAAAGCCTTCAGGGTGGAACATTGGATTTGGATGCAGGGTTTGCAAACAATGGAAAATTCCGCTATACCATGGATCCTTTGCACACAGGCACTTTGGATGCGGAGTTTGAAGTGATTGTTACCGACAGTGAAGCACTGACTACTACAATTTGGGTGCATATACACAAACATCTGATCAATATAGAAGACAAAAAACTTGTGGATATGTCGTTGGAACTACCCAGCTTTAAAAATAAGCCCACTGCCACCTATGTGCTACGCAGTAGCAATGAAAGCTTGATAAAGAGTGCGAAATGCCAACTGGAAGTGACCTCTGTGCCCAATGGTAGCTTTGCGCTTTCCTTTGAGCCGGAACCGGATCAGTTTGGTGCTGTAAGCATTCAGGTGGATTGTGTAGTTGGTGGGGTAGTAGTAGGAACAAAAACGATTGAAGTGGTATTGCAGGCTGAAAATGACGAGCCGAAAACACTTCCGCAGAGGATAGAGCTTTATGCTTCGGATGTGGGAGCGGGGATTCGAGGACAAATGCCCGCAAATGACGATGTGGATGGCAGCTTGAAAGCAACCGGGTTCTTATTTGGCTGTGACGATTTGCTGGATCAGCCTCAACACGGCAATGTAACAGTAGACCCTAACACAGGTGCCTTTGAGTACACGCCAGATGCAACTGCATTTGCTGCTGCGCTGGGCGCACAAGCAATGGCGGTCACGCCTTTGCTACAGGATACCTTCTACATTACGGTACAAGAGATAGGCAACAATGCGGCTTTAAACCCGGCACAACCTGTATTGCCAATGGGTGTAGAAAAGTATGCAGACGATTGTTTGGCAGTGAGGCAGAAAGTGGATATTGTAATATTGGCGGATTCCGACAGGCCACAGCCGCCTGTGCCAACGCCATCTGCAAGCCCAAGCCCTTCTCCCACTACTTCGCCTACGCCTACACCTACGGCAAAACCAAGTGTAACACCCACGGCAAAGCCGAGTGTGAAGCCAACGGTGCGGCCAAGCGTGACGCCCACGGCAAAGCCAAGTGTGAACCCGACGATACAACCTACGGTACAGCCGACGATGCAACCAACAGCACAGCCGACAGTACAGCCGACGGTTCAGCCAACTATGCCTCCCAAACAATCTCAGCCAGCAAAATCACAGAAGGAAAAGATTGCGGCTACCACGAAGAATGGCGATAAGAAGGGGCTTTCAACGGAGGGCGAAGATGCGTTTGACGTGACATCGCCTGCTGGTACAATTGAGGAGGGGCAGGAGAAAAATGGTGAGCAAAACGGAACTGTGGAGGAACCGGTAGCCGACCAGCAGAGCACAGTGAGTGAAAGTGACAAGCTGGCAGATATCTTGGATGGGAAAATTCCAAGTGCCAGCCTGATACTGCGTGGAGCAAGTGCACTGCTATTTGTATTACTTGCACTACTTTTAATTGTATTATTATTTGTAATGCGCATGGTGGCAGTGTTCAGGTGGAATACGGCAGAAGGTGAAAAATCTGTGAAGCTGGTAAAATACTTTATGAGATTCGGTAGACGAGATGGTGTGATTTTGATTGATGTTAGCAAACAGGGCGCACGTGCCCACTTGCCAGAGGCTACTGTAACATTGTACTTTGGTGCAATGTGTCGCGGCAAGGTGCTTGGAAAACAGGTGGATATCATGTTTGATGGCAAAACAGTTCGAATGCAGATGCCGACGGCAAAAGAATATAACCACAAAGAAGGTGTGGCACTGGAAGGTGAACGGTTTAGCAGCTGATACTAATACAATTTCGGATAGGAATAACGTAAATGCGTGTGATTGAAACCAGGGGTTTTATATTGGAAGTATTATAAAACCAAAAAGAATACACCCACCATACAAAAAGGGGCTGTAGCAGTTAGGGAAAATGCTACAGCCCCTTTAAAAAACATTGCTGATTGGTGTGAGAACTACTCTACTTCCGCAATGCGGATTTTCACCTTGAACAGATCACCATCAATTTCTATTTGGAATTGACCACCCATAAGCTGCATGAAATTGCGCGCAATGGCAAGCCCCAAGCCCGAACCGTCGGTATTGCGGGAGGAATCTCCACGTACAAAGCGCTCCAGAAGCTCTTCTTCGGTGATGTTTAGCTTGTCCTTGGAGACATTCTTCATTACAATGCAAACGTCCCCATCCTCCTTCAGCATGCTGAGATAAACGCGGGAAGCAGGCAGGGAGTACTTTATGGCGTTGTCTATAATATTGCCCAAAACACGGAACAGCAACTTTCCATCGGCAGATACATATATTCTTTCGTTTTGTGGCAGATCAATTTCAAAATCTAAATTGCTTTCCTCTATGCGATCGGAAAGCTCGCCCAGAGCCTGCTCCATAAGCTGTACAAGCTCTATACGCGTGATATTTAAAACCATGTCCCCGCTGGCGGCCTTTGCAGCTTCAAACAGATCATCAGTAAGTACCTTTAGCCGGTGGCTTTTCATATCCAGCACATCCAAATGTTTTTTCGCTGTGGAAGAAAGATTTTTCTCTTTTTTCAGCAAATCTACATAAGTAAGTATGGAGGTAAGCGGCGTTTTTAAGTCGTGTGAAATGTTCGTAATCAGTTCGGTTTTCATACGCTCGGACTTTACTTTTTTGCGTACAGCAGAGGAAAGGCCTTCCGCTATATTGTTAATGCCCATGGCAATTCTGTCCAGATCGGGGTCGTTGGTGGGGGGGATTACATAGTCTGTATTGCCGTCCTTTATTTGCTCTACACCTTGCGAAATGCTGCCCAGTGCCGCGGCTTTTTTAAGCTGCATTCGAATGAGGATATAGATGTACACAACGGCCAGTACTAGACCAATGAATATACCGAAGCTTTCATTCCGATAAAAGCCATTTGCTGCAACCAAAGGAATTGAGAAACCAATTAAAATGGCGGCTATACTTCCTGCAATGGCTTTGGCCTTAAGCCCAGAGCTTTTATACGATTCGTTGATGCTGCCAAAAATTTTGTAGGCAAGGGTGAACTTGTTTGCAGACCCATCCCGGTTTCGCCTAGCCAAAGACATGCCCCATAAAATGACTGCAGAAACAGCAGCGGCAATTAAACCAAAGAAAGCCATTGCATTTAATAGATCGAATACGGGGGCAAGGGTGTTGGAAAATATAGTGAGCGAAACAGAAAGCACACCTAGAATACAAAGAATAACAACTGTAATCATTAATACAAAGCCAATATCCAGATACACGGCATCGGCGTGGCCAATTTTTATATTGGAATTATGGGGATTGCGCCCCGCAGTGTACATTAGCCACACAAAGGACGCTGCCAGAACTACAAATGAAACAATGAGTAGAATAACCATTTTCTCAAACAATTTATAACTGGAGAGATATTCGGCTTCGTTCGCCAAGAACTTTTCGGATGTCATGGCAACAGAAATGGCAAGAGCACTGGTTTCGAAAGGAACATTGGAACCAAAGCTGCTGTAGGAAGTGAAATCGTCTGCAACATCTAACAATTGATCGGGCGCTAATTCGCCATACTGTATTGTTTTATTGCCCGTGCCATCGGTGGTAAAAAGACCCGCAAGTGCAGCTTGTTGCTGCTGCAAATAGGAAAGTGGATCCTTTGATTGAACATTTGTACCCAATGGAGCGGACAGGTTGTTTACATCGTAAACCACATATAGGATATCGGTCATGTTGGCGAGATAAGACATTGCACCCAGTCTGGTTTTTTCGTACTCGTCGCGAACTTTTTGTTCTACCTGTGCAATTTGCGAGGCATAGCTTTGCTTCACCTCTTCTATGCGGTTGGCTTTATACTCGTTGACAGCATCACTGTCTGTATTGGGAGCAGGAGGCTTGGATGACGCAATTTGTGCGGTGGAGGTAATTCCTTCGCTTGCACTCATGCTTTTTGCCAATGTGGCATTGGTCTGCAAAATAACGGAGCCGTCTATTGAAGTGCTTCCTGAAACTGTATTGCTGAGTTCCTCCTCGCTTACACCAATGCTCTGTATACGCTGAATCTCTTCATCGCGCTTTAGTTTCAGGTCGTTTACCTTGTCGTCAACGGTAGCTTTTATTTCTGCTTCTGTTGGCTGGTAATAGGCGGCCCAGACCCAATCGGTATAATAACTGAGTTCGTAGCGCACTTCGTTGCTTTGGACATAGCTGGGAGCTGCGCCTTGTATATTGGTGGTAGCCAGAACAGGTATGATGACTGCAATGGCGCTTACACTAACAATACAAAGTGCCCATGCCAATATTTTATATCTTATACTAAACCTTGAGTTTTTCAATTTTGTATCCAATACCCCATACCACCTTTAAATATTTTGGATCCTTTGGGTTAATCTCTATTTTTTCTCGTATGCGCCGGATGTGTACGGCAATTGTGTTTTCCGCGCCCACAGCACGTTCGTCCCAAACGTTTTCGTAAATTTGTGTGGTGGAAAGCACCATTTCCATATTTTGCATAAGATAACGAAGGATTTTATATTCCATAGGCGTAAGCTTAACGGGTTCGTCATCCACGGTTACTTGCTTTTTCATATCATCCAACACCAGTCCGCCAGTGGAAAAAATACCCTGTACGGCCTCCATACTGCCTAGCATGGTGTAACGCCTAAGCTGAGATTTTACCCGGGCAATGAGTTCCAAAGGGTTAAAGGGTTTTGTAAGGTAATCGTCTGCACCGGAATTTAGACCAAGAATTTTATCGGTATCTTCAGACTTTGCAGAGAGCATAATGACAGGAATATTGCCGTTTTCGCGTAGCCGCATGGTGGCACGTATGCCATCCATATTGGGCATCATAATATCCATAATAACCAAATGAACCTCGTTTTGCTCCAGTATGGCAAGCGCTTGTAGGCCATCATATGCCTTTAGCACGGTGTATCTCTCATTCATTAAATAAATTTCTATTGCCTCTACAATTTCTCGTTCATCATCACATACCAGTATTGTCATTTTCGATTTTACCTCCGGCTCTATCATTGGCTGTATTGTAAAATCCATTATACCACATCCTTTGCGCTTTCATAAAAACACTATACATTGAAATGATTAAGGAAATAGTTTCTAAATTCTTAAATATTTATGAAGCCAAAAATGGGGTATATATATATATGTACTCATAAAATAGCAGCGAAAGCCCATATCTGGATGACGCTGGGAATGTTTTATGGTATGATAAATTGCAGGGAATAAAATACCCTACAATATTTTGAAAAGGAGGAAAACGATTATGAAAGTTGAACCACACAAATCTTCTACAGGTATGGATGCGAACCTGTGGGCAATGCTAGTATACATTATTACAATTATACTAGGTTGGATACCGTATTTGCAATATGTGGCATGGCTGTTTCCGCTGATTATTTACCTTACGGAGAAGGATAGCGCATTTGTGAAATTTCATGCTACGCAAGCTTTGGCAGTGTATGTAATCAATGCTATTATTTCAATTATTCTTGGTATTATTGGATTTGCAGTTGCCATGTCTTGGGCGGTTACCGCAGCAACTTCATTGAATTGGGGCGGCGCACTGGGTGGTACAGTTGCATTGGGCGTGTTTTCTGTGATTGGAGTTATTATTACATTAATTTTGATGATATTCTCCATTATTGCGCTGATAAAAGCATACCAATACGAAGAGTATAGGATACCAATAGCAGGAGGTTTGGCAGAAAAGTTTAGGTCTATGGGTCATAAATAGGCAAAAATAATTCTGGAAGCAGACTTGCAATGTGAAAAGAAAAATCCCCGTTTTTGCTGAAAGACGGGGATTTGCACTATA
>CAZQBV010000065.1:0-16934 GCA_964592125.1 uncultured Christensenella sp.
GCGGCTATAGAAATCATTGCTTTTGCAACGATTTCTATTAGAGATTAGTATTAATGCTTTCGAATGTATTTCTAATCCCTTCTTTATGTGTTATCTGCTATATTGACTTTTAAAGGAGGGCGTACTGCATGGAAATAACAGAATATCAGAAACAGCTGCACCAAATTGCAGAACAGCTAAATCATAAAAATATTCAGTGTGCATATAAAGCAATTTCTGAAGCTATGGCAACCCATATGGATGCACCTGAGCCACACAACCTTTTAGGTATTTATTACGAGCTTAAAAATGACTATATTTTAGCCCGAAAGCACTATAGAGCGGCTTACGCACTTGACCCAACCTACAAACCCGTTCGCAAAAACTTAGAGCGGCTTTGTTCATGGTGTTGGGGTTTCAAAGCAGCTTTTTTTGACATGGGTATTGACGACACTCTAGGCTCCTTGACGTCAAAGAAACCGAGGGTCAATAACGGACTATATTATTAGGCACATTAGGCACATTTCTGAAATCCCTGTTAAATACTTTGTTCCGACTGTTTGCTCTGTGCCAGCAGCCGTCTTTTTAGGTCATAGAGTTGATCGGAAAGGTCTACTTTATAGATATGTGGTCGCTTTATCCGCATAAACTCGTCCCAAAATGTAGCCTTGTCCTGCACAGCGCGCTGTTTTATTTCTTGCAGTGAAGGACTTTTGTATACTTGCCTCCCATTTAAAAATATAGGAACCAGCAAATATTTCACATGAAAGTCTTTCACCGTCATTTGTTTCCAAGTGTCAATGGGGTCAAATATCCTAAGTGGTTTGCTTTCATCTATCTTTTCTTCTTCCAGCATAATCACATCGGCAATGGCTTTTCCGTCTTCATTTGCATACAATCTTGCAACCTTTTTTATTCCCGGATTGGTTACTTTCCACACATTTTCACTCACCTTTAGCTTGGGCGAGACTTTGCCATCCTCATGGCTTGCGGCAAGCTTGTACACCCCCCCCAGCGCAGGGTGGTCATGCCCTGTAATCAAACGGGTTCCAACACCCCACACATCTATTCGTGCACCCTGCTGCTTCAAGTCTGCAATCGTATATTCATCCAAATCACCAGAAGCAAAAATGCGCACCTTGTGAAAGCCCGCAGCATCCAACATTTTCCGCGCTTGTTTGGAAAGGTAGGCAAGGTCTCCAGAGTCCAACCGAATGCCCACTGGCTCGTGCCCTCTTTCGCGCAACTCTGTAAACACCTTTATAGCATTTGGCACACCGCTTTTCAACGTATCATAAGTATCTACCAGCAACATGCAGGTATCTGGATATATATTTGCATATTCACGAAATGCAGTCAGTTCATCCGGGAAGCTCATCACCCAGCTGTGGGCATGCGTACCTGCGGCTGTTGCGCCAAACATCTGTGCCGTCATCACATTGGAGGTAGAGTTGCACCCCCCCACAATGGCTGCTCTTGCACCATAAATGCCAGCATCCGGGCCCTGTGCACGCCGAAGCCCAAATTCCAGCACAGCATCCCCACCCGCCGCATATACCACACGGCTTGCCTTGGTGGCAATCAATGTTTGGTGGTTCACTATATTCAGCAGTGCTGTTTCCACCAGCTGCGCCTCGCACAATGGTGCATCCACACGAATCAACGGCTCCATGGGGAAAACCACAGTCCCCTCGGGAATGGCATATAAATCTCCAGTAAAGCGAAAATCCAGCAACATACTTAAGAAATTCTCATCAAACAAATGAAGTGTACGCAAGTATTCAATATCGTCTTGTTCAAAGCTAATGTTTTTTATCAGCTCTATTACTTGCTCCAGACCAGCACAAAGTGCATAGTTGGTTTCGTCGCTTTGGCGGCGGAAGAACAAATCATAAACAGCTCTCTCTTTATACTTGCCTGTCCTATAATAGCCATACATCATAGTCAGCTGGTACAGGTCTGTCATCATTGTTAGGTTTCTAATTGCTATTTACTTCCTTTTCTTTGTCTATTTCTTCTTTTTTAAGTTCTTCACTATCTATTGTTTCTTTTTTTCTACTGTATATCGCCAAAACAATTACTGCTCCGCCCCTGTGTTGTCTGCATCAGGGCTCTGTGCCTGCTCTTTTTGTGGCGGTTGATTTGTATTTGTCTTTTTCTTTTTATCTTTTTTATCTTTATTGCTTTTGTCCTCTTTGCCCGGGTCTTCCCAGCCAATGCAGTATCGTCCTTCGTAAAGAACATTGGGCACATTTCGTTTGCGCTGTATCAAAATATATGCCACTCCCACAATAATAATAATCAGGGAAATGAATTGCGATACCGGCATGCCCGGCCATAGCATCAAGGTTTGAATGCGCACCTGTTCTATCCACAGCCTACCTAGGCCATAGCCTATCATATACATCGCAAACACATTGCCATCATGTTTCGCACGTTTGGAGTACCATAGCAGCAGGGCAAACACACCTAAATTCCATACAAATTCATAGAAAAACGTGGCAAGGAACCAACGGTTTTCCATCAGAACACCGCCCACCCACTGTTGGTCTACGAATACGCCAAAAGGAAAGAACTGCCATTTTGGGTCAGTTATTTCTCGGCCAAAGGCCTCCATGTTTATAAAGTTTCCCCAGCGGCCAATTGCCTGCCCCAATACTAGCCCCGGCACCGCAATATCCAGCAGCCTTCCAAAGGGAAATTTGCGCCATTTAGATAATATCAACGCGCCAATAACCGCGCCAATAACCGCGCCATATATGGCAAGCCCGCCATGCCAAGTTTTAATGATGTCCAGTGGATTATTTACATAATTTTCCCATTCAAATGCAACATAATAAATACGCGCACCCACAATGGAAAGCGGCAGCGCCAAAATCATCATGTCAAAAATAAGTTCCGACGTGTAGCCACTCTTTTTTGCCTGCCAAGCGGCAACCATCACGCCCACCACAATTGCCGTAGCAATGATAATGCCATACCATGCCACATTCAGCCCGTTTATACCAAACAAGTTGTGTATGGCTATTCTGTCTATTCCTGCCATTTATTTACTCCTGTCTATGCAGTTTCTATAGAAGCGGCTTCCTTTAAATCAAGTTCTTCTATTGCCCATTCGCGCATCTTGTATTTCTGTATTTTACCACTTGCCGTCATGGGGAATGCATCCACAAAGCGAATGTATCGTGGCGCTTTAAAACGGCTCAATCCGTCCTTTACAAACTGAATCATTTCTTCCTCCGTCACCTGCTCGTCGTCCTTTAGCACCACACAAGCCAGCACTTCCTCGCCATAGCGCAAGTCTGGTACTCCAATTACCTGCACATCACGTACCGCAGGGTGTGTATAAATAAATTCTTCTATTTCGCGGGGATAAATATTTTCTCCACCACGAATAATCATATCCTTCAGCCTGCCCGTAATGTTAAAATAGCCATCTTTGTCCAGCGTACCCAAGTCTCCCGTGTGCAGCCAGCCATCTTCATCTACTGCTTGCGCTGTTGCTTCCGGCATTTTGTAGTAGCCCTTCATTATGTTGTAGCCACGTGCTACAATTTCGCCCGTTTCTCCCGGTGGCAAGTCTTTCCCCGTCTCAATATCTACAATCTTGGCCTCCACGCCCGGCACCCGCTGTCCAACGGATTCCACACGTTTTTCAATTGGGTCATCTGTTCGGGACATGGTAATAGCAGGCGAGGCTTCCGTCTGACCGTATGTAATGGTTATTTCCGACATATTCATATCCGAAATAGCACGCTTCATAAATTCTATGGGGCAGGGCGATCCCGCCATAATGCCCGTTCTAAGTGTAGAAAAATCATACTTTTCAAAATCGGGATGATCCAACATCGAAATAAACATAGTGGGCACACCATGCACCGCCGTGCATCGTTCCTCCTGTATAATAGTCATTGCCTTTACAGGGTTGAACGATTCCAAAAGCACCATGGTGGTGGCATGGGTAAACGATGCCATCACACCCAGCACGCAACCAAAGCAATGAAACAACGGCACATGAATTAGCAAGCGATCTTTATGCGACAATTTCATGCAATCTCCAATTGCCATGCCATTGTTTACCAGATTGTAGTGTGTTAGCATTACACCCTTGGGGAAGCCCGTGGTACCCGATGTGTACTGCATATTAATTACATCATCTTTGTCCAGCTCTTGCATACGCGCTTCCAGTTCCTGCTGCGAAACCTTTTCTGCAAATTGAAAAATATCATTCCAGCGAAACATGCCCGACTGCTGTTCTTCATCCAAAAAAACCACATTTTTCAGAAAGGGCAAACGCTTGGAATCCAGCTTTCCCGGCTCCGCCTCGGCCAATTCCGGGCACAGCCCACGTATATGATCTACATAATTAGAGTCCTTGAAGCCTCCCATCATAATCAATGTCATAGTGTCCGACTGCTTCAACAGATATTCCAGTTCAAATTGTTTGTAGTTTGTATTTACCGTTACCAGCACAGCACCCATTTTTGCGGTGGCAAATTGCGTTATCACCCATTCGGGATAGTTCGTAGCCCAAATAGAGACTTTGTCACCCTTTTCAATGCCCATCCCCATCAGGCCGCGCGCCACAACATCCGTCACTTCATCCAGTTGTTTGTACGAATACCGTATATTTCTATTAGGCGAAATCAGCCCATCATTGTCCGGGTGCTTTTTCGCCTGCTTTTTCAGCATATCACCAATCGTTATTTCCAATAATTCAGACATCTGTTTATGCCCTCCACTCATTTAGTTGACCAACCAATACATACACTAAGTTATTTTATCAAAAGCTACCCTGTTTATCAATTCATTTTTGCTTTTGGACATGTTTTCGGCCATCACATAGTAATAATGTTACATTTATTACTAAAAAGAGATTGATTCAGTCTGCATTGGGGTATATACTATACATAAATATATAGCAAATGAGTGTCTTAATCTATTGTAGTATTTTGAAAGAAGGTGCAAATAATGATTGGCGGAGTACAGAGCAACAATAATCTGTATAACATAGGGAATGTGGGAATTTATTCTCAAAACCTTGTAAAATCTGCTCTTGCAGACAAGAACAATTCTTGGTCAAAAGTGCTGAATGGTATTAGCAGTATTGGTTTAAACAATACCCCTGAAAACACCATCAACAACACAACCAAAAATACGCTTTCATTTGCTGCAGACAATGCGAAGAATTTAAACGGCCTGAAAAATGCCGCCTATTCTTTAAGCCGTGCCGCAAACAACTTTGGTGCCAGTACGCTGAAAAGCTCCAATACCGATGCCATTACAACCTCGGGCACTTCTTATTCCGGCAGCACAGTAAAGTATGACGTAACCGTGTCCAACGTGGCAACCCAGCAACAGCAACAATCGCAAGCTTTAACTTCCAATGCCAGCTCGGCATTTGGGCAGGGTAAAAACAGCTTTAACATACAAACAGAAAGCGGTAACTATGCCATCGAATTTGATGTAAGTGCCAAAGATACGAACTTGGATTCGCTGAACAACATTGCCAGCAGCATCAATTCCTCCAAGGCTGGTATTACCGCCAAGGTTGTAACAGAAGATGGTAAAAGCAGCCTGCAAATGACTTCTGTGGAAACCGGTGAAAAAAGTGCCTTTGAAATTACCAGTGGCGGTAGTGGCAAGGACGCTGCAGCAAGAATGGAGCTGCGTGAAACACAGGCAGCGCAGGATGCAAAATATTCTGTAAACGGTCAACAGCTCACTTCCTCCAGCAATACCGTTGGTATGCCCGATGGACGAGCAGGCACAATGACGTTTCAAAGTGCTGGCACCGCGAATATTAGCCGTGCTGTTGATGCCTCCAAAGTGGTAAGTGCTGCCGTTTCCTTTGCGCAGGCTTACAATTCTGCTGTAAAGCACTTAGCATCCAACACAGGCAATGGTGCTGGCAGTGCACGCGCCCTCAGCATGATAGACGGTGTTGGTCGTGTAGACGACAGAACCTATGCGCGCCTTTCCTCTATGGGTATTACCATAGACGAAGAAGGCATGAAGGTAGACGAAAACAAATTGACCAAGGCAGTTCAGGAGAATCCCTCTTCTGTAAAAAGCACTTTAGGTGGTTATGGTGGTGTTGCCGAAAAAGTAGAGCGTGGCGCTTCGGAAGCCATGCGTGTACCCGCCGCCACTTATACGGATTTCAGTAAAATGAAAGTTTCCAACAGTTTAATTGATTCGCTTTTACCAAAGCAAAGCGGTTTGTTATTCGATCTTTATCGTTAAAAACGGTATGAATCATACAAAAGCAAAAACCGGTCAATGCTGACCGGTTTTTTACTTTTGAAGCTCTTCATATTATTTGCTGTATAAAGCATGTTCTTCCAGATATTTGTAGTTGGAACAATCCATACCCGCCGGGCGTTTTTTCCACCCACCTGATACCTTTGCCGCCATTTCTTCATAGGGCACAATGCCGCCCGCAGCAGATGTAGCAGTAACGCAATATGCACCAGATGCTATCGCCATATTCAATGCACGTTCAGGAGCCTCCCCCTTTTGCAGCGCCGCCAAAAAGCCAGCAATGCTGCAATCCCCAGCACCGGTAGAGGACTTCATATCTTCCACTGGGTATATGCCGGTAAACAGCTCCTTGTTTGCCCAAGCGGCAGTATCTTTGGGTGCTGCTTTTCCCATTTGCGCAATTGCTGTTTCCTCTGCCGTCTTCACATAAATGCCCAAAGTGCTGCACTTTATCATTACAATTTTCGCACCATAGCCAATCATTCTATTGGCTATGCGTTCCACTGTTTCCAAATCCACATTGCCTATTACGCCGCCTTCTTTTGCCGCCATCTCATCATACAGCTCTCGCTCAGACATCAGCACCATTTCTTCCACGCTGGGTGTAAAAATATCTGTATACGGCAATGAACGCTCAAATATTTTATTCCAATCGCGGTCAGCCGCAAAGGATGTTGGGTCTGGAAAGGCCGTATCCATAGAGGTTGTAACGCCCAATTCCTTGGCCTGTTTCATCACTTTTATCAGCTCTTCCCCGTCGTTTATATACATTTGCTTCATCAAGGGCGCATAACCAAAGTGAAATAGCTTTGCCTTTGCCACCACACCGTAGTCTATATCCGCAGCGGTAGCTGTGTCATTTACAGCCGGGGCATGCAGAAATATCCTATCTTGACCGGGTACCGCAATCGCCACAGAATAGGAAGTTCCCTCCCCTTCTGCTACAGACAAATAATTTTCGCTAGATCCTAGGGATTCCAATGTGGGGGGAATCAACTGCGCAAGCATGTCATCGCCAATTCTTCCCATAATAGGGGTGTGAATGCCCAGCCTGTTCAAAGCCGCACCCGTGTTGGATGCACTTCCCCCAGTGGATATTTCCAGCCTGTTCACTTCTGTCTGCTTTCCACCCACAAAAATATCTTTCAACGCCATCCCCCTATCAGGAAAATCCGGGGTTAGATCCACACAAATATGTCCTGCACATACAATGTCCGCCATCGTTCATTCTCTCCTTTTGTTGTTAATAAAAATATAGCTATGAAGTAAACACTCCATTCCAATATTCCAATTGCAAATTAGTATTATCATACCTTTTACAAGCGTAGATTTCAAGGTGCAATTGTTATTGCATACAAAAATGGCAAACAAAAAAACCACTTAGGCGGGGTATCCTGCATGGTTTTCATGTTCTTTCCTATCGGGCTGATGGCAATTTACGCTTCCACTATATGCCCATCTGTGGAAATGGTTACAATTTGCCACGGTATCATTTTTCCGCTCTGCTGCAACGCTGTTTTCACTGCATGCACAATTCCTCCACAGCAGGGCACTTCCATCCGTGCAACAGTAATGCTTTTAATATCGTTATTTTGCAAGATTGCTGTCAATTTTTCCGCATAGTCCCCCTCATCCAGCTTGGGGCAACCAATCAATGTTACATGGTTTTTCATGTAATCCTGATGGAAATTGCCATAAGAGAAAGCTGTGCAGTCCGCAGCCACCAGCAAGTTTGCATCCTCAAAATAAGGCGCATTTATCGGCACCAATTTTATTTGAACCGGCCATTGGTTCAATTGGCTGGGCATTTCACTTGTTGCCAATGCGCTTGTTTGCATCTCCTGTGTTTCCCTTTGTATGGCATGCGCTCTTTGCCCGGGGCATCCGCCCGCTGGGGGGACCTGGTTTTTTACCATATTTGCCTTTACCGCAGCTTCGTCATAGGCTGCAGCCTCCCTCTCTTCAAAAGAAATTGCGTCTGTAGGGCACACAGGCAGGCAGTTGCCCAGCCCATCGCAATAATCGTCCCTTAGCAGCTTCGCCTTACCATTCACCATGCCTATCGCTCCCTCGTGACAGGCCTTCGCGCACAAACCACAACCATTGCATTTTGTTTCATCTATTTTTATAATTTTTCGTAACATCACTTTTCTCCATCCTTTCAATTTCATTTCTTTTCTTGACTTTCTTGAATATAGTATACTATACTCAAAATAAAAAGTGCGTTGTTTTTACAACACAAGGATGATTTATGGAAGAATACATTCCTCTATTACATCAAAATCTGCTTTTCAGCAATATAAAAGCCCCAGATTTGCACACCCTTTTAAAATGTCTTTCTGCATCTGTACGTCACTATGCAAAAGGTGATTATATTTTTATGGAAGGAGATGCTGCTACTTCTGTGGGCATAGTACTTTCTGGCAATGTGCATATTTTGCAAGAAGATTTTTGGGGCAATCGCACCATATTGGCAAATATTGATAGGGGCGGCTTATTTGGCGAGGCCTTTTCCTGCGCCGAAGTAGAAATGCTGCCCGTCAGTGTTCTTGCAGCGCAAGCCTCTTCCATTATGCTAGTCAACTACAAAAAAATAATAGCCACCTGCCCTACCAGTTGTTCTTTTCATGCTCAACTGATACAAAACATGTTGCGAATCTTGGCACAGAAAAATATATTGTTAACACAAAAGATGGCGTATATTTCCAAGCGCACTACGCGAGAAAAGCTGCTCGCCTATCTTTCCGCACAAGCCACGCGGGCAAAAAACAATACTTTCCACATCCCTTTCAATCGACAGGCACTTGCAGATTATTTGGGGGTAGATAGAAGCGCTATGTCCACAGAGCTTGGGCGTATGCGTAAGGAAGGCCTTTTGCAGTTCGAGAAAAGCAGCTTTACACTATTGGAAGCTTTCCAGTAAATCCATCACTTGTATGAAACACCAGAATTGCACGCAATAGAAAACGGAGTATGACACAATGAAAATTCTTGTAATAAATGGTAGCCCAAAGGGAAAATATAGCATTACACTACAGACTGTTCTGTACATTCAAAAGCATTTTCCAGAGGATAGCTTTGATGTACTTCACATTGGGCAGCAAATAAAAAGTTGGGAAAAAGATTTTTCTGCAATTGTTCCCAAAATAGAAGAATCTGACTTGTTGTTATTTGCTTATCCGGTATATACTTTTTTAGCTCCCTATCAGCTTCATCGGTTTATCGAGCTTCTAAAGGAATATAAAGTTGATGTATCTGGGAAAATGGCTGCGCAAATTTCCACCTCAAAACATTTTTATGACATAACCGCCCACCAATATATAAAAGACAACTGTGCAGATCTAGGTTTGCTTTATTTATATGGCCTATCTGCAGATATGGATGATTTACTGAACGAAACGGGGCAAAAGCAAGCCTTGGATTTTTGGAAATACGTACAATTTTGTGCCACAAACAAACTCTACGAAAGCATAGACAAGATTCATGCAGAATTTCTTCCATACCACCGTTCTTTCCAGTCAGTACCCAAAAGACAAGGGTTTGATACGGTGATTATAACCAACGCACTGCATGACGAGTCATTAGAAAACCTAATAGATGATTTCCGAGATGTGTATCCCCTGCCCGTTCGCATTGTGAATATTGCAAAATTTCCTTTCAAAGGTGGCTGCCTTGGCTGCTTTCGCTGTGCATCAAAAGGTGACTGCATATACAACGACGGCTTTCAAGAGCTTTTGCGAGAGGATATTCTTAAGGCAGATGCCATTGTCTATGCTTTTACAATCAAAGATCACTCTATGGGCGCCAGTTTTAAAATTTATGATGACCGCCAGTTTTGTAATGGGCACAGGCAATTAACCGTTGGAATGCCAGTTGGGTACTTAGTGCATGGGAACGTAGGGGCAGAGACAAACCTGCAAACATTACTTCATTCCAGAAGCGAAGTTGCGCAAAACTTCCTGTGTGGGGTTGTTTATTCACAGAATGCACAGGAACAATTACCCGCGCTTTCAAGCAAGTTGGTGTATGCTCTCGAACATAAAATGCATATGCCAAATAACTTTTATGGGGTGGGCGGAACCAAAATATTCAGAGATTTAATTTATACAATGCGTGGCTTGATGAAAGCCGATCATAAATTTTATAAAAAGACTGGTGTTTATGATTTTCCTCAGAAGCGGAAAATGGAACTTCTGAAGATGTGGATGTTGGGTTCTTTTGTTTCTATACCCGCGGTTCAAAAAAAGATGGGTAACAAAATGAATGAGGGAATGATAGCCCCGTACCAAAAAGTGATTCGAATAAAATAAGTACGCACATGGCAATCCCTTCATTTTCCTGCATTGTAAAACGTTTTTAGCCTTTTGCAGTTATGTAGCCGCTTTACACTATTCCAACTCCTTTAGGCTGTCAAAGTTGATGTGGCAGTAGCCGCCGGGGTTTTTCACCAAATAGTTTTGATGGTAGTCCTCGGCAAGGTAATAGTTGTCCAATGGTTTTAGTTCTGTTGCTATTTTTTTGCTATATTTCTTTTGCTCTTCTGCAATCACTTCTGCCGCTATGTTTCTGTCCTGCTCATTGGAATAGTAAATTCCAGAGCGATACTGGCTTCCCACATCATTGCCTTGTCTGTTTAGGCTTAGGGGGTCAATGATCTTAAAAAACTGTGTAAGCAAAGTTTTAAGGGCTATCTGTTGCGGGTCATAGGTAATTTTAACTGTCTCGGCATATCCTGTGTTTTTAGTGCAAACCTCCTCATACGTGGGGTTTTCTGTTCGCCCATTTGCGTACCCTACAGATAGCTCCACCACACCGGGTATGCGCCTAAAATATTCCTCCACACCCCAAAAGCAACCACCTGCCAAATAAATTTCCCTATTCATACCTTTTCTCCTTGCCTCTGTATTGCTTTATAGATACCCTCTTGCAAATACAAATAATCAGCAAACCCACTGAGAAACAAAAGGCCAGTGTATTGCCCTTATACGTCATACTGTCAAACTCCAACAGTTGTCACCAATCCTGAAAATACCTCTCAAAAATCAACTTAATTTGTTTCTTGCAATCTTCAGCAAAGTTTTTATATTGTTGCATCAAAGCCCTACCCTTTGGTGTTACCACAGATTTCCCCCCGTGGTGGCCGCCTTGGCTTCGCTGCACCACGCGAAATCCCATTTGCTGTTCCACATTGCCAATCATTTTCCATGCACGGCTATAGGATATTCCCATCCTGCTGCATGCCAGTTGCACAGATTCCGTTTCCTCTATTAGCTGCAACAGCTGTTGCAATCCCGGGCCAAAGCAAATCTGTTCCCGCGCCAATGTCAGCTTTACTTCCGGTCGCAATGCACGCAAGTCGTGTTGCTGCACCACATGTTCGTATTCTTGATTTTTTCGGATGTCAATTAACACGCCCTCATCATCCATATCCAAATAGGTTCTGGCTATTCCGCTGGCATCCAATGCCGCAGAAAGCCCTCCGGCACCATCATATTCCAGTATCATTGGAAATAAATCTGAAGAAAGCACCAACGGATGCCCTGCCTTTCCCGCATAGCATGGCACTACTGCTTTTCCACTTGAATTGCATAGAGTTTTTACTGTTGGAATTGCAAATAGAGGAACATGCACAGGCGTAATCAGCACAGATTCACACTTCCCCTGCAAATACAAAAGGCCTGTTTTTACACTGTCCAACATTTGCGTACACCTGCTGTTAGTATGCAGGCAAACCACACCAAAGCGAGAAATGCTCTTATCTATTTTGTCATCTCCCTCATCCGACACAATCACCACACGGTCAACCCCCGCCTGTTTAAACACCAGCACCAGTCGTTCCACCGCCGTAATAGTGCCCACTCGTTCCAGCGGTTGTCTGCTTTGTGTGGTGGGCATTTTGCCCTGTGCCAATATCAACGCCGCCACATTCACTGCTTTTTCACTTCCTTCTTTTGCACGGCACATTCTGCCACATTGCCTTTCAACACATCCAACGCATGCCCCAGTTCTGGCAATATATATTCCAGCGATTCCCGCACTGCCTTTGGGCTGCCCGGCAGGTTTACTATCAATGTACTTTTGCAAATTGCACAAACTGCCCTGCTTAGCATTGCCCGCTTGGTAATGCCCATGCTGTAGGCACGAATTGCCTCTGCAATGCCCGGTATCTGCCTGTGCGCAACGGCCAGTGTCGCTTCCGGCATTTGATCCCTTGGTGACAGCCCTGTGCCACCCGTGGTCAGTATCATATCCACACGTCCACTTTCGCTCCATGCCTTCATGCAATCCGCCAAGCCTTGTTTGTCATCCGGAAGTATTGCAGCATCCACCACCAAATATCCCTCATCTTCCAACATCTGTTTCATCAGCGGGCCGCTCTCGTCGCTGCGTTCGCCTGCGGCCGCCTTATCACTTGCCGTAAGCACTGCCACCCTGTATGTTGTCTCCATTCTACACCTCTGCTCGCACATACGCGCCACTCTTCCCGCCATGCTTTTCCAGCAGGCAAATGTCATACAGCAGCATCTCTTTGTCTATTGCTTTCAGCATATCGTATACTGCAAGCAATGCCACATTCACTCCCGTTAGCGCCTCCATTTCCACACCTGTTTTGCCCGAGGTAGAAACAGTGCAAATTGCCTGTATGCTGCACGGTTCTTCCAACATAGCAAACTCTATACTTGCCTGTTCCACCAGCAGTATGTGGCACATGGGTATCAGTTCCGATGTTTTTTTCACTGCCATAATGCCCGCCACGCGCGCCACCCCCAGCACATCCCCCTTGCTTGCGCTGCCCTCTGCCACAGCATCAAATGCCTGTCTGCTCAATTTTATTTTACCTGTTGCCACTGCGGTACGCTTTGCGGGCTGTTTTTGGGAAACATCCACCATCACGGCCTTGCCTTTGGCATCGAAGTGGTTCATTTTTTTATGCATAGTTTTTCTCCCATATTTTATACTGATTCCAGATAGAAATAACGCAAAAGCGATATTTCTATCACTGCCATACGGCAGTTCCAAAACGCTCCGCATTTCGGACAAAATCGGAATTGGTATTATATATCTTCCAGTAGCAGTACATCCTTTGGCAGTACGCTAAGATAGTTCGGCATTTCTGTAATGCCCTGCGCCTTGCTATATATCCACCAGATATCGTGCCCACTTTTTTTCGTCTTCCCGTTTTGGAACAGAACACTCCATTCAAAAGGGTTCTCCATACTTTTGTGTTGCCCTACAGGTATGCTGTTCACCGCACCCTGCACTGCCGGTTTAAAATCATGTGCCCGCACACCAATGTGCGTAATAGAGTCTTTTACCTCACCCTCCACCAACAGCCTCACCTCCCAGTCCAGCGCTTCCACCGTATTTGCCCCCACTTTCACTGCACGAGAAACATTTTTACAGCCCGTCAACCGAGCCACCTGCAAAATACCCGGATTGTGAAACAAACTTTTGGTAGGCGCTAATGCCAGTGCCCGTCCATCATCCAGCACCAATAGGTTTTCGCACAGCCTATACACCTCGTCCCGATTGTGAGAAACCAGCACCATATCACCAAAATACGCTTCACACAGCAATTGCATCATCTCCATTTGCATTTTTTCCCGCATATGCGCATCCAATGCAGAGAACGGCTCGTCCAGCAACAGCACTTCCGGCTCGTATGCCAATATGCGTACCAACGCCGTGCGTTGTTGCTGACCGCCCGAAATCTGCCATGGGTAACGGCTCCCTAGCTCGTCCAGCTCAAAACGCTTTAGCAGTGCTGTTGTTTGTACCTTCTTCTCTTTTCCTCCCCCCTTTAATACACAGGCTATGTTCTGCTCTACTGTCATATGGGGGAACAACGCATAGTTTTGAAACAGGTATCCCACCTTGCGTTGCTGTGGTTTTACATTTATTTTTGCCGCGGAATCAAACAGCACATTGCCATTGGCAACAATCATTCCCTCATCCGGCGTTTCTATGCCCGCTATACACTGCAATGTAAGGCTTTTTCCACTGCCCGATGCGCCCAATATGCCCAGCATATCCCCGGTAGAATCAAACTGTGTTTCCAGCGTAAATCCTTTGTACTTTTTGCGTATGTCTACTTGTAAGCTCACTTTCTGCGCCTCCGCTCCAAATACCGTCCATTTCTTGATGTAAAGGCATTCAGCCCCACCACACCCAGGAAGGAAATCAACACCAAAACAAGTACATACTGCCCCGCAGTAGACATATCCCCCGCTGCCACTGCGGAATATACAGCCAACGGCAATGTGCGTGTTGTGCCCGCAATATTCCCCGCGATCATTGCAGTAGCACCAAATTCACCCAGCCCGCGTGCAAAGGCCAGTATGCCCCCCGCCACCATGCCCGGCCTGGCCAACGGCATCACAATGCGCCAAAAGATGCGGCCTTCGGGTATTCCCAGTGTACGCGCAGCAAAAATATAGTCTGGATTCACCTGCTCGAACGCTGCCCGTGCAGAGCGGTACATCAATGGGAAGGAAATCACCACCGCCGCAATCACCGCTGCCCACCAAGAAAATACAATTTTTACACCAAACTCCATAAAAAACTGCCCAATGGGTCTGTTTACGCCCAGCAGATACAACAGAAAAAAACCCGCCACTGTGGGTGGCAAAACCAATGGCAGTGTTAGCAACCCATCTAAAACAAGTTTTACTTTGTTGTTTTTTAATCCCACTACCCATTTTGCCGCCCCTATTCCCAAAAAGAATGTAATGACTATGGCAACTGAAGCTGTTTTTAGGGAAATAAAAATTGGTGAATAGTCCATATTCCTCCCTCAGTTTTTCTGAAAACCATATGCCTCAAACACAGCAAGAGCTTCTTGCGTTTGCAAAAAATCCATAAATGTTTGCGCTGCTTCCCTGTTTTGCGATGCCGCTACAATTCCCGCAGGATAAATCACTTTTTGCTGCAGGCTGTCGGCGGGCGCTACAGCAAGTATCTTTACCTTATTGCTGGTGGCTGCATCTGTGGCGTACACAATGCCCACATCCGCACTCCCCTCCGCCACCCAATTCAGCACCTCTGTTACATTGGTGCCAAAGCTCGCCTTGGCCGAAGCGGCCTCCCACACACCCATTCTTGTTAGCGCTTCCTTGGCATACTGTCCCGCAGGAACACTCTTCGGGTCACCCAAGGCAATGGTTTTCGCTTCGGCAATCTCTTCAAACGAAGCAATGGGAATCTGCGAATCTATCGGTGCAATCAGCACCATTTCATTCTCCAACAAATCCACTACAGAATCTGCATCCACCAGCCCCTGTTCCACCAATGCATGCAACTGTTTTTGCGCTGCAGGCATAAAAATGTCTGCATGAAGGCCTTCCTCTATCTGCATTTGCAGCTTTCCCGAGCTATCAAAAGCCCCCTCTACACAGATTCTCTCGTTTGTTTTTTCAAACATGGGAATCAATTCCTCTGCAAAAATATGTTCCAAACTGGCTGCGGCTGCTATCAGCATTCTTGTTTTCTGCGGCACGGGTTTTTCTATGGGTTCACGCAAGGGGAAGCACCCCTGCAATACCAACATTGCACCAAGCGCAAAAGCCAAAATTATACTTGCACTTTTTTTCAAACTTCATCCCCCAGCAACTTGATCTATATTCTACATAATATTATTTCGTATTATTTCAAATTCCTGCCCCAAAAGCGCAGTTGGGAAACACACACGTGGGGCAGTTCAGGCACATTCCGCCATTACCAAGGGCATATAAATCCTGCGCCGCCACCCTTATATCCGCCATCACTCGTGGCATCATTAGGTCAAATATAGTCCGTTTTGCATACATCACACAGCCGGGCAGCCCCAGTATGGGAATCCCTTTGTAATACGCCAACATAAACATGGCGCCCGGCAGCACAGGCGCACCGTAGGCCACCACATCCGCACCCGTATTTCGAATGGCAAGCGGCGTTCTATCATCCGGGTCCACACTCATCCCCCCCGTGCAAATCACCATATCCGCACCCTTGTCAATATAGTCCCCTATGGCTTGGGTAACGGCTTTATCGTTATCCGCAAATATTTCATGTCCCATTTCTTCCGTATCAAATTCCTGCAGTTTCTCTCTCACCACCGGGGTAAAGGCATCCTGTATTCGTTCTTGATACACTTCATTGCCAATGGTAAGAATTGCATATTTTTTATGTCTGTAAGGGTGTAGGCACAATATTGGTTCCCCACCAGCCAGCCGCACAGCCTCATCCATTTTTTTCTGTTCAATCACCAAGGGTATGATTCTGGTGCCCGCAAGATGGTCCCCCCTCTTCACTGGTGAGTTGCTGTGGCGGGTGGCAATCATCATATTGCCCAAGGAATTGATACTGCCCAACCGCTCCACATCCACAGTGAAAAAACCATCCTCACCCGCAAAAATATCTATCTTCCCTTCCTTTACAGGTTTGGGGTGCATATTACTATCCGCACAAATGCCATATAGTATTTCCGCCGCATCGTTCTCATGCAGCATGCCCGGCTGTTTTTCCCATACATAAAGCCACTCTTTGCCCACAGACAACAGCACAGGTATGTCCTTTTCCCTTACCACATGCCCCTTGCGAAATACTGCGTCCTTCTCCACATCTTTCACAATGCGTGTGATATCATGGCACAACACATGTCCCACCGCATCCACAGTTTTTATTTGCTTCATCAGCCCGGCTCCATTCCATAT
>CAZQBV010000066.1:0-16862 GCA_964592125.1 uncultured Christensenella sp.
ATAGCAACATACCCAAGGATGGCATACATCGATGCAAGAATTGTGGTACGGAAGTTCCTTTAATAAAGAAGCCCTCTTCTGTTTCTTCTTTTTAAATTTCATAGAATTGCACTCGTTTTACAACTTGAAAACACTGCATTGCCACCTCGCTTTTCGCGGGGTTGTTTTGAATTGTTCAGTCCTGTACATTTCCATCAAGTGTAGTCTCTATCCCTATTTGGATTCGCTTTGTTGCGCAAAGTTTTCTATGCGTTTTTTCACACTGCGCTGTAAATTGCGATAGAACAACGCTATATCCAGTGTGTGCAGTGTCATTCTACTCATAAAAATGCGGTTCAATGCGGGAAGGCGCACATTCAGAAGTGTATGCAGTGCTTCCTTGTCAATCATCACCACGCCTTGTTTGATACAAATATATGCCCCGGTAAACTGTTTCTTTTCTATGGTGTAGCGCCCAATTTTAAACAGAACAGAACCCAAATTCATTTGGCGAGGCGCATATTCATTGGTCTGTTTCCAGTTTAGTGGGTTTACACATACCGAACCCTTCCTTACTACGCGCATCAATTTCACACCTTCTGCCGAAGTATTGTAAGAAATAATCACACCGGTATCATTTTCGGCTTCCGCCAATTTCAAGTGTGGGTGTTTTTCCAAATCTTCTTTGGTAATGGAAAACCCTATGATATACGCAGCCACAAATTGTTTGTCGTATCGGTCATCCGAAAACTCTCTTAGCAATAGCTCCAACAACATTGCAGACCCTTGGCTGTGACCTGCCAGTATAAACGGGCGCCCCTCGTTTAGGTGCTCCATATAATACAAAAAGGCGTCACGAACATCGCTATATGCCAATTCAAAGCGAGGTTTTGCTTCACTTTCCTTCATTTCCAATGTTTCTATTCCCACCTGCCTATAGTGCGGGGTAAATACGTTGCAATCTTCCGCCAAAAAGCTGGCTCGCCATATGGTAAGCACCCATGCCAAAAAACGCATCAATGGGTTGTATGGGTTCATGTTGTGGTGCTTTTTTTTGCCTGGCCGCCCAAAAACAGTTGGGTAAACAAAAAAAACATCTGTCTCTTTGATTCGTTTTTCTTTTTTTGGTCTAAAAAGCCAGTTCATACCTAAAGAATAATCCATAGAAGTATTTTACCATGATGGTGCTTGATAATTCAAGCCACGTGCAGAAACTAAAAAGAGCAGAGAGAAAACTTCCCTCTGCCCTACAAAGTACTTTTCCAACGGGCTATATTCAGCCAGCCAAAATTTCCAAAGCTACATCGCTTGCCGAAGCTGCGTCTGCAGTATAGTAGTCTGCACCAATTGTCTCACAGAAGCTCTGTGTAACAGGCGCACCACCCACCATAATTTTTATTTTGCCTTTTACTCCCTTTTCTTCCGCAACGGCTACCACTTCCTTCATGGCATTCATTGTGGTTGTAAGCAATGCGGAGCAAGCAATAATTGTTGCATCGTTGGCAATGGCCTCTTCTACAAATTTTTCCGGGGGAACATCCACACCAAGGTCTATTACCTCAATGCCTTTGCCCTCCATCATAATTTTTACTAGGTTTTTGCCAATGTCGTGCAGATCGCCTTTTACAGTACCCAGAACAGCTTTGCCCTTAGATACATTTTCCACTTCTGCCATAGCAGGCTTCAATACTTCAATACCTGTGTTCATGGCACGTGCAGCAATCAATACTTCCGGCACATACACTTCGTTGTTCTTAAACTTTTCCCCAATGATGGACATACCTGCCAAAAGGCCTTGATCCAAAATTTCTTTTGCAGGATTGCCATCAGCCAGCATCTGCTCTACTGTAGCTTTCACATCTTTTGCCCTGCCCTGCTGTACAAACGTGCTCAAATCATCATAAACGCTCATAAATTACCTCCAATTATTTTTTTGAAATTCTATATTTTACCGCGCCTGTCCCTATACTTACCGGGGGACACACCCGTATTTTTCTTGAAAACCTTGTTGAAATAGGCTTGATCCTCAAACCCGCAAAGGTATGCCACTTCAATCAGTGGAATTTCTTTGTTTAACAGCAGTACCTTTGCATTGTCCACACGCACCTTGTTGATAAAGTGAGTGATGGACTGCCCCATTTCCTCTTTGAACACACGGCTGATGTAGGAAACAGAAAAGTTTACTGCTGCCGATATGTCATTTAGCGATACTTTGCGCATATAATTTTGACGAATATACGCTATTATGTTTAGAATAATATCTGAATGCTTTACATCTTTGAAATCGAACACACTGTTTGTAAAGCGAATCAACACATTTGCAAGCCAATTGTTTAGCTCATCCATACTTTTAAAGCGATTGATGTCCTTTAGATAATCGTGATTCAGGCCAAACACCTGCACAATATCTGCACCGCCTTCTATAGCTGCCCGCGAAAGCAGCACCACCAGCTCTGTAACCCTAGCCTTTATAACTTCAAAATCCCCGCCTGCCGTAAACAGCACATTGCCCAATATTTCGTTCAATACCTTCTGCGCAGACTTACGGTCACCCTGTGCAATAAAGTTTTGCAGCGAACGCTCTGCCTCTATAGGATAGGTGGAAAGCGATGCGTTGTCCTTTACCCCGGTGTAGGAATAAAACTGTTCACTTTCACTTTTGGCAAGCTGCTCCATAATGCGCAGTTCTATGCTTTCACGCTCCATTGCGTACGAGGCCAGCATATACAGCACATCCGCAAAGGACGTTACCCGGCTACATTCTATAAAAGGCACTTTTTTAGATTCTGCCTTTACCTCTAACGGAACATTGCCATCAAAAATACGGCTTAAATCTTCATTCTGAAATTCTTTGGTGTCTGTCATTAAAAGCGGCCCGGCACAAATGCCCAGTTTCTTTTCGCCACTTTTGGAAATAACGGTGTTGATAAAGGTAAGCCCCGCAGGGCATAGCCACTCGTACTTCCCCCCCCAACGCTCGGACTGCCAACAACCAAAAATAATCATTTGCGAACAAATAATTCTGTTGTTGCACTCCATTTGTGCATTGGAACAAACTTGGCAAAATGGACTAAAGAACGCATCTGTAAGCGTATCATCCATATCTATAATGCCACAGCAAAGAGTGCTTACTGCACCAAACGCTTTTACAATTTTTTCTGCGGATTCCATTAAGCCACTCAATAGAAATTCTCCTACCTTGTATTATATCTGTTATTTTATATTGTTATTGCAATATTCCATTATATTATTGCAATATTTTGTTTTTCCATTTTGTAATATTCTATTTTCCCTTGTATTATCTGCGCATTCGCCTTGTTTTGCGCCATAATTCATTATATAGCATAGCCTCAAATATTACCACGCAATATTCAACTAATTGTTTTATTGCAATATCTACGATATAATTCTAACGTAAAATACGTATTTATGTAAACATTACGGAGGGTATCAATGTCAATTATCACCATTGTAGGCGCAGGAATGATGGGGTCTTCCATAGGAATTCCCGCATATGAAAATGGAAACGAAGTACGATTGGTGGGCACGCCACTGGACAGGGACATTATAGAGCATGCAAAGAAAACAGGCGAGCACCTAACGCTGAAACGCAAATTGCCGAAAGGCTACAAGTATTATCAAATAGAACAGCTACAAGACGCGCTGGAGGGGGCAAACCTTTTGGTTGGCGGTGTTTCCAGTTTTGGGGTGGATTGGTTTTGCGAAACAGTGCTGCCTGCCATTCCAGAACAATTGCCAGTGTTGTCCGTTACCAAAGGCATGCAGGATACACAGGATGGCCAGTTACTTCCCTATCCACACCTTTACGAGCAAAAGTTGGGTCACAGCAGGCTATCTTTAAATGCAGTGGGCGGCCCCTGCACCAGTTACGAACTTGCGGATAAAGACCAAACCACCGTTTGCTTTTGCGGGAAGGATATAGAAACGTTGCGCAAAATTAAGGCCATGTTCGAAGCGCCTTACTATCATATTAGCCTTTCCACAGATGTGGTGGGGGTGGAGTGTGCCGTTGCCATGAAAAACGCCTATGCATTGGCAGTTACACTTGCTGTGGGGCTTTCGGAGCGCACGGAAGGCGTGGGCGGAACACTGCACTACAATTCGCAGGCGGCATTGTTTGGGCAAAGCGTTCGCGAAATGACCAAGCTGCTGGATTTGGCTGGGGGGCAACCCGATAACATTGTGTATGGTGCGGGCGACCTTTACGTAACTGTGTTTGGCGGGCGTACACGCCTGATAGGCACATTGTTGGGGCGCGGCATGCGTTTTGAGCAGGCTATGGCCGAGCTGGAAGGGGTAACGCTGGAATCCATAGTAATTGCCACGCGCACAGCACGCGCAGTGCGGCAGTTGATTGCACGCGGCAAAACAACAGCGGAAGACTTCCCCCTACTGCTGCATGTGGATGATATTATTTCCAACAATGCACTGGTAGATATTCCATGGAATGCCTTTGAAGTTGAATACAATGCTTAGGGCGATACCGCACAGAAATCGAGTCGTTGGCATCGCGAAGGATTTTTGTGTGAAACAAGGACAAAAGCGCAAGAATAGCAGCGCTATTTCGAGCATTTTGGACGCAGTGTCACGCAAAAAGACTAGTGATGACGACGTGCGCGGTTTGTGCGGTGTTGCCTTAGTTGAATCACAATGGTTAGATAGAGCAAAAAGCCCTCTTCTGGGCTTTTTTATTGGTTTTTTTCGCCACTGATACAAATCAAAAAAAGCGTGCACAAAACTAATTCAGCAAGATGCACTGCCACTCAGACGCACACTAGGCAGCAAATGTTCCATGAAATCCGAAATTGTTAACAAACTTTTACAAGTGGCCAAAACGTGATAACAACGCTTAAAAACAGATGAAAACTTCACGGTTTCTTTATGTTTTTGTCACGAAATGTTTTCAAATAAAGAAAATATGATATAATATGCATACTGAACATAAAACAAAATATGTTCAATGCATGATAAAAAATACTGTGCTCCCTTTGCCGTAGTGGCAATGCGTAGCAAGCAAGTATCGTTCGTAAAAGAAAGGTAGTTTATGAAAAGGAAATTTCTAAGTATACTGTTGGTGGCAGTGATATGTATTTCTTTGGCACCAGCAACTGCGCTTGCCGCAGATACGGAAACAACCCAAGACATCGCTGAAATTGCTAATAATGATAGTCCCCTTACAGAGAACAAAAACAGCGCGGCTATAGCATCCCCGCCACCTGCCCCTCCGGCAGAAACACCAGAGGTGACCACAGAAGAGCCGGCTGAAACACTTCCCCCTGTAGATTTAGACGTTGCAGAAGAATCTGCCGCAGAAGTTGCTGCAGAAGTAGATTCGGCTACAGCAATTCCCGAACCGGTTGCCAGTCTTCAGGCAGTGCCCGAAAAATTCGACACCATTTTCCTCTCTTGGAAAAAGGCCGCTAAGGCTACAAAATATGCTATCTATCGCTCTACAGTGAAAGATGGAGAATACGCTAAACTAAAAACAGTTGGCGATGTATCAACCTATAAAGATGCAACCGTTTCTGTAGGTGTAACCTATTATTATAAGGTACTCTCTTTCAATCAAAGTATCCGCGGTGCTTATTCCAACGTAGTACAATCTAAAACCGCGCTGGAAAAACCCGAAAACATAAAAGCCAGCCGATTGTCTCACAATTCCATAGAGCTAAGCTGGAGTGCTGTAGAAGGTGCTACCAAATACATTGTATATCGTGGCTATGAAGCTACTGGCGAATATGAAAAAATGGCAACTGTGTCCCAAGCCAACAAGCATATTGATGTGGATTTAGATACAGGCCTCACTTATTATTATAAAGTATTGCCCTTTATGAACGATACCCGCGGCCTATATTCCGATACCGTTTCCATAAAAACCACGCTGGATAAGCTAAGTGGCCTAAAGGCAACCGCCAGAGACGATGGCACCATAATGGTGAGCTGGAATAAAACCCCCGGCGCGGATAGATATAAGGTATACCGCTCTACCACTGCAGATGGCGGCGCTAAATTGATTACCACGCTAAATAACCTTAACGCCTATATAGATAGAACCGCAGAAGAAGGAACCACCTATTACTACAAGGTTGCTCCACAATGCGGAATGATGAACGGCGGTGCTGTGGGGCCTGTTTCCGCAACTGCTGTAAATAAAGACACATTGAAATCCATATTAAGCGTAGGGCGTTCTTTGATAGGAACCCGCTATGTGCTTGGCGGCAAATCTCCCAGTGGGTTTGATTGTTCCGGGTATGTGTGGTACGTGTTAAACAATGCAGGCTATGGCATTAGCTATATGACATCCTCTCAGTGGCGGGGTGCCAACTTCCCCACTTACTACAGTATGAGTGATGCACAACCTGGCGATATACTCTGTTTCAATGGTCATGTGGGCATTTACGCAGGCAACGGCATCATGTTAGATTCTGGCAGTGGTGGCGTTAGGGAAACCTCTCTAAGCCTAGCATATTGGCAAAGAAACTTCATTTGTGTGAAGCGCATACTCTAAAAAACGAATCGAAGATGCTCCGCCACTGAAGCGGAGCATTTTTTTATTGCACGATTGTCTTGACAATGCGAAATATTATAAGTACCTTAATACATAAGACAATATAGCACTCTAGCTACAGAACAAAAAAAGAAAGGAGCAGGTGGCTTTTTGCAATTCCCACTAGGCAAAAGGTCATTTTGCAAGGTGGTCTTATGGTAGATTCAATTATACTGTTATTGGCGTTTAGCATTGTATATATCTTTATTATAGAGATTTTCACTGTACTTTTTAGGCTGACGGGGCTAACTGAGGAAGTAGCCCGCTTTCAAGTGATTTCTTTGTTAACAGCTTGTGGTTTTACCACGTCAAAAAGCGAAGTGATAACCATGACAAAGCGAAGGCGTCGCTTGGCCTCTATTACCATTTTGTTTGGCTATATTTTTTCATTGATTATTGTTTCGGTAGTGGTGAACTTCTTTTTTAGTATGAGTGCTTCTGAGATCAACACCTTTGCCGGAATAGGCGTTACTATGCTGGCAATTTTTTTGTGTGTATTTCTTCTTACCAGATCTAAAAGGGCAAAAATATACTTCGACTCATTCATCAATAAAATTTATTTGCGGCTAAGCAAAAAAAAATCCAACAATATTTTGATTATGGATCTATTTGGGAACAAAACAATGGCAAGCATCAGTTTGTCCCGTCTGCCCGAACATTTGGTGGATACCCCTTTGAAAGACAGCGGCCTTGTACACGAGCATGGTATACAGGTGTTAATCATTACCCGAAACGGAAAAACATTGGAAAGTATTGACGGAGACACAAGGCTAAAACTACATGACAATATTGTTGTTTTAGGAAAGGAAAAGGAAATTCACAGGCTGTTTGAACATGATACCTTGAAGGAATAATGCTGCGCTATTGGGTAGCATAGCATTATTATACATTCACAAAATGCATATACAGCATGCCATAAATATTAAATAGCAGGGCAAAACATCCTAAAAATACATCCACACCATTTGGTTTTTTTGCCTTAATAACAAGTAAATACAGCAACACAAAGGGAATTAAATCTACTGTGTAACGCGCACCAAACTGCCACCCTCCCAGTGTTTTGTGCGCAATCAGCAGCAGCATATTTGCGGCAAAGCCACCACACAGCACCGCCTTTTCCCAGGTGAACTGTTTTTTTACAATGTCCTTCACCAAATAGATAAACCACACAAGAAAAATAGGATTTGCAATATAAAACATAAAACCATCAAATAACGGAAACGTCAGCCGACCTGCCTGTGTAATAGTGACTGGGCGCACAAAAAAGCGATATAGGTTTTCCGGGATGTATTTTGCACTGAATTGCGCACTGTCTACCGCCATAAATTCCGGCAAATAGTTGTGCCCAAATTCCAGCGGATCGCCAAATCGAGCATAATTATACCACAGATACACCCCTGCAATCACAGCGGGTGCTATTAGGTATTTTAGCTGGCGCACCACACACCAAAGCACACTTTTGTTGGGATACTTTTGCTTTTCATGCATGCAAAACAACACAAACATTACCAGCAATAGGCAAACGGAAAATGGCCTGCACCCAACAGCCAATGCCAGCAGCAGCAAACACAGTGCTTTTTTTTGCACCAGCATGCAAAATACCGCGGCAAAGCACAACAGCAAATTCAGCGCCTGCGCCATAAACCAAACGCTGCCCATGGTGGACATCCACAGCATGTTGCTGCCCAGCACAAAAAACACTGCCCAGAACATTGCCTCTATATCAGTAGATCCTATCTTTTTAAAGCACAGATAGGCAAACACTATGGCAAGCAGCACCACCACCATAATCACAAAATTGTTTGGGGTATCCACACCAAACAAAAAGGTAAGCGGAAGCATTACTACCGATGGAAATGGCGGAAAAGAAACATACCAGTCTCCATTGTAAATAGCCAGTTCCAGATATTCGTAGTTTTGCCCCAAGGCAAAGCTGCCATTCCGCCACGCCATGGCCTGCAAGGTGTAGCTATCCCAATTGTTATGCTCAAACAGCGTTCCCCCCAGCAAATCGTGCAGCAAAATATAGGCCAGCACAATCAGCACCATGCCGCCTATAAACGCCCAATTTGCCCTATTTAGTTTTCCTGTATTAGATAGCTGCTCGCTTGCCATTCTTCTTCCCCAATTTCTTCTATATTTGCCCCAATGGCCTCACCCATTGCCTCCGCTATTCTGCGTGTTGCCTGCGACCCTGCATCCACTATGGGTATCACCACAAAGCTGGCCTCCTCATACTCCGAAAAAATTCTGCATGGTATGTAGGATGCCGACGCCAGCTCCACACCTTCCTCGTCCCGTATCAGCTGAATATCCGCAATCACTGTATCTGTATTGGCTTGGTCGGTCATGCTGGAAACAAAATTCCCCAAGGAATAAAAACACAACACTTTTTTGCCATTCGCCGCTGTTAGATATTCCGCCGGTTGCAAGCAATGCGGGTGCGTTCCCACAATCATATCCACCCCGGCATCTGCCAGTATTTGCGCATGTTCTTTTTGCTGGGCATCTACAGTCTGCTTATTTTCCGTGCCCCAATGGTTGTAAGCAATTACAAACTCTGCCCCCGCAACACGCGCTGCCTGCACATCTTCCCTAACGCGTTCTTCAGAAAATGCATTTATCATGTAGCCGCGCTCTTCGCTGGAAAGCAACGCCTCTTTTCCATTGAAAAATTCACTGTAAGACAAAAATGCCAGCTTTATATCCCCCGCTTGCCCCATCATATAGCGCGGCGTTGTTTTATCCACAAATGTACCCGTGTGCTTTAGCCCCACTTCGTCCAAATTTTCAACCGTTTCCTGTATGCCCTGTGCCCCCGCATCGCAGCAATGGTTGCCTGCAGTCATCACGGTGTCAAAGCCCCCATTTTTCAATGCCTGCAAAAATTCCACAGGCGCATTCAACACAGGTTTGTATCCGGCCTCCATAGCGCTGGGGTTGGGCTGGGTATACGGGAAAGATGGCGCCACAGTTGTTTCCAAACAACCCGCTACGATATCCGCACGCGACAAAATATCCTTCACTTGGGAAAAACTCCCCGAGAAATCCATATCTTCTTCCCCTACCGCCCCCACACGCTGCCCGTATAGGCACATCAAGTCCCCCACCAGCATCAGCTTTGCCTCCGAGCGCTGCGCATTCTGCGCTGGTTTTGCATCTTCCACAGGCATCACTTTAGCGTTTGCATCTACCACGGTAAGCACTACCTCATCAAAGTTGCCATTTGCTAAATCTGCCCGCACGGTAGCTATTCCCGGCTGATAGGCAACCACAATACCCATGTTGTCTACCTGCGCAATGGCTGGGTTGTTGCAGCTCCAGCTTACTTCTTCGTTTTCCGGCTGAACACGATATGCTATTTGCAGTTCCTCCCCCACTTCCAGTTCTCGTGCTTCGGTAAGTATGGCAATCCCTTTATAGGAAGGTGGCTGCACCTTTACCCACAGGCGGTCGCTTTGCCCCGAGCCATCCGCAGCAGAAACTGTAATCACGGCATTTCCCGGCTGAAACGCCGTTACCCTTCCTGCAGAATCCACCATGGCTACCGCCTCATTGTCTGAAGAAAAATGCAACTGCTTGTTAAATGCATGGGAAGGCTGCACCTGTGCAGTTATCTGAAACAATTCTCCCGACAATAGCTCTGCGGCTTGCTCATTCAGCTTCACCAATGTAACGCGGCCGACAAAGAACAAAAGCAAAAATGCAGCTACACCACACAGTGCAATATTCAATGCAATGATGCCAATATTCTTTTTCTGCGGTGTTTTTTCCGTATCGTTCCTCATGCTCTCCTGCCCTATTTGTTCTATCGGTTTTTACAATTTATATTTTATGATATGATTATACACAGAAAAAGACCGCCCTAGCAAGCAGCCTTTGTATATTATATGGAGAAAGAGATGGCCTAGCACACCGCGCAGACAGTCCCACCATACCATCTTTACATCAATTTACAAAAATTATACAAATTCGGATACATATTTATTTTTCAAATTTTCTACCAACAATGCTTGCAAAGATGCAAGATACTGGTGCACTGCACATTCCGGTGCCGCATGACGCGAGCAATACATATCGTCTTGCAGACAACGGTTGATAGCAATACCGCCTTCCATCACTTCCACCACATCATAAAGCGATATCTTCTTTTGGCTATCTGCAAGCTGGTAGCCACCGTTGCAACCTTGTACCGATGCCACCATTCCCGCCGATTTCAACTTGCTGATAATTTTCATAAAGTATAAATATGTAATGCCTAAACTCTCCGACATATTCACTGCGGTGGAAAGCTTGTTGTCATTTTGATACATATAAGATAAGATACGAATGGCATAGTCCGTTGCTAATTGCAGTTGCATGAAAATTTGTTCCCCCCTGTTTCCGATACAGTATTTCATTCGTTGTTTTGAAGCTGAACAAAATATACGGAATAGTACTATTTCATTATTATAGCATATTACATGGAATAAACAATTCTAAATATGCTATAAAGTCAATTAAAATAAATTTTTTTATGCCCTATGTATGCATAAAAAAGTATAAATAACATGGCTTTCTTTGAGCAAAGCTTTTTTTCTGACCATAATGTGGTAAAATATCCTTATATTGTAGAGACGTAGAGACAAAAATGGTAGCCTACCCAATTGGAGGGAGCAAACATGCCAAAACCAACCACTACACCACTGGGTTATTTAATGGATATGCTTTACATACAGGGAACACAGCTGGCCAAAATGGTACATGTGGACAGAACTGTGGTAAGCCGCTGGAAAAACGGACGTACCGAGCTAAACATGAAATCTGGCTATTTTGATGATATTGTAAAAGCGCTGTTGGATATCAACGAGCAACAGGGTTTGGGCACGTTGGAACGTTTTTTTTCCTCTTTGACCCAAAAAACTGTGGACAAACGAAAGGAACTTCAAAAGCTGGTATCCACTTGGCTGGTTTCCAAAGAGTTTGACAGACAATTCAAAGAAACCGATACCACAGGCAGCCTATACAACGCCTCGTATAAAATATTTAAGGGAATCTCTGGCAAGTGGGATGCGATGCAATACATGATGGATGTACTGGGCAGCCTATCCGATAGAGAATTGCTTTGCGGGTATGATGTGAGCATGGATATCCCCGCCGATACACGCGACACCGGAGCCTTCCAAAAAAAACTGTTGGGCGTACTGGATAGAAATTGCGAAGTAAATCTTTTGTTCTTTATAAACAGACCAACGGATGAGGTTTTTTACTCTTTCGAAGCTTGGCTTCCCATATTCCTGCACAGGCGGACAAGCGCCTTCTTCACCTACGATGTGCATGCACCATTTTATGACTACATCTATAGCATTAAAGGCAAATTGGCTTTGGTGGGTACCAGCCACGACAACAACCGCGCCAACTTGTATACCGCCGTGTACGATGACCCCATGACACTAAACCAGATAGATTCTTATTTGGATAGCCTTAGAGGCAACATGAAGCCATTGTACACACATCTGGATAGCCACAACATGCGCCTAGACTATGGCGATTCCCCACTATTCAAGCACTTCAAAAACGCCAGTGGCCAGTACATCATGCAGGAAAGTTTCCCACTAATTACTTTTCATAGGGATACCATACAGGATATTATTGCGGATCTGGAATTGGATGCGAATGAGGAACACAGGCTGTTGGCATTTATCAAAACTTACGCCTTGCAATCCCGAAAAATGTTTGCGGAAAATGAATTTACACGCATCGTATTCAGCTTCGAATATTTGCAGAATATAAAGAGCGAACCAGTATTGGAGGTAGCCTCTTTTTCCTCTTTGTTGGGACGAAAAATAATGATTCCCACCAAGTATCTTATTCAAGAAACAAAGTCTTTGATAGAGTTTGCCAACCATTCTTCCCGTATCGAAATCGCACTCCGCCCCACCAATGTAGAAGCCTTTTTGTCAAATTCCAATGTGTGGGTCAAGAACAACGCGCTCTACTATATCGTTCCAGATAACAATGCCTCTGTTCGATTGATATCTGAAGAGTTTGCAACTGTGAATGCACTATACGCCAAAGCAGAAGAGTATTGGCGGAATTTGCCATACGAATGCAAACAGCAAACATGGATTTCCGAGAAAATAAAATGCCTAGAATAGTGTTTTTCCGTTCTGCCTACTTGACAAGTATAATTTTAACAGTGATAATTGTCATTAACACATAGTTTTTTGACATTATGTTTTAGGAGGGTTGTTACAGAGTACAAACCAATTATGTCATCACGTATTTCTGTATGACACGGCAATGTGTTGGGGGAGGTAGCGTTCTGAGTACTGTTTTGCTTAAGTTTATAGCTGCTATTGAAAACAACCATATCTTTTCATCTATAAAAAAAGGGTTTATACTTATGGTTCCCATTCTGGTGATGGGTGCTATTGCGCTTATGTTGCGAGGTTTTCCTATACCCGAATTTCAAGAATTTATTCGCACAGCTGGCGCAGGCCTTCTTTCCGACGAAGGAATTATTTATCAAATACTTGGTTTTATTTACGATTCTACCTTCGGCTTTATGTCGGCCTATATTGTGCTTGCCATTAGCTATTACTATTCTTCTACTTTCGATTTTAAAAACTTTTCATTGCAGGTAATGGCAATGCTGGTATCGCTTAGCTGCTTCCTTGCATCTTTTGGTGGTATTTCCGGCGCTTTGGAGCTAGGGCATTTTGGGCCAATTGGCGTGTTCACGGCAATGATCTGCGCTATATTAGGCACAAAGCTTTTTTATGAACTATCCAAGCTGTTCAACCGACTGCTTAAAATGCAAATGGTGGCTTCGGATATTAGTTATCGCAATTCCAGCAGCGCTATTATACCTATGCTGCTCACCATACTGGTATTTATAGGAATCAATTTATTCATCAATGCCGTTTTCCACGTAAACAATTTTAACGATCTGATTTCTATGGCGCTCAGCAACATCTTTACCAATTTAAGTAGCGATCTGTTAAGTGGTATTATTTATTTGTTTGTTTTAAATATATTGTGGTTTTTTGGCATACATGGTGGCAACGCTATGGAAGCAGTGGCGCAAAGCGTTTTCGTACCTGCAAATACAGACCCCACTATGATAGTTTCCAAAACTTTTATGGATAATTTTGCGTTGATTGGAGGAAGCGGCGCAACCATATGCTTGCTGATTGCACTTTTGATAGGCGCACGTTCCCGTGCCAACAAGCGCTTGGCGTATACTGCCGCACCTATGGCAGTTTTCAATATAAACGAGCCTTTGGTTTATGGTTTCCCCATTGTACTAAACCCCATTATGTTTATCCCTTTCCTATTGGTACCCATCGTTTCCTTAATCATCAGCTATCTGGCAACTTTGGCAGGTATGATTCCCATTATTGTGGAGGGTGCCGTACCCGGGGTAGGCGGTGTTACCACCACTGGCATTCCATGGACTACTCCACCGTTTTTTAGCGGGTATTTAATGAGCGGAACACCCATGGGAACAGTATTGCAAGTAATTATTATTGCTGTAGGCACATGCATCTATCTTCCCTTCGTAAAGTTTTCCGAGAAGTTGCAATTCATGCATGAAAGTATGTTGATACGTAAAATGATGGAGTTGTATCAGGAACATATGGCAGATTCAACACCCTATGTATTTCTGGAAAAACAAGATGACATTGGCATTCTGGCAAAATCTATGATGATACAGCTTCGTGAGGATATTGCAACCAACAAAGTGGAAATGCATTACCAGCCCCAACTGGATGAAAACAATGTGATTACAGGCGCAGAAGCATTATTGCGTTGGAAGTATGGAAGCCAGTCTATTTTTCCACCCCTTGCAGTAGCCCTAGCGCAAGAAGATCACTCCTACAACGATCTTACACGATGCATTATTCGCAGAGTAAGCAAAGATATCCGCCTATTTATAAAGGAAACAAATCACCAAGTAAAAGTTTCTGTAAATGTGAATGCCGAGCAACTAAATGACTCCGAATTCTTAAGTAGTATAGTGGATATTGTGAAAGAAGAGGGCGTTACGGGCAATATGGTTCTGGAAATTACCGAGGATTCGTCTATTATTTATTTTGATAAAACCACAGAAAATATAGAAAAGCTACACGGCAATGGCCTTTCCATAGCGATTGATGATTTCAGTATGGGGCAAACCTCGCTGAAGTATTTGCAATCCAACAGCTTCGACTATGTAAAGCTAGATGGCTCTTTGGTGAAGCAAATAGCACAAAATTCTCGCAGCAGAGACATTGTGCAATCTATCATTACATTGGGGCATAAATTGGGCTTTTCCATTGTGGCCGAATATGTGGAAAACGAGGCGATACGGGACGAACTTTTGGCACTGGGGTGTCAGTTCTTCCAAGGATATTTGTTTAGCCCGGCTGTTCCGCCTCAAGACTTCTTGAATTATTATAACAAGCACAAAAGTTCTTAACCATAGGGCAGTAAATTCTGGAAGTGCAATGCTTTGATTGCACTTCCGAATATTTTTGTTTGTTTTGATTTCGGATTATTGTATTATGGGTTTAGGAAATGGAGATCGTACTGTATGCTGCTCCCTATTATAAAATTTGCACAACAATCTGCCCCATCTACTTTACCTCCCATAGAAGAAGTAGTAAGTGGTGCTGTACAAACGATAGACACTTCGTTTGAGTATGGATTTGTAAATACACTTATCTTTGCCGCAATTGTAGCTATTCTTACTTTTGTAATATTAAA
Source organism: uncultured Christensenella sp. (assembly GCA_964592125.1). GTDB lineage: Bacteria > Bacillota > Clostridia > Christensenellales > Christensenellaceae > UBA5399. The sequence goes on from CAZQBV010000066.1 coordinate 15,278, forward strand.
AACGTGGACGCGTTTTGCCAAAAAAAGATTTACAGGCAATTCCAAGATATTTTATCGTCTGATTTATGTGGCTATTATTTTAATTGCTGTTATTGTAGTACTGCTAACGATAAAGCCACTGAGGGATATTGGCACAGCCATACTTGCCAGTTCAGGTATTGCTGCCGTAGTCATTGGTCTGGCAGCGCAAGGCACACTCAGCAATGTATTCAGCGGTATATCCATCAGTATGTCCAAGCCATTTAGTGTGGGTGAATTTATAGAGATATTAAATGCCACACCTCCGGTTTCCGGTGTGGTAGAGGGAATTGGTTTGCGGCATACCACCATTCGTGACCCCGAAAACAAAACCATTGTAATACCCAACAATGTTCTGGATCAGGAAATGTTGCGCACCACCCACTATTTGCAAGGGGCACGCATCTGCAGCTTTCTGTATATAGATATTGCCTACAACAGCGATATAGATTTGGCAATCAATATGCTATCCACTATTGTTTCCGAGCACAAGAATACACTGGATGTTCGCAGCTACGACCAAAAGGAAGAAGGCGTGCCTAAGGTAGCAGTGTTTGTAACTGGTTTAAGCAACGCTGCCGTGCATCTGCGTGCCAGCGTATGGACGGTGGATACCGCAACCGGTTTCACCACACTGTCGGATTTACGCTATCAAGTAAAGAAAGCATTTGACGCAGCGGGGATTGAAATTCCATATCCATACCAGAATATTATATTGCATAAGGATGCCGAACCGCCTGTACATGGCAAAAATACATGATATCACATGAACAGCCCAGACAAACGACGCGGAACACAAGCAAAATATGCTCATTCACTGAATACTTTTTAAGAAAAACAGAATTTTTTGAGAACATTCCAGCCCCAGCATCTTGCCCACAATGGCAAAGATCAGAAAAAATATGATAGAGTTCACTATTTACTGTTTATATTAAAGATACTAGGTTTAAAAAAGAAGTTGGAGGATATTTCTATGAATGAAACGAACAATACCAATTCAGTGAATAACGGTGAAGAACGCCCCACCCGGGTAACCATGAATGATGTAGCAAAAAGCGTGACCCATGGCAACAAAGTTGGGGGCATTATTGTTTCCCTCTGTATGATTGTGCTGGGCATTTTGTTTTTTGTTTGGCCAGTAAAAGCTAATATTGTTATTTTCACAATTGCTACCATTGGCTTTATTATCTTCGGTGTGTACGAAGTTATTACATACTTTCGCACCCCATCGGATTTAAAAAATGGTTGGACCTTGGCAAACGGCATCATCTTTGTTATTTTGGGATTTTTAATACTCTTTTCCAGTACCGCTAGTATGTTGGTTACATTCACCTTTATTTTAGGTTTCTTTGCCATCTTCAATGGTATTACACAAATCACCAACTCGGCTGCCATTCGCAAAACAGGCACTGCTGGAAGTGGCTTGGTACTGGCCAGTGGTATTATAAACTTGCTGCTGGGTATCTTCTTCCTAATGGCGCCTTTTGCTGCTTTGTGGGCCATTGCTTTTGTGCTGGGAATCTACTTGATTGTAGGCGGCGTTGCACTGTTTGCAGAATCCGCTTCC
>CAZQBV010000067.1:0-16775 GCA_964592125.1 uncultured Christensenella sp.
CGACAGTATGGAACGCAATCCCTTGATGCGTTCCATAAAGCGGCCGCTTATTATTGAATATTAGTAAGCTGAATAGTATGACCCATAATAGGAACTGGCTTCGCATTGATACCTTGCGCCGTCGTAGTCAAAATCGAAATAGATTGTGCTGTAACGGTCGTACCAGGTAGGCCATGCCGGATATGAGACATAAAAGTGTATATATTCGGCTTGCGCTTCCCCCGGCTTAATCACCTGACTGCTTATCGGTTGCTCATAGAAATTGGTTAGAGTAAGGTTTCTATTGAAGGAAGCATAATCATCATCTTCCAGCCAAGCATTTGTTGGTCTAACAATAATGTCTTTTGTACCATAGTTGGTTAATATCAGCCCCAATCTAAATGTGTCTTGCTTCGTCTCACTGGGTACGAAAACAGTAAAACTAGGCTTTTGCTTTTGGGGCGCCGCCGATTTTGTTTTTGCCGAAACAATGCTGCTTGTTACTCCCTTTGTGGCATTTTGATACGGTACTAATTTATAGTAATAGGTTCTTCCGGCACTTAACCCCATATCCGAAAATGATGTTATAGTACTTCTTAATGTGCCAATATTACTGTAATTGCCAGATCGGCTGGTGGATCTATAAAGTATGTATTTAGTTACCCCAGCAGCTTTTGTCCATGTTAATGAAATGGTTGTGGTGCTTTTGGCAACGGCTTTGAAATTGGTTACCCTTCCCAAAGCGGCTTGGGTGTGTGCAGTGGGTTCTTCTTCTGTGCCCGCTGCAAACGCAATGCTTTGAACGCTAACCATAGCCATCACAATTGCGAGCACCAGTGCCATTTTTTTGATGGATTTCATGATAGATACCTCCAACATTATTTTGATATATGAAGCGATACTACAATAGCAATACGACATTGATGGGCATTATATCTTCGCCACTAAAAATCAATTTTACAAAAACTACTATGAAATTCAAATGATAAATGATAGCTTGAAGCAAATAAAATCAGTAAATATGTCTGTATTATAACAATATTACAGCATTATGTAAATAATTAGTTTTTTTGTAATTGTATCAGCATGCATATTTTTATTTGCATCCTTTCAAATTTATGCTATCATAAATTCTGCTTATTTAAATTATCGAACAAAAAGGGGAGAAAACATGAAAAAAACACCACTGACTGTTGCCATTGTACTATTGCTGGTGCTTGCGCTGTTTACCTGCACCGCTGCCGCCACACCCACGGAAGAACCAAGTGCGCAAACAACGGCCAAAGCTGTAGAAAAAACCAAGGGAAAAGTGATTCCCACAAATGACATTGACCCGGATGCGGGTGCAGATAGCTATGCAAACGGCGGAGACAACGCAGCATCCCGCTACTATGTGAATATGGATTTTTACAATGCGAAGCCAGACGATATGCTTACCATTCTTCCCCACTATAAAACCTATCAGCAAACGGCGGAATGGTCGTGCGGCAATGTGGCTGCGTTAACGGCACTGTACCACTTTGGCATAGAAAGCTATACCGAAATGGACATTGCAAAAGCCATGGGCAGTTCCACCGATGCAGACACACCGGGTGCTCTGCCCGGTTCTGCCAACAACTACTACGAATATGGTACCAATGTGGAGCAAATGACCAAATTTTTTGAAAGTGTGGATGGGCTGAAGGTTTTGGAAACCAGCTATCAGCCGGACTATAAGGATGCGGACCTATATACGGCAGAGGATGGCGTTTCGGATAGCTATGTGGGCAACCTTCGCAAAGCATTTTCCGCTATGAGCCTGTATACCTCTGAAAACAAAGATGACAGCGAAGCCTGGGTAGAGGATGCCAAGGATTCCTACTTTGTGAAATGGTTAACCGGCCACCTGAATGAAGGCAATGTGATTATGACAGAATGGTGCGACTGGGACGGCCATTGGACAGCCATTGTGGGCTATGACAACAACGGTACGCCCGGCCTTGGCGATGATATTTTAATTTTTGCCGATCCCTACGATACCTCTGACCATTGGCAGGATGGCTACACGGTTTACCCGCTGGAGCGCTGGTTCTACATGTGGAACGACCGCACCGTTGCGCCCAAGCCCTACCAAACACAGCCCTATTTGGTGGTAGGCAAGGCTGCATAAAGTAGCATTATAGAATGCGCTAAAAAACCGTATGCAAAACCCGGGCACAGGCTCCCGGGTTTTTTTATCATATAGTCAAAAATATAGTCAAATCTTGGTTGTTATTTTTTATTAAATACTATATAATAACACAAGTTGTCTTCTTGTGTTATTTTGCATCAGTCAAAAACCAAATACTATGGAGGAAGGCGCACATGGCCAAAACCAACAAAAAGAGTATTCTAACCAAGAGCTGCGAATTTAGAGATGCGGAGCTGGAGAAAGTATTTTTCGATACCGAGTTCAGCAAATCCTTGCGTACCTTTCGCATTCTTATTCTTTTTTGCGGTGCTATTTACTTTGCAATAGCTGCCTACGACTATTTTTATGCAGAGGATATTCGTGATTTTTGGATTTCATTTACCATCCGCTTTGTTGTTTTTCTTTTTGCATTGTTTCTGTTTTTCTATATGAAAAAATCCAGCAACAACAAAACGGTCTTCATACTTATAACTATATTTGAAGGCTTGGTTGTTTTCTCCTATTTTTTAATTTTAATGGCTTTCAATGCGCAGGGATATTTATCTCAATGTCTTACTATCATGGTTTTTTTGCAGGCACTTGCGCTGTTGCCCAACAAATGGTTGAATTTTATGGTTATGGCACTGGTAACCACGGTTACCTTCTTTGTGCTTACACCCATGTATATTCATGCAATTGACCCCAGCGAAAGAACCGAATCCATCATTATGCTGTCTATCTCCATTCTGTTTTTGGGTATTTTTACATACCGCATTCAGGCCGCCAGGCGGATGCAGTTTTTCAGGCAGATGGAACTAAAGCAAATGTCCGAAACAGATAGCCTTACCAAAGCCATGAACCGTGGAAAGTTTAACGCAATTTTGGAGTATTGGTGCGAATTTAGCAACAGATATGCATCTCCCTTTTCACTGATATATTTTGATATAGACAATTTTAAAAATATAAACGATACCTTCGGGCACAGCCTTGGTGATACGGTATTGGTTACTATGTGCGATATTGTGAGAAACATAGCCCGGAAAAACGATCAACTTGCCCGTTGCGGGGGCGAGGAATTTGCACTGTTGCTGCCACAAACAGATTTGCAAGAAGCCAAAAAAATGGCCTTGCGCCTTTGCGACCACACACAAGAAACAGATTTTGGAGTAGTGGGGCGCGTTACTGCCAGCTTTGGCGTAGTAATGCACCGGCCCGGCGAACAGCCATCTGCCATTTTGCACAGGGCAGATGAAATGATGTACAACGCAAAGAAAGCCGGGAAAAACAGAGTTGTTTCGGAATAGACATATATACACCATACTGCGAATGCCCGATAAAAAAGAACGCCGAATGAAATCGACATTCTTTTTTTTGCTTTTCTATCTGGTGCCTGCGTAACTCTTTAGGCGTTATACGATTCCGCAATTGAAAACGCTGATTGGCCTTTTTTGGCTCAGTATCATTTGGTAGGCGAAGGCACAATAGCCAAAGAGGTGTCGCCTGTTCTGGCCTGCTGCAAAACCGCCTCTGCCAACATGGAAAAAGTTTCAAACGAGTGCGATGCGCCACTTACCAAATCTATGCTATCTGCATTTTGATCTTTCAAGATTTGCGCCGCATAGGCACGCGTATAACGGTTGGGATAGGTGCCCTCTACCATATCCATAATTCGCATATACGACATATCCCAAGACTTTATAAACCCACTGGCGTTGCGGGCATTGTACTCTACCGATACCACATTTCCGCCAGTTACACTTATGGTAATATACTCTTTCCACCCGTGGTTGTAATCGTTAAATTCAGACATTTCCGCCGTATAGTAGCCATCCTTCAGGCCATCGGCGCTTTGCCCACAGCCCTGCAAACAGAAAACGGCCAGCATCAATATAAGCAGAGTGATTCCAACTGTTGTTTTTTTCATATTCATTACTTCCCCTATTTCCTCAGTTTAAACCGATTTGCCATGCCTTGCAGCTCGTCTGCCTGCTCTGTTAGCGATTGGCTTGCCTGTGCGCTTTCCTGACTGGATGCAAGGTTGTGTTTGGCCAGCTGGTTGATGGATTCTATCTGGCTGGTTATGGTAGCAAGCGATTGCTTTTCGTTTGCCACGGCCTGCCCCAGTTGTGTGGTAATTTCGGAAATTTCCTTAGTGATTTTATGAATATCCTCTATGGAATCTGCCATTGCCTGTGCAAAGCTGGAGCCCTCGCTTACCGCTTTTTGAGACTCTTCTATCATCTGCGTGGTTTTGCGGGACGACTCTCCGCTCTTCGCGGCAAGGTCTCGAACCTCTGTTGCCACCACTGCAAAGCCCTTGCCTGCTTCGCCCGCACGCGCGGCTTCCACAGATGCATTTAGGGACAATATATTCGTTTGGAAGGAAATATCCTCTAGGAATTTGTTGATATGGGTAATTTCATCCGCACTTTTGCTAATAGCCGCCATGGCCTGTAGCATATTGCCCATGTTATGCTGCGCAACAGCCAGCCTATCCATAGCTTTTTCCATCAGCATGCCTACCGTTTCGGTATGCTTGTCCACTTCGTCTATGCTTTGGGAAATAACCTGCGCCTCTTGCTCCAGCGCGTAAAGGGAGTTTGCCTGCCCATCGGAACGCTCCCTCACCTGCAGCGCATTGGTGGAAACCATGTGCGAGGTAGAGGACACCCGCAACGCGGCCTGCTGTATGGCTCTCATTATCTGGTTTAAAAAGTCCACAATCTGATTCAGCGAATCCTTCATCACCACAAAGTCGCCATGGAATTCACCTTTTACCGCTATATCCAAATTGCTCTTGGAAAGCTCGTCCAGCACGCGGGACAATTCCGAAGTGTAGCTGTTTATGCTATCCACCGTTTCGTTCAGCGCCTGCGACAGCATTTCCGTTTCATCCTTTGTATTTTCCACATCCACAGGCGAATGCAAGTCTCCATCCGAAAGCTGGCTAATTCTGCCTGTTACACGCCCCAACGGCTGCTGGATGCGCTTGGCAAGGCGCATGGTAAACAATGCGGATATCACCAGCAACACAGCCGTTAGAATGATGCTAATAAATATGGCTTGGTTGGTAGCCTCCATAAAGTCGCTTTGGGGTGCGGTAATGCCCAAAAACCAATGCGCACCACGTATGGGCGAATAACTAAAGTATTGGGTATTGCCAATGCCGCCAGTGGCCACACTTCCCGTTTTGCCCTGTGTCATCTGCTCTACAACGCCTGCTATTTCCGCATTGTTTGCAAAGCTTTCTTGTGCCGTTTGCTGAGCAGACACCTTTTCCGTATCCTGATGCGCCACAAAAGTGCCATCCTGATTGATGATAAAGGCAGTGCCTGTTTTGCCCACATGAATATTGCTAAGTACATCGTTCAGCACATCGTATTTATAGCTGCCTGCAAGGTAATATGCAATTTCCTCTTCCTGAAAAATGGGTGTACCCATTGCTATTTCCAGCCCCTGCTTGCCAGTTGCGGTATCGCCAATCACCAAGTTTTGAGTTTCCTTCATGGAATTGTAAAGATACCCGCCCGATATACTGGCCGGGCTGCCCTCGCTGCCCGTATAAAGGCTGCCGTCTGGCGCGTAAAGTGCCAGCCACACAAACTCTATTCCAGATTTCGCGTGATCCAGCGTGGCTTGCTTGTCCTCTTTTGTAGCATCTTCTTTGGTAAACACACTATTGTCACCAATCAAAAACAGCCTGTCTGCCATCATATGCAAATTGCTTTCTATACTTTGCGAAGCTGTTTTTGCCATGGGCTGCAGTGTGTCCAACAAAATGTTGTTGGTAAGGCTGGTCATAAAATAGGCCATTACCCCCACCAATACAATGGACAATGTCAATAAAATGATTGTGGTATTCACCATGATCTTCTTGCGAATGCCCTGCTTTTTTCTCACAATTTACGCTCCTATTGCTTTTTTATTCTAAAACACGACCTAATTATAATACAATTTTACATAAATGTCATCTATTTCGCCCCTTTTTAAACGGAAAAGCTTTTTTACACATTTTTTTATCTTCATCGAATTGTAATGTGTGCATATTTCGTTTTGTCAGGCAAATATATAGGTTGAAGTTTCGGTATATGTTTGCTAAAATGCAATGGAACTAAATTGTGGATAAAATTTGCTTTTTATCTATGGAATTGTTCTTATTTCAAAAGAAGGGAGGATTACATATGTCCGCATTAATCATAGGCATTATTGCTCTTGTTTGTACAGCTTTAGGCTACATTCCTACAGTATCTTGGCTTAGCTTTATTGGTTTAATCTTCGCAATTGTTGCATGGGTTATGGGTGGTAAAATGGTGAAAGCCGACCCAACCGATGGCAAGGCCAAAGCAGGTAAAATCATTGGTATGGTGATAACCATACTGGCTATTATTGGCATTGTATTGGCCATTGTTGCTATGGCCAGCTTGGCTGCTCTCTTCCTGTAGAATTTTTTTTATACACAGACATATCTAAAACAATGAACAGTGAAAGGAATGTGCAATTCCCTTCACTGTTTTTTTACACCTGCTGAGGTGGTACACTAGCTATGCGCCATCTTTGCTCTTGCCATTATGGTATCCATTTTCATGCACTCGGTTGCATCCAGCACTTCCAGTTGTTCCACCCGCTCCCGCAATATTTTGGTGGTGCCATTGCCCCCCAACAGGGAATGCCGCTCGCAATTGGTAATGAAGGCTCTCAGCTCCTCCACCTCTATCCATCCATTACGCACATGATAGTTGTGCGAACGCACAATTTGGTCAAACAGCATATCTTTAAATGTTTCGTTTATGGATTGCTGAAACACCTGAAACTGTGCCCTTAGCTCATTCATTTGCTCTTTTTCCACCTTGTACCTAGCCGCTAAATTTTTATAAAACACCCCCAAAAAAGTTACAATAGCGCCAAACAGCACTTCCAACCAGTACTGCATTATAAATACTTCCATCCGTTCATTCTCCTGTCTTTCCTTTGGTTAGCTGCTTAAATAATTCAAATGCACCCGTTGCGGATAGCCCACTGGCCAGCCCCCCCAACAGGGTTAAAAAATCGAACCGTTCTTGATTCCAAATATTAAACACAATGCCCAACAAGCCCAAAATCAGCGGGATGTATTTGTTGGGAATAAAAGTGAGGCTGTGCTTAATTAACGCCCCCACAGCCACACAGGCCGCCATTACCACCACAATTACATATTCATTCAGTATTTCCATGCGGTTCTCCTATTCCAGTGTAACATACACAAAATCGTTTTGTGCCGAAGCATTGCCCGCTGTGTCATACGCACGCACGCGCATCACATATTTGCCCCGCTGCCCGCCAAACAAGCCGAGCACATTCACTCGTTTTGCCCAGCGCGCGGGGTCTGTAGCGTTTTGCTTTGCCTGCAACACTTTCACAGCACTGCCGCCCAACGCCACCGGATATATGCGAAACTCCACCCGTGCCACACCTGCCGCCGCATTTACGCCTGTGGCCACAAAATCCACAATGCCCGCAGCGCCATCCACTACCTTTGCCATATACCCTGCTATTTGTGGCAACTCGGGTGCAGCTTCCTTTTCGCGGCCGCCATTCCTTATATATTCCCGAATTTCCTGTATGGGAAAATACGTGCCCGGGCAATCTGTATAGCCTGCCCCTGCGGCCTCTTTGTGCGAAACAATTTGCGACACGCTTTCAAACTTGTACTGCCGCACAACATCCGCAACCACACGCTTCAACGCATCCAGTTGCGCCAAGGGCATTTTCTGCGTGTTAAAGTTTCCATTGCACACAATGCCCACACTGCGGGCATTCATGCCCTTTGTGGTGGGGTAGCTGTTGCTTACGTGCCCACCTTCATACTCCAGCCCGCGACCCCACTGCACTGTGCCATCCAGCCCCACATAAATGTTGTAATCTATTCCCTTGTGCCCATTGGCCTTGTGCATTTGATGAATGGCCTGCACGCTCATGTTGCCCTCCACATGGTGCAATATAATCAGGTCAGTTTTGCTGCGCTTGGTTAGGCTGCTGCTAAATTGCAGCCCTACATCCTTCACATAGTCAAACATTCTGCTGCCCTGCCTTTCCCTCCAGCTTTTTCAGTTCCTGCGCCATGGCGCTGTTCACCAGCGTGGTTACCTCGTCATGCAATGTTGCCAGCACCGGTTGTATGCAAATGGCAGGAACGCGCAACAATGTTTCTCTGGTTGCGTTTGTAATGGCTTTTTGATACTTAACCACTTCCTCCCAAATGTTTACCGTTTGTAATTGCGTTGTTTTTTCTGTCATCTCTGTTGTTCCTTTCTCTCGGCTGTTTTTTCGGGGCACAAAAAAACCCGGGCTTTTGCCCCGGCCATGCACCCCGATTCATATTTTCGTAATTTTCTGTAACATTGTTCTATTGTAGTTCTGTTTTTCAGTTCTTCATCTGCTCCATTTTGTCCAGCCGTGCTTGCAGCTGCGCAATTTGCGCATCCTTTTCCTCGGCCAGCTCCTGCACTGCCCGGGTGGTCATGGAAATATAGCTATACAAATCCACACTGGCATCTTCTGATTCCTTGGGTGCGGTCAGCACCTCCTGCGGGCAGCCCTCGTCCTCTATCACCAGGCCAATTTGCTGCTTTCCGTTTTCTTTGCGCTTGTACTGAAAAACAGTTGTGTTGCGCAGGGTGGAAAGTGCGCCTGTGTATTCCTGTATCTCCGTTTTATTGGCTAGGTTGGAATTGTTTCCGAAGGTTTGGCCGTTTATCGTGCCCTTAATGGTGGCAGTTCCTTCTACATTAAGATTTCCATGGGCTGTGATATCCTGTGCTTCAAGCGTTGTAAAAAGTTCTCCCCCAGCACTTCTAATTAACACCTTGCCGGAGCTTCTCAGAACTAAATCACTCGCATTTGCTTTTATATACCCCCCAATTGCCAAATTATCACTTAATGTAATGCCACCTGCTTTTAACGTAATATTACCATCTGGAATGTACACGCCTCCATTTGCAGTAATGCTTTCCTGAGAGATCAATTTTCCTTTACTCTCAATATTTCCCTCAGCCTTGATATAACCAAGGGATACTATATTACTTTTTGAATCTAAGTCACCATGTAGAACCATTTTAGATCGCCCCGTAATCTGACCATCTGCAATAAAGCTACCGCTATGCTCATTTTCTTCGGATGCATAAATTGCTCCCGCAGTCAATGTGTGGCTTACATTCATTCTGGGGGCAAAATAGTTGGCTTGAATGTCCACACCTTCTTTTATAATCAAACTACCTTTTTCCATTTCCAATCCATTTTGTGTCACCTTCACAATGGGATCATACCCGTTCTTTATCACCACCTCGTTTGGTGCCGCAATCACCACGTTATTAAATGCTTGGTTTCCGCTTTCTTCGCCAATCAGCACAGCCTCTGCTCTTGCCGTTATCAGCCTTTTGCCCGATGAAAACAAGCCCTCGCAGCAATCCGGTTTAAAGTTCAGCTTATTCTCCAGCGTCAGTTCTTTTTCCATGGTAATGGTACCAGTGGTGGTGATGTTCCCACCCAGCTTTTCCAGCTCAAAGCTGCCCATAGAAAGCGTGCCCTTCACCTCTACATCCCTATCAAAAACAGTCGTCTGGGTGTTTACTGCCAAATTTGCACTGGCATCCCCCAGCACCACGCCGCCATCATCGTTGGCCGACAGCACATTACGTTCCACGCCGTTCTTTGCCGCCGTCACCGCCACACCACCGCTGTTCCAGCCAATGTTCAAGCTGCGTGCCCCACCATCGCTTACCGCCAGCTTTGTGGGCACGGTTACGCTGCCATCCTCTCGCAGCTCCACCACTCTTTTTTCGCCTGCACTGCCCTTGCCAATTACAAATTCCACAACGCTGGCGCCGTCATTCTCCACCCGACGAATGGAAAACAATGTTTCATCCTTGCCATACAGGTTCAGCGCTTCCAGCCCTGCGCTGCGCATGGCACGCTCCCTGCGTCTTATGCTGCCATTCACAATTTGGAACACCGCAAATTCCACTTCATAGCGCCCAAAGTTCTCTATGTTCTTGTCGTTAATATCCTGCTGTATGGGTGCAGGGAATGCCGTCACTGCGGAATAGTCCATTTCCCATCGACCTTGAGCAAACACGCCATCCCCAGCTTCCAGCGCCATATCCAGCACATATTTCAGCCGAATATATCCGTTCTCCAGCTGTGGCGCAAGGTCTAGCACTTCTTCATCATCGTTTTGCAGCACGCGCCCGCACATTACAAAGTAGCCCGGCGCTACACTAATTTGTGTTTTTATGGAATCCTCCACCACTTCTGCGTTCATGTAAATATCCACATTGCAGCCACAAAGCACACCATCCGTGGGAAATACCTTTCGCAGTATGTTTCCCCAGTCCTTCGCCGTGTTGTTCCTGTTGTCAAATATCAATCCGTTTATCATTTCCTGTTCTCCCAACTTATTTATTTTTAGGGGCGCTTGCCCCCAATGTTCCAGTTTGTTTTTGTTACCCCAGCAGCTGCACCAGCTTTTCGTCTATCATCAGCCGCAGCTCTCCCGTTTTGTAGAAGGTGCGAGGGTCTGTGCTTTTTTTGCTGATAGAGCTGATATAGCTGCGCAGCACCCGCCCTTTCTCTGTTCTTATTTGCACCTCGTCGCAAAATCCATACTGCTTTTCAGTGGCAAACTCTATCAGGTGCGAATAGCTGCTTTCCCTAAATTTGGCCAACACCTCTTCCTCCACCTTTTCTGCGTTCGATACCACCAGCTTTTCCCAGCTACCCTGCATACGGCCTGCCATGGTATACTTTTGCGTTATGCTGCCATCCTCCAGCCGATACCAGTCCGAAACCTCGCCCGTGTCCTGTGCATAGGCCGAAACACGGCCAATCTGGCTTTGCGCGAAGCTTTCCTCCAACACTTCAAATGCGGATAGCTTCAAATCTATTTTGTGCATTGGCCTGTCTCGCCGCAGCAACGACACCCGCAGCTTGCTGCCCACCGCGTCAAACTCGGTAAAAATGCCCTGCTCTTCCCGCACCTTTGCCATGAATGCCTTCATGTTCCACAGTCCTCCATCCACATCCGGGCAAATGTCTGCTGCCGTTTTGGTGCAGGCCTGCACCTCTAGGTACGGCAGGCGGTACAGCAAATCCTCCACCTGCAAAAACTCCCTCTCCAGTTGTCGTTTCATAAAGCTTTCCACGCTGCTGGCAGTGTTGCCCTCCGTGTGGAACAGCGCTCGCTGAAACAGATTTTCTATTGCGCTGCAGGTTAGCACCAGCACGCCCGGTTGCTCCTCCACTTCCTCCACCACACCGCAAAAATTGCCCATAAAAGCCAAATCCCCGGCTGCCACGTTTTTATCGCGCCCGGGGATGGTAATGCTGGAGCTATCTTCGTATATGGATTTCACCGTCACTTCATACTCTGCCGGCGCATGGTATTTCGTGCGAAATGTCCTGCCGTCTTTGATATAACAAATCATGTCGTTTTTCCTCTTTTGTACTAGTTTTTATAGATCTTTATGTTGGATTGCCTCCGTAAACCGCAGCAGAAAAACCCAAAGCATCACAACTACAGAGCGGGGATTCCTTTTTGTTGTACATACACTTTTCATATACCGCCCCGAAGTGTTCTGTGCTTTGCCGTGGCTGCTTGCGCCCCCGCGTTTGGGTGGAAAGGAGGTGACGCCCATGGAGTATTTAATCCTATTTGCAATTATTTTGATTGTGCTATGGAAGATATTTTCGGAAAAAAAATAACCGCCCTCGGCAAAGGTCGTGGTTATTTTATACAGTAACCAATTACGACTGACCGTTTAGTGATCATGTCCTTACTTTTATTATACCCCATTTGCCCCCCTATCAACACCAATTACCCCTTATAGTATTCATACACACTCAGTTCGTGTTCGCTGGCTCCCTTGTAGCTTGGCGCCAGCTCGCAAGAGAACGCAAGCTCCACCTCCACACCCACAGGCAGCGTAAAAAAGCTATTGCTGCTAATGTCCAGCAAATGGGTAATATCCCGCGACCCATCCTTGGTTACCTTGTGAATGCCCGAGCTGTTGCAACGAGAGGAAAACCGCAGTTGTTCGCCCTGCTGCAACGAGGTTGCCGAGGCATCCATCACGCCCAGCAGCTTGCCGCTGCTTTTTTCTTTCGCCGTTAGCACAGGCTTTATCAACGGCCCATTTGCCACAAATTCCACCGCCGCAGGAAAATGCCCCACCGCCTTGTATGTCATTTTGTCCCGCACCACGTTTTGGGAAAAGCGAAAGGGCATCAGCAGTTCAAACTGCATTGGCTCCTTTGCCTCGTTGCTTCTTAGGCTAAACGTTTGCGTTTCTCGCGTGTAGTACGGCGTTTTGCCCCGCAGAGATATGGGGATTTCCATTGTGCCATACGGCATCATTTCGGATAGCGATACACTTTCCAAATCCACATCCATCCACAACTTGCGGTATTTGGTGGGTTGATAAATCAGCTTCATATCGCCCGATTGGTTGAACCAATCCACCAGCTTGCCATATGTCACATAATCATCTTTGCGAATTACAATTTCGCCCACAATATTTGGCTGCTCGAAGTCTATGCCCGTCTCGTTGTAGAACCCATTTTCTGCCCGTGCATAGCTTCTGTTATCCACAAAGCCCAGCCCCTGCGGTTTGTGGAAAAACAGCTCTGCGCTTTGCAGCGACAACAGCTTTCCCTGTCCATTTTCTAAATAAAATTTTCTCATACACGCCTACTTTCTCTTAACTTTCAATTCTCCACTGCCCTTTTACCACCCTTGGCCTTATCCCTTGACCTTCACTTTCCACTTTCAATTTTCAATTTTCCACTTCCCAACTGCCCTAAACCCGCACCCGTCTTCCAATGTCCTTGCGTATTCTATAGGACTGATAGTCCATTTGCGCCTGTGTCATTTCCTTCGGGCTAAAGTGGTTTGTCATGTTTATCACAACGCCATCGCCCGAAGCCGCCTGCATACTGCTGCCCCTATTCAGGTTTTGCATCAACGCGGGGTTTGCTTTCACAGTTAGCGATTCCCCCACCGCTTCTTTTATAAAGCTTCTCAAATCCTGCGCCGCGCCTACAAACTCCGGTCGTTTTTCCGCAATACCAATAATTTGGGGCGAGTCAAACAACCCGCCTTTGTCATACCAGCTTACAGATACCGTGGGCACCTCCCCGGTTTTTGCGTTAATCGAACCACTCATGGAGAAATGCGGCAGTTTTATATGGGCAAATGTTACTTCAAGCGGATTAAATTTTATACCGCTTACATAGGAAACAATCCCAGACAAAATACTTTCTGTTTTTTCTTTTATACTTTTTAAGCCATCACCTGTTGTCTTTCCCCAAGTAGCCACTGGTTGAGTCAGCACATTCGCCAGCTTTGTCGAGCCTAACAAGTCTATTATTTTACCTGTAATGCCTTTTGTATCCGCTTCCATCTTAGAATACCCACTTGTAAGATTTGTGTTCATTCCCGTACCCAGCTTTTGGTAAGAACCCAACACAGAAGCGTTTGTTTTTGCAGCATTTTCCATCATTTTTCTATTGGAAATTTCCGATTGTTTGCTCATGTTAGAATAATGCAGATCAACACTTGCACTCATCTTTCCGTTAGCAAGGCTTGTCAGCTGTGATGTCTTATCCGTTGCTTTCGCAACTTCGGCTTCTTTTTGAATATAGTCTCGGGTACGCTCCTCTACAGTTTTGTACATATCAGCATTGCTTTGCGCGCGTGTTTTGTAGGATACACCAGTCGCTGCCGTAGTTTTATCTGTTGCAGATACAAGCGTCGCTTCTTGCTTCAATATGTATTTATTATCCGTTTCCATATCTGCATAAGCTTGATGCTGATTTTCATAACGTTTTTGATGTTCTGTACCGATTGCAGTTGTGTTATCACCTGTTGCAGCTACAAGTTCCGCTTCTTTTTCAAGATAATATCCATTGTTCTTTATCATTTCTGTAAATGCTTCGTGATGATTTTCAGCACGTTCCTGATTTGATGCACCTGCTATAGTAGTTGCGTCTTCAACAGCCTTACTAAATTCGCCTTCTTTATTAATGGGTGTATCCAAGCGACTACCATAATCGGTAACCTGTTCCCCCAATTGCGTTTGCATCTCTTTAAGCTTTGCTTCGCTCTCTGTAAGGGTTTGGTTGGATTTTGTAGCAGCATCAATCGTTTTGTTATTACTGTCCATGGAATCATAGAAACCTTGATTCACTAAATCCAGCAGTTCCGTTTGTGTCCCAACATCCATAACTCCGCCTTTGTATGTTTCCAGTGCCGATTGAATTCTTTGATATGCGTATTCTACTTGGTTTGTTCCTTCTACTTGTTTCAGTTGTGCGGCAACAGATGCCCAAATTCCATTTACACTTTTATCATTGGCATCATTGCTTCTGTTCAATGCATCGCACAGTTGATCTCTTATCCCTATTTGCTTTTCTTCAAGATCCATATTTGCTTGTTGCTTTGCCAAAATCAAATCAGAATTTGCTTGTTGAAGCGATTGTGCTTCTCCAAGCTTGTTTGTGGTTTCTACTAGAAGTTGCTGTGCATTGGCCTTGGCCTCGGCCGATCCCGCCAGCTTTATATTTATTCCTTCATTTTGCTCCATTTTCTTGTTTAATCCATCTAGGGAGTCTGTGTATTTCTTTGTTTCGCCTTCCACTTCCTTTGCGCCAGCTGTCATTTCCTTGTAGTGCTCACTCATTGACCATACAAAGGGAGCTGCTACAAGAGCCAAAGGCCCCAGTGCGCCCATCGCAGCACCTACGCCAGATATAGTTGCCGCTGTGCCTGCCGAAACAGCACCTACTTCCGCCAGCCCCGATGCCAGCAACGGAAGACCTCCTGCACCAATACTCATCACGCTTGTGGTAAGTTTAAATCCATCATAGAGATCATCTACACCTTCTGTGGCTGCATCAAAAATTCCTTTTGCTCCACCAATTACTCCCCAAAGTTTGTTAAAACCCACTTCATTAAGCGCAGGTACTAAGTCCAGAAGGCTTGTCTTAAAGTCTATTGCATTTTCGCCAATAAAGTCAAAATTCTTGACACCAGACTCATTCATCAGATTCAAATTATCCGCTAGACCCTTTACACTTTTCCCCGCATCGTCTAAGGGTTTCGTATTCAAACCAGGAAAAGAGCTAATATCTCCCCATTGCTTATTAACACTTTGTAGCGATGTGATTGCCGGATTCAGATTTTGCACCATTGCTTGTATGGCATCTTTTGATTGTCTCTGCATCCCCTGCATAGTTGTTTCAGATTTAGTTTGAACATTATTCAACCCCAGAGTAAATTGAGATTCATCCAGTCCTAGTTCCACCATTAAATTTGCTACTGTTCCATTTGACATTTCTTTTTTCCTCTCCACATACTTTTCCATCAATAAAAAAACCGCATTCTGCGGTTTTTTTGAGTACTCTTATCATAGTTCCCGATATTAATTTTCCAAAATTCCTTCTTGGAATGATACTTTCAATCGCGAAGATCCTGCATCGGTTACAAAGTACATAAGTGTAACACTATAATCCTGCCTTTGCCAAACATACGCAAATGAATAACGGTTATCTGCGCTTTCATAGACTTTTTTTATGTCTTCTTGGGAAAAGTTATCGAATAATTTATTTGTTTGACTATTAATCTTATACGTTTTATATTCACTTCCAAAAAGCTCTTCCAGATCAATTTTAATTGTATCAATCATCTCTATTAATTCTGAATATTCATTAATTTCTATTTCATATTGAAATGTATACACTCCACTGTTCTCCGCTGCATATATTATCATTGCAGGCTTATCATAATAGCGGACTATTTGTGTATACACATCCCCACGCGCATCAACACCTCGAGACTGTAAATTAGGATTATCTTGTAAATCTTTCAACGTCCAAGAAAATGCTTCTTGTCCCAGTAAATCAAGAGGATCAATTCTATTTGCTGCATTAGTTGGCTTACCCTCAGTCTCCACTGTCACAAACGGGTCTGTTGTAGTCATGCTTACTAAGATAATAGGACCCAATTCTTTATGCCACAAATATGTAAGAGAAATCGCCAAGTTTTCTTCTGACCAAACATATGAATAAAGATGATTTCTGTCTTTCAAATTATATGCTTGCTCAATATCCTGTAAAGTCAAATCATCTTTGGTGCTGCCATCATTGCCATCTATTTGAAAACTGTAGTCTTTTGTTCCATACTGATTGGCAATATCTTCAGCAATCAGTTCCCATATTGCACTTAAATCATTAGCCGACGCAACTTCTACACCATAACTTACTTTATCCACCTTTTTATCACTTATTTCATATAGCACTCTTCCTGCCTTTTCATAATATTGCGTAGCAGAAATAAACATAGAATCTGTTTGAGTTACATCCGCATTGGCTTTCAAATCTTGCTCTGTCCAAGAAAAAACACCTTGATTTAGCAAGTTCAATGGATCAAGCCGTTTCTCTTCCTCACTGCGTTCATCTGGTATTGCTTCATCATTATCTGCTTTTATCTCTTGGCTTACAGGCTCCACTGCACCACCACAGCCCACAGCCATAGCCGCAAACACAACCACCACCAACACCAAACACAATACTTTTTTCATGTCCTACCCCCGTTTATGTTATATTTTACAGTTCTGTA
>CAZQBV010000068.1:0-16748 GCA_964592125.1 uncultured Christensenella sp.
TGCCTATGGCACGGATTAAAAACGTATAACGTTTTTAATCAAGAATTAGTATAAACGGTGTTAGGGTAACATGCGCTGTGTTCTGAATCGCGGCCACCCGGCGTATTGCCGAAAGCCTTCCGCATAGTTGCAACTGGCCTGCAGCCCACGGTATTTGTTGCAAGTACGCACAAAATCCAAAAAGTCTATGTGGTCGTGTTCCATCATCCACTTCACTTGGCTTTCGTGGCAGGCAACTGCTTCCAGCTTTCTTTCCATTTCTTCGGTAATATCTACATATTCGGTGGGGATGAACCCAATTCCTGCAAGGGTATCCATATAAAATACGGGAGGAAAGTTTGCCCATGCCGGAGAAGCGGTTTGCAAATGCGGTATGGTGCAGCAAAAGGAGGCATCGTATGCCAAACGGCTGGTTTGCATGTGATCGCGCATATAGTCGTCGGGATTGTGGGTAAGAATAACATCTGCTTTGGTATAGCGCACCACCTCCACAATTTTATCGCGAATGGCGTTGTTTGCAGATTCTACGCACAGGTCGTTTACATCTATATTAATAGATTCTGCACCCAGTATTTCGGCGGCGCGGCGTGCTTCTTTGTCGCGTATTTGCTTTAGCTCCTCTGGCAGTATTACCATATGCCCGTGGCTGCCGTTTGCAACATGACACATAAATACCTTGTGCCCTTCCTTGGCATATTTGGCAAGTGTGCCGCCGCAAGCAATTTCCAAATCATCGGGGTGGCACCCAATTCCCAGTACATTCATAAGTGAAGTTCACCTTTCTGTTTCGTTTTTTCCTATTGCATTACAGGCTGGCAGCGGCCACACTTTGACCGACGCGCCTTGTTTTTTCGTCGGGTAAGGACAATTCTATGTTCTGTGCATATTCCGGGTACTCTTCTTGCAGCACGCGTCTGGCAGTATCCAGCAGCACTTCGCCACCCTTGCCAGAGAGGATTCGTCCCATTAACAGCACAAATTCCATGCCGTAAAAATGATGGTACAAAGCGGTTGAATGCCCCAAATATACACCCATAGACTCGTAAATGGGGCGTGCTTTTTCCGGCTGTGCGGCAAATAGTTCCTGAATTTCCACCAGTTTTTCGGCTGGCGTATTGCCGGATAATGGTATGTTGCCATTTCCGGCCAGCTTAATTGCGCCATCCTGAGAGAAATATTTTACCCCGCAGCCAATATCTCCAGACCACTCATCTTGCATCGCGTTTGGGGAAAGATCTACCGGTGCAAAGGCCAGTTCGTTCAGCCAGCCTTTTATCAGCCCCTGCGCATCCACATAGCCCGCTGCTTCGGAAGTGCCCATGGCAATGCCCAAAAGATTGTTTTTGCCCATGCCCATAGCGCCAGCCAGTGCAGCTACATCGCCATCGTTGGCAACCTGCAGTGGTGCGCCCAGCTCTTGTGCGGCGCGAATGTAGATATCCTTCACCTGTTCGTCAAACTTGTTTTGTGGCACTTTAATAAAAAGTGAGGCAACTTTACATTGTTTGTCCACATAAATACCTGCGCTGGATACGCCAATGGAATCCACGCGAGGCAGGTGGGCCATTGCGGTGCGCATAGAATCCATAATACCCTCGTAGTGATAGGCAGGATCTTCATTTAGCTTGGGATGCCAAACCACCTCGTTGCTGAACACGGGCTCCCCATCTATCACTGCAGATACCTTGCGGTCGCTTCCGCCTGCGTCAAAGCCAATGCGGCAGCCCTTTGTATTTCCGCCAATTTGCTGCGGCTGCTCGCTTTCGGCTATTTTTTCCCCGTAGGGGCGCGCAATCACGGTGAAGGGATGGCCATACACGCGGCTCATAAATTCGGCATCAAAGCCACGCGCCGCATTTGTGCGGTAGCTTTGCTGTATATATGCGCCAATTTCCGCACTGCCGAATATGGTGATTTCGTAGCCACCCTTCATCCACAGCAAAAACTTAACAATGCGTTCCACCAATTGCTGGTCTGTTTCCAGAAATTCGGCATTGCTGTGAATGTTCATTTCGTATACGGATACTGTGTTATCTGTACGCCGTATGGCAATGGCCAACGGATTTGCGCCATGTTGCTGTGTGCTAAGCTGGTGTGCGCGGATGGCCGCCATCATGGGGATAAACCCAGTGTCCAGTGGTGGCGTGTTCTTTGTTTCAAATTCCAGTTTGTTCCATATCATGCTTTGTTCGTTCCTCTTTTATCTACTAAATTTTATTCGAATTTTTTCAGACGGGAAGTAACCTCTGTCTTAAAGTGATCTATCTGCATCTCTATCAGGCTCTGTGGTGTTTCTGCGCTATGGATGAATGGTGACATATCCATAGCGTAAATGGCCTCTGTCATGGTGTCGGTGCCGTGGCTTTCGTAAAAAGTGGCATTGGCAGCCCGCCGCCCCAGCACTGCTTTGTCGTAGCGCTTGCCACCCGTAATTTGAGAATCGTATACGCCCATGAGTGCGGCAGCCAGATTGGGATGGGCAGAGGCATCGAAAACGGTTTTCTCGCTGTCAACCATCCAGTCCAGCCCGCGCCATACCTCCATGCCAAAAAGCTGCTTGGGTCGATTTTCTTCGGGAAGGGTGCGTATGGCCTGAAGCACCCGCAGCGCCACTGCCACATGTGTGTCGTGCTTGTCCGCAAGGTTGTGGGTAAGCACCACATTGGGGCGGCATTTTTCCAGCAGCCCTGCAAGGCCGGAAACCACGGCATTTGCAGGTGATGTTTTCACATCGCTACTGGAATAGCCCAGCTGCACCTGCACGGCGTATTCGCCTACTAAGGCGGCCTTGTTCTGTTCCTTTATGCGAATTTTTTTCATGTCTTCATTGGTATACGCTTCATATATGCCAGACCTTGGGCTGCCTGCGCCATCAGTTACCACGCAAGCGGAAAACCATGCATCCTGCCGCCCAAAACAATCGGCAATGGCATGATACGCCATAAACTCTATATCGTCCTGATGCGCGGAGATGCACAGCGTGGTTGTTTTGGCCAAAGCCTGGGCAATATCTTCGCCATCGGGTACAAAAAGGGTCTCGTTCTTGTTAAATTGATACATATATGCCTCCGATAAAATAGAATTCATAGTTTAATACTTATTTGGGGTGCGAACATTTATTACAGATATTGCTGTATCTACACACTTTTATAATAGTAACAAACAAAATAACAACGGAGCAATGCCAATTTGATGGCATTTAAAGCGTTTAGCTATAGTATAATTCTGTTTTCGACACTATTTAGAGAAATGCTTTAAAAAACCATTAATTTCAATTATGAAAATAATAAAAATGAACAAGATATGAAGATGGTTTGAACGAATTGTAACAAATATGAGCCGATAACAGAGCACTTTTCTTGTTTTTTACATATTTACGGATATATAATTTCATATAGAAATAAACAATTCTTTCATAAAAAAAATATTGACATATGCAGCTTTTGAAATTAATATAGGTGCAATGGGATAGCGTTCAAAATAAACTGATACCAATTTTGATTTAATTTATATACTTTATAGAATAGTTCAAAAAGCAAATACGAATACATCAATACAACCGTTAGGGGAGGAAAAGATATGAACAACAAAATTGCAGTAAACTCAAACAGTTATCATGGATTTGGTTTGGACGAAGCATTGGAGGGAATTGCTGCTGCGGGGTTTCATTATGTAGAGCTTACGGCGGTTCGCGGGTGGACAGAGCACTTGCATGCAGATATGACAGATGCGGAAATAAGTGCAGTGAAAGACAAGCTGCAGCAGCTAAGTCTTACTGTAATATCCCTAGGTGGGCATTGCAACCTAATGGAAGAAGAACGGCTGATGGATTTTGAAAAGAATATAGAGCTTGCGGCAAAGTTTGGCTGTGAGTATATTGTTACATCCACCGG
Organism: uncultured Christensenella sp.; assembly: GCA_964592125.1. Lineage (GTDB taxonomy): Bacteria > Bacillota > Clostridia > Christensenellales > Christensenellaceae > UBA5399. Next base: position 3,894 of record CAZQBV010000068.1, read on the forward strand.
GGAAGCGCATTTTGGGGAAAATGAAACTTTTGCCGATGATGCATTGGTGGCAAATATAAAAAAAATACTGCCCAAGCTGGAACAGCACAAAATACAGATGGTGCTGGAAGTGCATGGGGAATACGGCACGGGGGAATCCCTGTATCGCATTGCCAAAGCGGTAAACTCCCCCTATGTAGGTGTAAATTACGACACTGCCAATGTGGTGTTTTATGGAAAAGAATATCCTGAAGAGGAAATAAAAACCTGTGCGCCCGGTGTTACCTATGTGCACCTGAAAGATAAAGCGGGCGCTATGGACGAGTGGAATTTCCCGGCAGTTGGTGCGGGGGATTTGAAATTGAAGGAATTTATGGAGTATATGGACACGCAAAACTACACTGGCCCGTATAGCGTAGAAATAGAATATACGGAAGCTTTTACCATGAGGGACAAGCAACCGGGGGATTTGGAAGTGGCCAACAAAGCGATTGCAGATTCGTATGCGTATTTAAAGTCAATCGGTAGAATTTAGTTGGATTTTAGTTTCGGAACAAACAGTTCCGGATAATATAAAAATACATGGAGGAAACAAATGAAAAAAACACTAGTAACAGTACTGGCAATTGTGCTGGTTATGGCACTGGCTGTAGGCTTGGTGGGATGTAAAGAAGCAGCACCCGCAGAAACAGCTGCAGCTACCGAAGCGCCAGCAGAGGCAGCTACGGAAGCACCCGCAGCTACAGAGGCACCTGCCGAGGAAACACCGGCAGAAGCTCCTACAGAAGCTGCTGCAGTATCGGCAGATGCAAAGGATAGCTACAAGTTTGGCTATATTGCATACAAAATGGCAGACATTTGGAACGATTACTCTGCAAAAGCATTTGAATATGCTGCATCTCAGGCAGATGTTCCTGTGGAAGTAACTGTACTGGATTCTAAAGCAAGTGTTGAAGAATCTGTAAAGTGCATGGAATCCTTGATTCAGCAGGAAGTGGATGGTATATCCATATTCCCTATCTCTATAGAGCAGGGCGCACAGCTGGTGAAAATGGCAAATGAAGCGGGCATCCCCGTTACTATCGAGAACTATGAGATGGAAACTGAAAACCCGGGCGACTACATTGCTGCAGTTGCTTGCAAATATGATGACATTGGCTATGCTGCTATGAACTATATTGCAGAGCAGAAGCCGGGCGCAAAAGTGTTCTTTGTAGCTGGCGCACCGGGCGGAGGCGTGTATGAAAAATACCAAGAAGGTATTGACCGTGCGCTTGCAGAGCTGGGCGACAAAATTCAAATCGTTCGCACAGAGCATGCAGACTGGGAAACAGAAAAAGCGATGACAGTAACACAGAACTTCATTCAGTCGGGCGAAGAATTTGATTATATCTTTGCAAACGCCGGCATGATGGCCAAAGGCGCTTTCCAGGCATTGCAGGAAGCCGATATGGCAAACATTCCGATCGTTTCCACAGGTGGTTCTCCAGATGATTACCAAATGTTGGTAGACGGCGTGGAAGCAGCAAATATGACAGCACCTGTTTCCATTCAGGGTGTACAGACTTTCAAAAATCTGTTTGACTTTGTTGTAAAAGGCGTTTCGCCGGCAGAGACCTTCCAGCCACTGCCTGTTATCCCCGTTTCTGCGGATGATCTAAGCAAGTTCATTAAATGGGACGATTACGCAGCAGCATATGCCTATGTATATGAAGGCGGAAGCCTAGAGCAGGCTGCCCCTGCAGCAGACGCTACACCAGCAGCAGAAGAAGCTCCAACAGCTTCGGCAGCAGCTGAAGAAAGTGCAGCTGCATAAGTAGCAAACCAATTTCATTTTAAAACACAACCGGAAGTGCTTCCCCGCGGGGAGGCACTTGCCGGTATAAAAATTCTGTATAAAATAAGGTTGTGAACACTATGAGCATACAGTATGAAAATCAAAAACCCGTAATTGAAATGAATAATATTGTGAAAGAATTTTCGGGCGTTCGCGCGCTTTCCAATATTACATTTGACCTGTATAAAGGAGAAATCCATTGCCTTGTGGGCGAAAATGGTGCGGGGAAAAGCACACTGATGAAAGTGCTGTCCGGTGCGTATAAGCCGGATGGTGGCACAATTACAGTGGGCGGGAAAGAGCACAAAACGCTTACACCCAATCTTTCCAAAGAATTGGGCATCAATATCATTTATCAGGAAAATGATTTGGTGCAAACCACAAATGTGGTGGAAAATATTTTTGTGGGAAGTGAAAAAACAAAGGCTTTGGGCTTTATGGATTTTAAGGCAATGCGTGCCGAAACCGAGGCCGAAATGAAGACTTTGGGAATAGAATTGGACTTGGGTGCAAAAATAGAAAACATGTCTGTTGCCGAACAGCAATTTGTAAAAATACTAAAGGCAATATCCACCAAGCCGCAAATATTAATTATGGACGAGCCTACGTCCATGTTTAATGTAGAAGATGCAGGCAAGGTGCTGGAACTTGCAAAGCGAATTGCATCGCGAGGCATCAGCATTATATACATTTCGCATTACTTGAATGAAATTCAGGAAATTGCAGATCGCATTACCGTAATAAGGGATGGCTCTGTGGTGCGAACCTACAACAATGAGAACAGAGATGTTTCCCTTTTGGACATTACCAACGACATGGTGGGCCGCCCGGTAGAAATGTTCTACCAGAAGGAGCGGAACGAAATTGGCGGGGTGATGCTGGAAGTAAAGGGGCTGAAGCTAACCAAAGATTCGCCGGAGGTAAGCTTTTGCGTGCACAAAGGCGAAATATTGGGGCTGGCAGGCATGGTGGGTTCGGGCAGAACCGAAATCATTCGTGCCATTTCGGGTGCAGACAAGCGCTATGCGGGTAATGTGTTTTTAAATGGAAAACAGCTGCATATCAAAAACCCTGCAAGTGGAATTGATGCGGGCATTGCGCATATTACGGAAGACCGGCAGAAACTGGGATTGTCGCTGAATGCCAGTGTGCTGGAAAATACGTTGATTGTGGGATTGAGAAACAAGCTGAAAGGCGCTTTTATCAATCTGAAAAAAATGCCGCCATTGATAGAGGGCATTGTGCAAAAATTGAAAATAAAAACACCCTCGGTGATGCAGGAAGTGCTGTATCTTTCGGGTGGAAACCAGCAGAAAGTGGTGCTGGGCAAGTGGCTGTTTGCAGATCAGGAAGTATATATTTTTGACGAGCCCACACGTGGGATTGACGTAAACGCAAAAGCTGAATTTTATAGCCAGATGTCTGAGCTGACAAAAGCAGGAAAATGCATTATTATGATAAGTTCCGACATGCCGGAGTTAATTTCCATGAGTGATCGTGTGCTGGTAATTACCAACGGTGCTGTAAAGGATGAGCTGAAGGATGATATGATTACAGAGCAGGAAATAATCAAACGAGCTTTGGGGGTAGCAAAGGCATGAACGAACAATTACTAAAGAAAAACAGGGGCGCAGGCCTGAAGGATCAGCGCGTGTTGCTGGCATTGGTAACAATTATTATTGTGGTCATCGTTTCTCTGGTGAACCCCAAATTCATAGATGTGAAAAACATTTTGGCTATTTTTCAACAAATTTCGGTTATGGGTATTCTTACCATGGCCATGGCAATGCTGCTGATTAGTGGTGGAATTGACCTTTCCATAGGTAATATAATGGGGCTTTCGGCCATTGTGGCTGCCAGCCTAATTATGGATGGGTGGACAGTGCCCACAGGTATTATGGCAGCTGTTGGCGTGGGGCTGGCGTGCGGTGCATTGAATGGTGTGATTATTTCCAAAAGCAAATGTGTGCCGCTGATTATCTCGCTGGGTACCAGCCAGGTGTTCTATGGCCTGTCGCTTACGGTATCCCAAGGGCGCATTATGAGCTTCAAAGGCAAGCTGGATTTGATAGGGCGCACCAAGCTGGGCGATGTGTTCCCGGTAATGTTGTTCTTCCTAATTGCCATGGTTGTGATTGCGTATATTATTATAAACTACACAAAGTTTGGCCGCAGGCTGGTAGCCATTGGCGGCAACGAAAAGAATGCCTATCTTTCGGGTATTAATGTGGATGGGCACAAAATTGCCATTTATATCATTAGCGGCCTGTTCTGTGCGGTTGCGGCCATTGTGTTCTCGGCTCGGTTGGATTCTGTAAGCGCCACTGCGGGCGGCGGGTACGAGCTAAGCGCGCTAACGGCGGCCATTATTGGCGGCGTAACCTTTGAAGGAGGGCGGGGCACCATTCCCGGGGCGTTCCTTGGCTGTTTGTTTATGGGTGTGGTTACCAATGCAATGGTAATATTGGGGGTGGAGTCGTATACCCAAACCATTGTAACAGGCATGATTATTGTGGGCGCTGTGGTGCTTAGCAATATCAATAACATTAGGAAAAGCACCAATTAGTGTTTGGGAAAGCGTTTTGCGGAAAGGAAATGCTATGTTGAATGCAGTGATTATAGGAACAGGCGTTATTGGCAACGATCATGCGAAGGCCTATGTGAAAATGAAAAATGCCAACTTGGTTGCCATTGCGGATATCAACGAGGAAAAGGGCAAAGAAGCAGCGGAAAAATTTGGCTGCAAGCACTACAAAGATGCGGAAGAGATGCTGCAAAAAGAGCAGGTGGACATTGTGGATATTTGCTTGCCTTCTTTTTTGCACGAGGAATATGTGCTGCTGGCGGCAAAGTATAAAAAGCATGTGATTTGCGAAAAACCGGTGACACTTACGCTGGAATCTATGGACAAAATGCTGGCGGCGGTGAAGGCTGCAGGTGTGCGCTTTATGGTGGCGCAGGTGGTTCGCTTTTGGCCGGAATATATAGAGATTAAAAAGAAGTACGACGCGGGCGAGTTTGGCGATGTGAAGATGGTGTATGCCAACCGTTTGGCACAGCACCCCAATTGGGCAACATGGCATAAAGACCCTCAAAAAAGTGGCGGTGGGCTTTTCGACCTGCACCTGCACGATATAGATTACCTGCAATACCTGTTTGGCAATGTAAAAAGTGTGTATGCAGTGGGCAGTGCCAGCAAAACGGGCTGCTGGAACCATGTGATGACCACCCTGAAGTTCCAAAATGGCCGCAGCGCTACGGCAGAAGGTATTTTTGATATGACGGAGAACTATCCGTTTACAATGTCGCTGCGCGTGGTGGGGGAAACCAAAACAGTGGACTATCAAATGGTAGCGGGCTTTAATTTGGAAGATGTAAGCAGTGCAAAACGTGCTGCAATGCAGTACGAAAAGGGAAAAGACCCAGTGAAGCTGGACATTGTGGAAAGCGATGCCTACCAGAATGAGCTGGAATACTTTGTGGACTGCATAGAGGAAAACAAGCCGTTTGAGGTAATCACCCCCGAGGATTCCCGCCATGTGATTCAGGTGATACTGGCCATAAAGGAATCTTTGGAAACGGGCAAAGTGGTGGAACTGGGCTAGAACGGCGGAGGGCAAAATGAAACAGGGAGCAAGCTTTTATTCCTTTGCGCAGGATGTGGATGTGGCCGTGGCCATGCAGCACTGCAAAAAGGCGGGTTATGACGGCATAGAGCCTGTGTTAAGCGATGCAGGATACCTGAACATGGGCAGTACGGATGCCGAGGTGCAGCAGCTGGGGCGCATGGCAAAGGATATGGGGCTGGAAATTCCCAGTGTGGGTGTTTGGTCGCTATGGGACAACAACTTAGTTTCGGACAATGTGGATATGCGGCAAACTGCGGAGCGTATTATTACCCGCCAATTGGAAATTGCTGCGCTGTTGGGTGCGGATACCATATTGGTGGTGCCCGGATCGGTAGGGAACAACTTTTCCAAAACGCCGGAGTTTATCCGTTACGACATTGCCTACGAGCGTGCGCAGCAGGCCATTGCAAGGCTGGCTGGCCATGCAGAGCAGCTGAAGGTAAACATTGGCATAGAAAATGTGTGGAACCGTTTTTTGCTGTCGCCCATAGAAATGAAGCGCTTTGTGGATGAAATTGGTTCGGCATATGTGGGCGTATACTTTGATGTGGGCAACATCATTTATGTGGGCTACCCGCAGCACTGGATAGAAATATTGGGCAGCCGCATTAAAAAGATTCATTTTTGCGATTACCGTGCGGATCAAGCGGGGCTGGGTGCCTTTGTAGATTTGCTGGCTGGCGATGTGGATTTTCGGGCGGTGATGGCTGCACTGAAACAAGTTGGCTACAACGATTATGTAACGCTGGAAATGCTGCCTAACTACAAAGAGTTTCCCTATGTGGCGCTTTATTCCAACAAATGTGCTATGGATACCATTGTGAACCTGTAGATATAAGAGACAACAAACAACCTTCCGAAACAGTATAGTATATTTGTTCGGAAGGTTTTGCATTTTTATGCAATTGAAAAGATAGCGTGTATGTGCTACTGTAGTACAAAACAAGTAGAAGTGAGATGCGATGATTGATTTTAACGCTATCAGTGCAAATGAAAGACAAAAGAATATTTATATGGTTCTGAACCAAATTGCCCTGCGGGGGGAAGTGTCCTCGGCAGATATTGTGAATGCCACCGGCCTTAGCTTTGCAACGGTAAGTAGGGCGGTGAACACGCTGAAAAAAGCAGGTGTGGCACTGACTGTGGGGAAGGAGCAAACAGATATGGGCAGGCGGCCGGATATCATTGGGCTGAATGCTTCGTTTGGTTTGCTGCTGCATTTTTCTGTGGATGCGGAATTGCTGAAGGGCTACCTTGCGGATTTTTGCGGCAGTACCATTGGCATTGCGCAAAAGCGTATAAACCGCAGCATTTCGCCAGATGATTTTGGCAAAGAGCTGCGCGAGTGCGCCAATCAATTGGTGGCAGCGCACAAGCGAGACTACAGCAGTATATTGGCAGCCAGCATAGCCATACCCGGGCTGGTGGATACTGAAAAAAGACTGGTGAGGCGCATTCCCAACTTTGTGAATTTTAAAAATAGAAATCTATTCGATTATGCACAGCAGGCGCTGGCTGTGCCGGTAATCATTCACAACGAGGCACGGCTTTCCGCTGTGGGTTGCTATATGCACGATTTCCCTGAATATAAGAATATTGTGTTTATAGATTTCACAAAATACAGTGGCATTGGTTCGGGTATTATTGTGGATGGCAAGCTGGTATCGGGCAAAAATGGTTTTGCGGGCGAAATAGGCGATATTTTAGTGGATATACACAATTTTGAACATAGCTATAACGAAGATGAAGGCTGCCTGGAGGAAATGGCGGGTGTGGGTGTGCTGTATGCAAAGCTGGAAAAGCTGATGCATCGTGGGCGAGCCAACATATTGCGCGAGATTATGACACAGGAAAATGCAACCGCCCCAACGTTGCGCATGGTGGAGCAAGCCGTGTTGATGCAGGACTTGGATGTTGCGGATGTATTTGAAGATGTGATGAGAAAATGGACCATTGCCGTGATAAACTTTTCTGCCATGCTGGATCCGGATATCATTATATTGGGCGGTGTGGTGAACCACAGCAACGATGTGGTGCTGGCGCGTATTGGGCACAATGTATCCAAAATTTTAAATTACAATGTGAATATAGTGTTGAATGAGACGGATGAGCACCAAATGCATGGGGGCATCTATATGCTGAAAAGCCATATTTTTAACACGATGCTTGCTGAAAAACTGTTTTCTGAATCCAAAAATTGATATCAGATTTGCAGAATTGCACTATTTTTATCTGAAAATAATTTCTATATGAAATAATAAATGGATATATGGCAATGATGATAAGTAAAAAAAGCGATAAAATCTAAAATATTGACAATATAATTTCAATGTGCAATAATAAGAACGCCCAAGGCACTTCTTTTTATACTTTTGGCAACGAATACAATAAAAATGTCATACGGAAAAAGCAGAATAAAAAAAGAGCTGTGCTGGAACGAAAGGAATGTTTACATGTACTATAAAATGATTGAAGAAGTGATACCCGAACACCATATTGTGTGCGTTTCCCCACACTATGATGATTTCTTGTTTTTTCTGGGGGGCTATGTTTTGGAGTTGCAGAAAAAGGGGCAGTTGCAATCCAAAAAGTTTACAAACATCAGCACGTTTTCCCGTTCCAACTATCAGGAACGCGATACGGAGGGAAATAAGGATCAGAGCCTGAAAAGAGTGCAGTACGCCACAGGCATACGTTTTATAGAGGATTTAGAGTGCTTGGATGCGCTGCTGGGGGCGCATGGCTACCAGTATCGAGTGATGGGCGAGGAAGAAAGTCAAGTGCGTGGGAAGGCTTTTAACGAGGGCGATGGTGAGATGGAAATGGCCTTTGGAAGCTATGAAACAATGGATGATAAAGACCGCGCGATACTGGCGCGTATGACCACATGCATCTGCGAACTAGCCAGTCGGCCAGACACTGCCATTGTGTTGCCGCTTTCCATGAAGGGGCATATAGATCACTTTATTGTGCGTGAAGCAGGCGTGGCAGCCATGAAGCAGACCCAAAAAGGTGGCGCTACCTTTTACTTTGCAGAGGACAAACCCTATGCCGGGCTGATGTCTGCAGAGGAAAGCGAAATAAATGATATCTTTATTGCGGAACACCAGCTAAAAGCCCGTGCTTTTGCCTTTGATGGGGAAGAGGTGCTGCGGCTGGCCTATTTGCACTACCCCAGCCAAGTGGATGAGGTATACAACAAGGGGGTTGTGCAGCGCAGCGATATGCTGGCGAAGCACTATGGAAAAAGCCATGGTTGCGACAGAATATATACCAAATAGTACGAAACTAGATACGACCAAATGGAGGTAGAAACAATGAATATGATGGACACAATAAAAGGCTCTATGTTGGAGAATTTTTTTCCGGCAGGTTGGGACTTGCAGAAGATAGAGGACTGCTGCGCAACACCACCAGAGCACGCACTGGACAGAATGCCCCACTGGAATGACAAATTTGTGACAGAGGAATGTGCGGATGTTGCCAGCTTTAATGTGCAGATGGGCTATGAAATTGCAAAACAGATTAAGAGAACCCGAGAGCAAGGCAAAAAGATGGCGCTGATTCTTTCGGCAGGCCCCATGGGTATGTACCGCTGGGCGGCCTATTTTATCAACGATTGGCAGGTGCCTTGCGACCATGTGTGGGGCTTTAATATGGACGAATGGAGCGACCCGGAGGGAAACACACTGCCCGCAGATGACCCCGGGGCATTCACCAATGCGATGGAACTGGCCTTCTATGGCCCGCTGGGAAAATATACCGTGCCCAAAGAGCAGCGCAACTTTGCCACAAGGGAGAACCTGCCCACCTACCCGGAAAAAATAAAAGCAATTAAAGAGGGCGGGGGTGAATTGATTACCATTTACGGCATTGGCCGCTGCTTCCACATTGCTTTTTGGGAGCCGCATTTTGCTGCGGATTATGCGAATGCGGAGGAGTGGAAAAAAGACCCATACCGCATTGCGGCAAAGCTGCACCCCATGACCATAGAGCAAAACTCTCTCATTAGCTTCAAAAGCCGTGTTACACTAATTCCCGCCCGCGCGAATACCATAGGCCCGGGATTGTTTATGAACTCGGACTATTGCATAGGCGGTTGCGATGGTGTGGTGGGTCGTGGCATGAACTGGCAGGGGATGACCTTTTTTGTAACGCTAAAATATGGCCCAGATATTTGGGTTCCCTCTAGCTGGATGCCCACGTTGCCCGGAAAATTCTTTGTGGTAAATGAACTGAAGGGGCCGCTGGTTCCGGAATGTAACTAGATTTTTATCATAAATTGGTATTATTAGGCAGATAGGAGATAAAAAACATATGAAAAAAGTGACGGCGGTGTTGGTGGGCGCGGGAGACCGCGGAGCAAATGCATATGCATCCTATGCGCTAAGCAACCCGGGTACCATACAGTTTGTTGCGGTGGCGGAGCGAGACGAGGCAAAGCGCAGGCACTTTCAAAAGCTGCATAATATACCTGATGATAGAGCGTTTGAAAGCTGGGATGCGTTGTTTGAAAAGGGCAAAATTGCAGATGCGATTTTAATTTGCACCAATGAAAATTACCATTACGAGCCCACAAAGAAGGCAATGGAACTGGAATACAACATATTGCTGGAAAAACCCATTACACAGCAGGCGAAAACCTGTGTGGAAATTGGCGATGCGGCTGCGGATTACAATAGGGTTTTCATGCTTTGCTATGTACTGAGATATACCCCTTTTTATTCGGAAATCAAGCGTGTGCTGGAAACGGGTGCCATTGGGCAGTTGAAAACCATTGTGGCGCTGGAGAACACAGGCATAGCGCATTTTTCGCACAGCTATGTGCGTGGTATGTTTTCCCGGGAGGCCAATGCGGGTCCTATGATACTTTCCAAGTGCTGTCACGATATGGATATGCTGAACTGGATGACGGAGGCGCAGTGTGTGAAGCTATCCTCTTTTGCCACCCCCACATACTTTCATGCGGGAAATGCACCACAGGGCGCGCCACAGCGCTGTACCGATGGCTGCCCGGTATCTGACACCTGCTACTACTATGCACCTAAAATGTATTCCGTGCCTCGCTCTGGCTTTGATGTGGATATGATTTCTGTGGATACCAGCCCCCAGGGAAAGATGCAGGCTCTTGCTGAGGGGCGTTTTGGGCGCTGTGTATACCATTGCGATAATGATGTGGTGGATACGCAGGTCATAAATATGCTGTACGACAATGGCGTAACCGTGGCGTTTTCCATGACGGCATATTCGGAGGACTGCTACCGCACCATAAAACTGACGGGCACGAAGGGCGAAATAGAGGGCAATTTGGAAAAGAACGAATTCGTAGTGAAGGATTTTGCCACGGGCAGGCACGAAACCATTCGGGTTTCCACCGTTCTGGATAGGCACAGCGGCGGGGATTACTTTATTATGACAGACTTTATTAAGCTGATAAGAGAGGGCAAGGCCGGTGGGCGCACCCATGCGCATGGCGCAGTAGACAGCCATGTGATGTGCTTTGCATCGGAAGTGTCCCGAAAGGAAGGCCGAGAAGTGGATTTGGAGCAATATAAAAAAGAATTGCGGGATGCAATTGATAAATAGCATCGTATGATTGAAAACCCTGCTACAAAAATGTGGCGGGGTTTTCTTTAAAACCAGCGCAGCTGGCTCTCCCGCAAAGAGGGCTGTGTGCGGTCTGTAACCAGCTCGTCTCCCTTGGGATATCCTATCAGTATGGGGGAAGAAGGGCAGTGTGCCTGCATGCGTTTTTGCAAGCTGGCTCTGCTGGTGGTTGCGTAGCAATAGGTGCATCCATTTGCGCAGCTGTCGTACATCCCAATATCCACACTTTGTATGCATTGGCACTGTGCGGGCTGGCCGGCGTCCTTCTTTGCGGCAATGGGGTAGCCGGTTATTTGCTCTACCTTTTTGGCATCAATGCAGCAAGCGCGCTGTATGCCAAAAGCGCTTAAATCCTGTTTGCCGGAACAATGGAAAAGCGGCAAATGGTGGGAAGCTGCAACTGCGGCAATGCCCCGGGTGGTTTGCTGCACTGCACTATTGGGTGTATCGGGATATGTTTGTGCAAGATGCGGGTACTGGCGAATAAAATTAAAAATGCATCGCTGTGTGTAGCCATTCAGTTTTTCGCACAACAGGCCAAACCGATCTATGGTTTGCTGTACGGTGTGTTCCGCATCAATTAAGATGGGGTCAAACCGCCAATCCACCCGCAATGCGCCAAGGGCATCGGAAAGCCGTCGAAAGGTGTCTATTCTATTTTCCACGGGAGGCAAATGTTGCTCCTGCTTGCTTCCATAGGCATTGATGGTGAATGTAAAATAGTAGCGATACCCCAATGCATCTATTTCCTGCAGGTGTTTCAGCATGGGTGCGGGGTTCTTTGTCCAAAATACAATGCAATCTACGTTTTGCGGGGTTACATTTACGTGCCCCATCCTGTTTGGATGTTTGGGATAGGGGAATTGCACCACGCCTTCCTTTAGGCGATTTAGCATCCATTGTGAATAAAATGCAGGAATGTCTGTTCTGCGGCTGGCGCTGATAATCACGGCTGTGCCTCTTGCTTGCGCTGCTTGGCACGGGCTTTTTTTTGTGCGGGGCTAAGTGGGGCGGGGTCTGTAAATCTATCGTGTTTACCGCTGGCTATTTCCCACAGGTACAGGCTGGCCACCGAGGCATAGGGGGAATATCTGCACCGATATTTATGGAAAAGCTCTTTTGTAATTTTGCGGTGTCTGTAAAGCATGCGCAACCCACGGTGTATGGCCAAATCGTCCCAACTGAACACATCCTGACGTTGCATGGAAAAAATCATCAGCATTTCGGCAGTCCAAATGCCAATGCCCTTTATTTGCGAAAGGTGCGCGCACACTGCGTCATCCGGCATTTCGTGCAGTGCCGCTAGGTTTATGCTGTCATCCATCACCTTTTCCGCAAGCTCTTTGATATAGCTGGCCTTACGTGCAGACATTCCAAATTGTTGTATCACTTGGGCTTCGGTTTGGCAAATGGCGGCGGGGGTAATGTTGCCCAGCGCTTCTGTGATACGGCTGCATACGGTAATTGCCGCCTTGGTGGAAATTTGCTGACTTACTATATTTTTTACCAGTGCGCAAAACAAATCGGGCGTTACCTGCCTGTGTATGTGGCCAATTTCATCTATGGCACTGGCCAACAGCTTGTCTTTGCCCTTTAAATATACAATGGCTTCTTCGGTGTAGCTAAAATACTGCATTGATGTTGCCTCTTAATTTTCTATTGTACTGTTTATCTTAATTCAAACAGAATGCACTTGTCAAACAGAGGGCGTAACAAAAAACGCCGGAGAGCATCCAGCGTTTTTTGTATTTATACCAATTCCGATTTGAAACATTTGTTTCAAATCACGCGCAATATGCGCGA
>CAZQBV010000069.1:0-16235 GCA_964592125.1 uncultured Christensenella sp.
TTGTTGATGGAACATAACCGGCAAAAATAGGCATTCGGTTTTTAGCGTGTTGCATACTATAGCCGCCGTTCCATTTATGTGTTAATGTGTTTGCTTCAAAGGCTGAAATCGGAGCCGGTTCTATTCTTGTCAACAAAAGAGTTGATAAAAGTATGGACGCTAGAATCCAGAGTTCAACTGTTAGTTTAATGTTAGTTTGTGGGCGTGTTTCTGTGGATGACTATGCCGTGCTATGCCCTATTAAAGGCGTGTGCGGGGCACTAAGAACTGACTCTTAATCAGGGTGTCCGGGGTTCGAGTCCCCGATCGCCTACCATGAAGGAAACCGCGCTATCAAAGGGATGGCGCGGTTTTTTGTATGTGACAATAATAGAATCCGAAGTAGTAGTGAAAAGAAAAAACGAGATATAAACTTAAAAAGCCTAATGTTTTGGTAAAAAAATTCGATAATATTACTATGTGAGTATTGTATAATGAGACAATACATGTATAATACCATAGAGTAAGGGTAGATTATATTGCTAACAGTGGCTGGGAGGAAAATAGTTTAATGAAAAAAAAGAGGATGATATCAGTGATAAGCATTTGTACTACCGTATTAATGCTTATTTGTTTGTTGCCGATATACGGGCAAGCTATAAATGCTGAATTACCTGTGGGTGATTTGGAGCAAGAGGTTCGCACTGAAAATGCAATTTCCAACATTGATGCCAGTGAAATATTTGGAGAGAAGCAACAGCCAGAAAAGGGTGTGGCCTTTTTGCCAGAAGAAGCGACATATACTGAGAATCAGTCGCAGGAGGAAGAAACTGCAAACCTGTTGGAACAAACAGAATATACGCTAACCATTCAGTATCAAATGGAAGATGCATTGGAAGATGAGGTATTGATACCCAATTATACAGTGCAGCTGGAAGAAGGGGTGGCTTACTCTGTTCCTTCTCCAAAAGTGGAAGGGTATACTGCGTTGCAAGATATGGTAGAGGGGCAAATGCCTAACCAAGATGTGAACGTAGTTGTTTACTATAGCCCTGCAGTTGTGGAAGAAGCAGATAATTATGCTATTGAAGAGGCGGAAGCAATGCCTGCAGCTCTTGAAAGCTATAAGCTGGCAATCAATTATTTCTATCTGGATGATGGCAGTGCGATAGGTGGTAGTGTTGCAGCAGAACCTTTTTACGCTGAATATCTGGAGGGCGATAGTTATTCTATCAATTCGCCTGCTGTTTCTGGCTATTTGCCAAGCGCTACAGTGGTAAGCGGCGTAATGGATAATACCAACCGAACGATTACTGTGTGGTATAGCAAAGCAGGTCAAACTGCCTATACAGTTCAACATAAATTTGAGGATGCGCAAGGTAACTTTGTAGGAAATAGCAACTACCCCAATCAGCTGCTGTATGGACAAACCGGCACGCAAACGCAGGCGCAAGCACACACGGTTCTTGGCTATACAGCAGGCACTGTGTCCCAAACCGCCATTGCGGCAAATGGCAGCACGGTTGTTATCATCAAATATTCCAGAGTTACAAACTATGTGTATTTTAACAATGGTGGCAAGGTGTATATTGATCCAATTATGCTGAAGTTTGGGGAAAGCACAACTTTGCCAAGTGTGCCGCCAGCTGATGGATATACCTTTGATGGCTGGTATTTGGATGCAGCCCTCACGCAGCCTTTTTCAGAAACAACGATTACGATGGGCGCTGTGGATATGACTTTGTATTCAAAATGGCTGAAGCAGCAGGCGAGTTTCCGTGTGGCCACATGGATTGAAGATGCAAATAATCCGGGCACATATTTGTATTCTTCCATTTCTTCGCCAGCATGGGCAACGGGATTGGTAGGGGATATGACCAATGTATTGGTAGGCGACCTTCCGGTGGCACCTGTTCAATACACGTTTGTACGCGCAGAGAATGCAAAAATCCAACCGGATGGTAGCTCTATTGTGAATGTGTATTATGATAGAAATAGCTATACATATACTTTCTACAGGGGATTCGTTTATGATGGTTGGAATGAAAATTTATGGCCTGCTTCTATTGAGACAAGTCCTTGCAATACTATTACTGCAAAATATGGTGCGAATATTTTGCAGCAGTGGAACGATATGAATAATCAATTTCCCGGCTACCGTTGGCTGATTGCAAAAAATCAATGGGCTGATTGGACTGCGGGTCTTAAAACGATGGATGGAACGGATCGATCTTTTTATGGTGTGCCTCATACTACGGGTTATGACTATTATATTCACTATTATTTTGAGATGCTGGATCAAACATCCTCAAACTATGATAAGCTGATAGCTGGGATTAAATATAAGGAAACAAATCCTGCTTTGACGGATTACTTCCCTTATTTTAATAATGATGCATATCTTACTGGGCCTTCTAGCGCAAGTTTTCCAGGCTTTTATTGCGTCAATGATCCCAGCAGCTATATACAGTTTGTTCGAACCACTGGTACCAATGAGTTTCAAGCTGGGTACCTTTATCGGCGCAGTACGGTTACAATAGACTTTGATGCTGGGGGTGGCACCAGCACGCCCGCGCAAATTGCCGAATTGTATGAAACGGATATTAGCATGCGAAAGCCGGCAGACCCTGTGAAGACAGGATATGCATTCGGTGGTTGGTATACCAACGAAAAGTATGATGGTGCTCCCTTTGTATTTAGCACCATGCCGGGAAAAAATGTAATCCTTCATGCAAAATGGATAAAAAATACATACCCTGTTGAATTTGATTTGAATTACAGCGGTGCTACAAATCCGCCCGCCACGCAAACAGTGGGGTATAAAGAAACGGCGGAACAACCTGCAGCGCCGCAGCGCATTGGCTATGCCTTTGTGGGCTGGTACCCCAATGCACAGGGCACAGGCAGCCGCTATGTGTTTGACAAGCCAGTGACTGCTGCTGTAAAGCTTTATGCGGTATGGGCAGACTACAATGTAGGATATACTGTGAAATACACACAGGAGGATAACGGACAGCCTTTTGCGCCATCCAAACAGGCAACGGGAAAGTTCGGCAGCACCATAACAGAAATGGCACAAGTGAATGTGGCCAAAAAGTATGTGCCTGATTCTGCCTCTAAAAGCCTGTACCTTGGTGCAGACCCGGCACAGAACATGCTGGAGTTTAAGTATAAGCCATTTACCACATTGGCCTATAGGGTGGAATACCGCTATGCTGAAACAGGCCAGCTGATCCCCCAAAGTGTATTGGGGCGTGCAAACCCCAAGATAGTAGAAAATTGCGAACTGGCGCGTGTGGCGGAAGCCTATGTTCCTGTTGCAGGTTATGAGCCGGATTCCCTTCAGAAAACCAAAGGATTGGTATATGAAGTAACCGCTGCGGATATTCGCGAAAATGTGATTGTCTTTTCCTACTCTGAAACGGGTGTAAATAAGGCGGAGTACACAGTGGAGCACTACGTACAAGATGCTTCTTCCGGATATGGAACGGTGCCCAAACTGGTTCAAACTCTTAGCGCACCAGTGGGGAGCACGGTGAATGGCGTGCCGCAAAGCTTTCCAGAATACCAGTATAACGAAAGCAAAAGCGCAGCTACTGCAAGTGGTGTGGTTTCTGTTAGCCCAAAGCTTACTTTGAAGCTCTATTACGATTTGAACCGTTATCGTGTTAATTTCGATTCGCAAGGGGGCAGTGCAGTATTGCCCATAAACAATGTAATTGCGGGAAGTGTGATTGCCACTCAAAAACCGACCGACCCCACACGTGGAGCCGATACATTCTTGGGCTGGTACAAAGAAGCTGCGGGAGTTCACAAGTGGAATTTTGCTTCGGATGTGGTGAATGGCAATATAACTCTGTATGCAAAATGGGAACAGAAATATACGGTAACCTATGATGCAAATGGCGGGATAGGAAGCCAAACAGATTCTACGCTTTACCAGAAGGGAGATTCTGTGGTGGTGAAGGGTGCGGGCAGTGTATCGCGTGCGGGCTATGTTTTCAAAGGATGGCTGTACAACAATGCAGTATATAACGCAGACCAAAGCTTTGTGATAAACGAAAATGCTGTTTTGAAAGCCGTATGGGAAAAAGAAACTGAACCAACGGCTGTGCCTACAGAACGACCTACTGTAGCACCGCCTACAGTGGCGCCCTCCACAAGACCTACGGCAACGCCCTCCACAAGACCTACGGCAACGCCGTCTGTAGTGCCATCGGCAACGCCATCTGTAGTGCCATCGGCCATACCATCGGCAACGCCGTCTGTAACACCCACGGCATCGCCATCGGTAGTGCCCACGGCATTGCCACCATCTGAACAGCCAACACCTCCCAATAGCCAACCGCCTGTTGATGCGGGCACTACAGGCGAAGCGAATGGAGGCGCAGGAACAGTGGGTACAGGGCCAGTGGTGAAAGACCCTGCTGAATTGCTTCAGCGAATGATGGATGGCGATATTCCATTGGGGAACTTGCAATCAACTGGAAACTGGTCGTTGCTAAATCTGCTGTTTGCAATAGCTGGGGTATTGGGTGCAGCAATTGTGGGTATTGTGATGCTGGTGAAACGTGCCAAGGCCAAGAACAAGGCTGAAAAAAATGAAACAACAGAACAAAACAGGGCAAAACGTTCTTCAGCGGTTGTAAAAATACTTGGTATGATAGCAGGTATAGCGCTGTTGATACTGTTCCTCATTTTGGAGGATACCTCTCTACCTGTTACTTGGGTGAACCATTGGACACCAATGATGACTGTGATAGCCATTGCAGAATTGTTGCTGCTGGTGGTTGGGAGCCAGAAAATATTTGGAAGAAAGCAGACAGAAGAGATAAAAGAAAAATAAACCCTAAAATATAATTGCAAGACTATGATGCACAAAAAAAGCAGCTTCTAAATCCAAAAGAAGCTGCTTTTTGCTTTTATACTATTCCGCAATAAAAACATTAATGTTTTTCATTCGCGCCATTGGCGCAGGCGCAAAACGTTTTTTGGCGTTTTACAGCTGTTCTATGCGAAACTATTCTAACACTTTGATAGATTTGATTACCACATCTTTTAAGGGCTTGTCGTTATCATCTCTATCTACACCCACAATTTTATCCACAACATCCATACCTTCTACCACATGGCCAAAGGCAGCGTATTCGCCATCCAGCATATCGGAAACATCGTCTACCGTAATAAAAAACTGACTGCTGGCGGAATCGGGATCCATAGAGCGTGCCATGCTAATTACGCCTCTTTCGTGACTGATGGGGTTTTCCCAGCCATTGGAAGCAAACTCGCCTTTTATGGTTTCGTCCGAACCGCCCATGCCTGTGCCATCGGGGTCGCCACCTTGAATAACAAAGCCGGGAACAACACGATGGAAAGTGAGCCCATCATAAAACCCTTCGTTTACCAATTTCAAGAAATTCGCCACAGAAATGGGCGCGGCTTCGGGATCTAATTCAATTTTTATAATGCCGCTGTCTTCCATGGTAATTTCTACTAAAGGCTTATTACTGGAGGGTTCCTCGGTGGGAGCTTCTGGCTTAGCAGCACATCCGGCAAACAAAGCCGCTGCAAGAACAACGCATAGTATAGTGATGCAGAACTGTTTGGTCTTTAAATTCATTGATTGGTTCCTTTCCTATATAAAATTAATATATTTATTATACCCAATCTATCAGAAAAAACAATCTTTTGGAAAAAGCTGGGGAACAGAGCTGTTTGTATGAAGAAATAGGCTTTTGCGTAGTTGGTTTCGTATTATAGTTTTGCGGAATATCATGATTGGAATGTTGTTGACAAATATAATGGCGAAAAGTATCATAAGCGGAGTATGTGAAATATGATTTCTACATCCGCGTTATAAAAATAGGAGGTACATTATGTTAAGAGGAATTCCAAGTTGTTTATCCCCAGAGTTGTTGAAGGTGATGGCTGAAATGGGGCATGGCGATAAGCTGGTGATTGCAGATGCGTTTTATCCCGCGGCATCGTCTGCCAGACATAGCATGCTAGTTCGTGCAGATGGGCTGCGTGCTACCGATCTTATGGATGCTATTCTGCAGTTTTTTCCACTGGATGAATCTGTAGAGCAGCCTGTTTCCATTATGGATATTCAAGAGTGCGACAAGGGCAAAGTGGAAACCCCCATTTGGGATGAATACATAAAAATTGTAGAAAAGCACGACAAACGTGGCCGTGGTGCAGTGGGCTTTGTCGAGCGTTTTGATTTTTATAAAGTAGCGGAAACTGCCTATGCGATACTTGCAACTGGCGAGGAATCTTTATATGGTTGCGTAATACTGCAAAAAGGCACAAAGTAATACCAATTCTGACCGGAAAAACGGAACTAATACAAGGAGTACACAAAGTGGAACACAAAAAAATAGTAATGTTTGGAAGCTATGTGGCAGATTTAACAGGTGTTGCAGAGCACCTGCCAATGGCCGGTGAAACAGTATTTGGCGAAAAATTTAAGATTGGGCCGGGCGGGAAGGGAAGCAACCAGGGTGTAGCCGCTCACCGTGCAGGTGCAGATGTAAAAATAATAACCAAGCTGGGTCATGATGTTTTTGGGGAGCTGGCTTTGAATTTTTATAAGGAAAATGGCATATCCACAGAGTATATTTTAATGGATGAGGAAATGGGCACTGGTATTGCGTTGATTTGTGTGGATCAGAAAACAAAGCAAAACCAAATTTTGGTGGTGCCTGCGGCGTGCACAAATTTTACGCCGGAAAACATGGAAAAGATAAGGCCATATATTGTAGAAGCCGATATTTTGTTGGTGCAATTTGAAGTGAATATGGATGCGCTGGAGCAGGCAATTACCATGGCCAAGGATGCAGGTGTTACAGTGGTGCTAAACCCTGCACCTGCGCGTAAAGTGCCTAGGGAATTGCTGGCCAAAGTAGATTATATTACGCCAAATGAAGTGGAGGCAGAAACGCTAACCGGTGTGGCAGTGAAGGATGAGGCAGGCGCACAGCGTGCTGCGGAAGTGTTTCACTCTTGGGGTATTTCCGGTGTGGTAATTACAATGGGCAAAAACGGCGTTTACGCCAGCGATGGCACCACTGCGAAAATGGTTCCTGCTTACCAAGTAGAATGTGTGGATACCACAGGTGCTGGGGATGCATTTAATGGTGGCTTTGTAACGGCACTCTCCGAAGGCAAAAATCTATTTGAAGCATCTGTATTTGGGAATGCGCTGGCATCCCTATCGGTACAGAAGTTTGGCACCGCACCATCTATGCCACAGCGCAAAGACATTGACAAGGTATTGGGAAAATAGAAGCATCATTCTAAAAGATTGAAACTAAAAGCATATATTGAACTAAATGACAAAATAGAAGCTTGCAGCTAGGGCTTCTTTTTTGTTTATTGAAAATATTACAAAATCATAACATTTCGGATGAAGATAGATGCTATAATAAATTTTGTAGAGAAAAAACAGGAGTATGGAATGACTGAAAAACAGACAGAACATAGGGCAAACCTGAAAGACGAGCCCCCAAAAGGCAGAGCGAAAAAAGAACGGCAGAAAATAGTTTTTAAATTAACGCCATTGCGCCTTTGGCAGATCATTGCTGCGGTGGCATGTGTTTTTGCCATTGTGTTTTGTTCGCTTTGGTTGCAGGCAAGGCAAGCAGAGCAGGCGATGATAGCACAACTGGAGGAGATGGAGAATATACCACCGATAGAAGTGGATGAAGAAATACAGCAACAAGTAAAAGCAACAACACAGCCGGACAATGCAGATTGGGATGTATCGGAAGTATCTATCAAAGGAAAACGCATTATAATTGACCCCGGGCACGGTGGCAATGTGCCGGGTGGCACAACAGGCGTTAGTGGAAAAAGGGAAAAAGATGTAAATTTAGAAATATCCCAAAAATTGCAGGCGATGTTACAGGAGAACGGCGCGGAAGTGATTATGACGCGGGAGGAAGATGTAGCACTGGGTGAAACTTGGGAATTGGATATGCAAGCGCGTGAAAATGTTATTTTGGAATCGCAGGCAGATATGTTTCTGAGCATCCACCAAAATGAGTTTGAAGATCCAGAGGCAAAGGGGCCGCAAGTGTTTTTTGTAGCGCAGGGCTCTATAGGTAAAAAGCTGGCGGTATGTTTGCAGGATATGATAAATCATGAGATGGATGTGGAGATGCCGCGCATTCCGCTGGAAGCGCCCTATCGTGTGTTGAAGCCGGGTACGCAGCCCAGCAGTACCATTGAATGTGGGTTTATGTCCAATCCGGAAGAAGATTTGCTGTTGCAAGATGAAGCGTATCAAAATAAAATGGCCAAGGCAATTATGGATGGTGTGAAGCTATACGTGAAAAAATATGGTTGATTATGGTTGGCTTTTACTATGTTATTAGAGTGTGAAGCATTCGTGGTGTATCAAACGGATGCTTTTTTATAGCTGCTTCGGTTGAAACGCTTGTGTGGAAGGGCTATAATGTCATATAGAGACAAATTTTGTAGAATTGGGGCATTTTCATGCAGGATCATTTTGGCAGAGAGATTGATTATGTACGAATTTCTGTGACAGACCGATGCAATTTGCGTTGCGTATACTGCATGCCAAATGAAGGTGTGAAAAAATTAGCCCATGCGGATATACTTTCTTTCGAGGAAATTTTGCGCATATGCAGGGTTTTCGCAAACTTGGGAATGAATAAAGTAAAGATAACCGGTGGCGAACCGCTGGTGCGCCGAGGCGTTACGCAGTTGGTGGGCGATATAAAGCAACTGAATGGAATAGAAAACGTTACTTTAACAACAAATGGTGTGTTGTTGGGGCAGTATGTGCCGGCATTGGTTTTGGCGGGTATAGATGCCGTAAATGTGAGCTTGGACACTTTGGATGCAAAACAGTATACTGCGTTAACCAGAAAGGGGAACGTGGAAGAGGTTCTGAAGGGTATAGATGTAGCTGTGAAGGCAAACATACCTGTGAAGGTGAACTGCGTTCCCATGAGCCCCTTTGACCCCGAGCATATATTGCGCATTGCGCAGTTGGCAAAATACAGAAAAATTTCTGTGCGCTTTATAGAAATGATGCCAATGGGGCTGGGTAAAAACTTTAGTAGGATAGACAACAACAGCATAAAGCAGTTGCTGGAAAAAGAAATTGGCATCATGAAGCCATGTGCAAAACAATTGGGTAATGGACCTGCAAAGTACTATAGTTTAGATAATTTTCAGGGGAATATTGGTTTTATTAGTGCAATGGGAGATTGCTTTTGTAATAGCTGCAACCGCATTCGTCTTACTGCGGAAGGCTGCATAAAAAGCTGTTTGCATATGGATAAGGGCATTGGCCTGCGCCCTGCGCTGAGGCAGCCAGATGACATGCAATTGAAACATTGCATTGTAGATGCAATACAGAACAAACCCGAACGCCATTGTTTTGCAGGGAATATGGATGCACAGGATGGACGGATGATGTCTCAAATAGGCGGTTGATGGGGGAATGAACTTGACAGGGAAAGTGATGGCGGTTTGCATCAGCCAGCAGCGTGGTACGCAAAAACAAAGTGTGAAGCGAGCCAACATAATAGAGGGATGGGGCATAGAGGGCGATGCCCACGGCGGTGGCTGGCACAGGCAAATTAGCCTGTTAAGCTATGAAAAAATAGTGGATTTTAAAAAATTGGGTGCAAAAGTGCAGGATGGCGGTTTTGGCGAGAACATTATCGTTTTGGGTATCAACCTTGCTGCACTGCCTGTGGGAACGCGCCTTGAAGTAAACGATGCGCTTTTGGAAGTGACACAAATTGGAAAAGAATGCCACCAGCATTGCGCCATATATCAACAGGTGGGGGATTGTATTATGCCACGTGAAGGTATTTTTACCAAAGTGGTTGGCGGTGGCAGTGTGGGGCAGGGCGATGTGGTGAAAGTGGTGGAGAGACCCAATGTGCTATAAAGTGTGGCCATCCAAAGTGGGCAGCACATTGGCGGATTGCATTTTTGTTCTGAACTGTTTGGGGCTCATGGCCACATTTTTTTTGAATACAGAAGAAAAGTAACTTTGGCTGCCAAAGCCCAGTTCTAGCGAAATATCCAGCAGCGAAACATCTGTGTCCATTAGCATTTTTTTTGCGGCATCTATACGCAAGTTATTTATATAGTGCGTAAAACTAAGGCCAGTTTCTTCTTTAAAAATAGCAGAAAAATACGAAGTGCTTAAATTGATTTCCTTGGAGACATCCTCTAGGCTGATATTCTCTTTATAGTGCTGGTTGATATAATGAATGCTTTGCCGAATGAGCGAAGTGCTACTGTCTCGCACGGGCACGTCTATCAATTGAATGGCTTCGCCAACGGCCTTATGCAGCAACATCGAAATTTCCATTGCACTTTCTGAATCCATAAGATATTTAAAAAATTTATCCGTTTTACCGTACATTTTGTATACATTTGCACCTGCTTCTATGGCAGTTCTGGAAAGAAGGGTAATGAGCTCGATAGACCGGACGGTGATAAAATTTGTGCGCTGCCCCGAGCTGTAGCAGTGCAGTGCAAAAAGCTCCTTCATGGCAAGCTTTGCCTCCACCTCGTTACACATGCGCAAGGAAGAAATCAGCTGCATTTCCAAATCGTAAAGCTGTGCAGTATAGTTGCGACGCTGTATGGCTTCTTCATCTTCCTGTATGGCTTCCAAATAGGCATCTATTCTGGCTTGCTGCGCCTCCAAATCACTTTGCTTTTCTACAATTTCCTGTGCCATATCGGGCAAGTGGCCTGTTAGGCTATACAGCAAGCGGCTAAGATATTTGATTTGCTTGGGCTCTGCCAAGGTAACCGTTTGCATGGCAGAAAATAAAGCAGTACGCCCCTTCAAAGGAAGCTTGAATTTTACCAGAACATCATCCACCATATTCATTTGGGGAAATTCCAACAACAAAGGACCTGCCAGTATACTGCAAATGGGGCGGTTGTTTTGCTTTGGACTGACTGCAAAGTGAACCAGACCGCCTGGGCAGGAAAAGACGTAACCTTGATTTTGTGCAGCGGCGGCATTGCAGCCATGCAAATGGCGTTTGTTGCAAATGCCGTCCCCACCTAACTGCTTTTTAAACTGCTGACAGTACAAACAACTTTTACCGTAACGGCGCAACAAACTGCCGTCTTCATCCAATATGCTAAGCGGAATTTGTGTAGATTCGTAGTAGGATTCTACGTATTGATAGAGCATTTCTAAAAAATCCATAGCATTTCTCCAAACAAATAGGAATCTTAGCCAATACTACATGCGCCTTCTGAAAAAAAGAAGTATTTCATCCAAACAAAACACGAATATAGGAGATTTTTAAATATTTTACACTTTTTATAAAAATAATACACAGCTTAACTGATTTTGTCAATTCAAAAGAAGTTCTTCATATAAAAGCGATAAAAATTCTTAAGTTTCCGAAATACATTTATTTGGTGCCGCAGTAGAATGAAATAAAGCATAAAAGAGCGAGTGTGTTGTCTTTGAATGATCTATTCTATTAAAACCTAAATCCAACGATACAAAAAAACTAAATTTATTAGGAGGTGTTTGATTTGTCTTTACAAAATCTAATCACAGCAGTTGAGGATGGTAATACCAACGAAACCAAGAAGTTGGTAACGGAGGCTCTTGAACAGAAGGTATCTCTGCAGGAAATTATGGATGCATTGATCAGCGCCATGGCAAACATTGGGGAAATGTTTAAAAATGACGAGATTTTTGTGCCGGAGATGATTTTATCTGCTCGTGCAATGACTGGTGGCCTGCAAATTTTGGAGCCACTGATGATTGATGCGGATATGAAACCCATTGGCACCGTGGTAATTGGTACCATAAAAGGTGACTTGCATGAAATTGGAAAGAACTTGGTGGCAATGATGATGAAGGGAATTGGCGCTACGGTATACGATTTGGGGATAGATGTTTCCCCGGAACAATTCCTAGAGAAGGCCAAGGAAGTGGATGCAGATATTATTGCAATTTCCTCTCTACTCACCACAACAATGGCGGCAATGCCAGATGTAATTGAAACATTTGAAAATGCCGGAATACGCGACAAAGTATTCTTTATGGTAGGTGGCGCACCCATTAGCCAACGCTATGCAGACGAAATTGGTGCGGATGGTTATACAAAGGATGCAGGCACTGCGGCAGATTTAGCGCAAGAATACCTGCGTTCCAAAGCCAACTAGGATAGGGGGAATATACAATAATGGAAAAGAGAAAATTTACGAGTTTGGCGTATGATAACCCAGATGAACTGATGTATGGTATCTGTAAACAACCTTTGACATTGAAAAATGGAATGGTGCTGGGTGGTGGGGAGATTTATCCAGAACTAAATTACACAGTGCCCACAATGAAAGTAAACAAAGAAACAATGCCCGAAGTAATTGAAATATACAAGGAAATTATTACAGGTGCATTGGATAGGGCATTGGCACTGCATCAGGATGCAATGTGTTTTGAGTTTGAACTGCTGCCAGAGATGACCAGCACGCCCGAGTTTGGAATAGAAATTCATAAAGTAATGCGCGACATTATGTTTGAATACGAGGCAAACAAGGGCATAAAAAGTGCCATGAGAATGACCCCCAATGATCTGCGTGAATTTGTGCGCCCTATGGTGCTGCGTTCTGGTGAAAACTGGGATAATATTATGAAAGTAATAGAGCAATCATCCAAGGATGGTGCAGACTATATTTCGATAGAGTCTACAGCGGGCAAAGAAATTTGCGATGGCGGACTGATGAATGCAGATATTAAAACAACCATATTTGCGCTGGGTTGCATGGCTTCGCGTGATATGGCTTATTTGTGGGATAGCATCAACAAAGTTGCAGAAGCAAATGGTTCCTTAGGCGCTGGCGATTCCGGTTGTGGATTTGGCAATACAGCTATGGTCTTGGCAGAGGATGGATATGTACCGCGTACTTTTGCTGCATTGGTAAGGATTGCCTGTGGTCCGCGTTCGTTGATTCCTTACGAACAGGGATCGGTTGGCCCCAATAAAGACTGCTCGTTTGAGGGTGTTTATACTAAAATCATTTCGGGCTTCCCCATTGCTACCGAAGGCAAGGGTGCGTCTTGCGCACATTTTGATCAAGTTGGTAATATTATGATGTATCCTTCGGATCTGTGGTCGAACGAATCTGTACAGCAAATAAAGCTGCTGAGTGGATTTACCACAGTGATGAGTACAGAGCAGTTAATTTACGATTGCAGAATGCTGAACAAGGCTGTGGAAAAAGGCCAAGGCAAGATGATGCGTGATATACTCATTGAGTCGGATGCCTTCCTAGATCCTCATGCATACATTTTGCAACCGGGATTTGCAGTGGAAGTAAGTAAGGAAATGGTGAAGACGGAAAGCCCATTCCTTCGAACACTAAACTCTGTAAAAAAGGGTTTAGAGCTACTGCGCGCCGGTGTGGACAAAGGCGAGCTGAAAGTGAACAAACGCGAACTAAAATGGATGGGCATTATAGAATCGCAACTGGATGAAATTCCCGAAGATGAAGAAAAGTTTATTGCAGAGATGAGAAAAGCTGTGAACCCCGAGGAGTGCAACCTTGCAGAATACGAACTATAAAACTCCAGTCATCATTGTTTCTGGTTTTTTAGGAGCAGGAAAGACCACCTTCATAAGGAAGATGGTCTCTTCCTGTTTTCAAGAAAAAAATGTAGTGATACTGGAAAATGAATTTGGGGCTATCAATTTTGATGGCGATTTGCTGAAACAACAGGGATTTGAAGTGGTTTCGGTAGAGGCAGGTTGCATATGTTGCACGGGTGTGGGTGATTTTACCGCTGCAATAAAAACTGCAATAGAAACATTCATGCCAGACTTAATTGTAATAGAACCCACAGGGGTGGCACAACTTTCGGATGTGATGGGGCAGTTTAAAATACCGCCGCTATTGAACATATGCAGTATAGAACAAGTGATTACCATTGCAGATGCCAAAAATTTTGAACAGAGGTTGTTGATTTCCGAAGAATTTTATAAAAATCAGCTTCACAACAGCAATGTGATATTTTTGAGTAAAACAGAGAACATGAGTGACGAAAAAGTGCAAGAGGTATTGGGGCAGATTGCGGACATGGTACCAGATAGTTTGCTGATAGAAAAGCAGTGGGAGCAGCTGAATGCTAACGAGCAGGAGGTTTGCTTACAGTATAAAAAGCAGGTGGCAGCCCATAATAACCATAACCACAATGCCTGTGAACATGAGCATAGCCATCACCATCATGAACATAAGCATGCTTTTGGATCGCTTTCGTGCAGTTGTGATTGCACAGTACAGTTGCTGGAAAGTGGAAAGACGGATATTGAAGCGGGAATTTATGGAAATATTTTGCGCATAAAAGGCTTTGTGTGTGATACCGAGAACAAGTGTTTTTCTGTAGATTATGTACCGGTGGAGCTGACTTTTACTGCTTGCGAAGACAGAACAAACAAAGAAAGTTGCCTTACGATAATTGGGATTGGATTGGAAGAGATCAAGCTGCGCAAGTGGTTGCAGTCAAAAGAAAATCTAAAATAGAAATTTACGAAAAAACAAGAGCAAATAAATATAAGCCTGTGTGACAAATGCACAGGCTTATTGCGGTATCATTTTTTGTGTGAAATAAAATTGAATTTATAATATTTTTAAGAATAAAAGACAAATGATTGTTTATAAAGAGAATATGTATTATACTTAATTTATATATTCTACCATATTTAACAAAGAGAAAATGAGGTTGGAAAAACATGTATAGAAATTTGCCGGTAAGGTTAAGAAGCGCTTTGGGTTTTGTGTTTGCGCTAGCGCTAATTTTAGTAGTGGTAGCAATATCCATCTCTAGCCTAAAAACTGTGAACAGTAACTTTGAAGTTTTTGCAAAGGATATTCTTTCGGAAGTGAAGACTGTATCCGCAGATGCTGGCGAACATGTTAGCGAGTTGATAAATGAAACGGTTGCAGACAATCAAAACTCGATCAATGATTATACAAAAACTATTATTATATTGTTGGTGGCGCTTATTGCTGTTGGCTATTTGATTGCCAGAGTAACAGCTTTGAGTATTACAAAGCCACTGAAAGCGATTGCAGCCACAGTAAAAGAAATGTCTATGGGCAATTTAAGTGCAAAGCTGGAATTTGAGAGCAAAGATGAGCTGGGCGATTTGGCAAATGATGTGCGAAGTTCTTTGGATATATTGTCTGGGTATATTTCGGAAATTGACAGGGTAATGCAGGAAATGTCGCGTGGAAACTTCAATTGCGATTTTGAAAAGAGCTTTGTAGGTAATTTTGAAAATATAGAAGTTTCTATTAAAGCCTATTCTGAAAAGATGTCCCTTGCGCTTCGGCAGATGGGCAGTGCTGCGGAACAGGTGTCGGCTGGTTCTATACAGGTATCCAACGGTGCACAGTCTTTATCGAAAGGCACTATGGAACAGGCAGCTTCGGTAGAGGAGCTAAGTGCAACCATAACAACGATTGCCGACAGTAGCAAGGAAAATGCAGAAAATGCGAAAAAAGCAAGCGAAGAAGTGGGGCAGGTGGGCATTGAACTGTCTGACAGTCAGCAAAAAATGAATGAAATGATTTCTGCAATGCAAAATATTAGTGATACATCCAACGAAATTGGAAAGATTATTAAAACCATTGAAGATATTGCATTCCAGACGAATATATTAGCGCTGAATGCGGCAGTAGAAGCAGCGCGGGCGGGTGCCGCTGGGCAAGGGTTTGCCGTGGTAGCAGACGAGGTGCGCAACTTGGCTTCTAAAAGTGCGGAGGCATCTAAAAATAGTACCGCATTGATAGAGCATTCTATAATAGCGGTGAAAAATGGGTCTGCAATTGTGGATGAGACAGCAAGTGTGTTGAACGGTGTTGTAGAGGGGGCGCAGAATATTATAGAAAATATCAACAAAATATCCAACGCTTCCGATATGCAATCGGATTCTGTAGAGCAGATTAGAATTGGAATGGATCAAATTTCCAATGTGGTGCAAACAAACTCTGCTACTTCGCAGCAAAGCGCGGCATCCAGTCAGGAGCTTTCTGGTCAGGCGCAATTGATGAAACAATTGTTGGAGCAGTTTAAACTATAGGCGCAAAAGCAGCTTGCAATAAAATGTAAAAGAAACCGCTGAAGCAAAATTTGGCGGTTTTTTCTATGTGCTATACTAAATTTTTAATAGTATTATACTAATTCTTGATTAAAAACGTTATACGTTTTTAATCCGTGCCATAGG
>CAZQBV010000070.1:0-15813 GCA_964592125.1 uncultured Christensenella sp.
GCCGCAATATACGCATCTGTAAATTTATCTGCCGTACTCTTATTATGACGCTTGGGAAGCATAAAGTCCAGCTTATCCTTCAGCCCTTTGTAGCCCGACATTTTGTGGTAGCCAAACATCAATAGGTCAAAAGCATTTTCGTAGCCCACTGGCAAATCCAGCTTGCCATCTAGGCTAATGATGTTCAACTCCACATTGCTCAACACCTCTATCTGCCCCGCGTACTTCTTTTTCATGTTCTCTATATCGCGCAGGTAGGCATCTATATCCCGAATGCCATAAAACAGGTGGGAAAACCCATGGTCACTTATGGCAATGGCGGAAAGCCCCTTGGCAATGGCCGCCTGCACATTTTCCTCCACAGTGCCTGTGCCGTGGCTGTGCACGGTATGTGTGTGAAAGTCCTTTGTAATTTCAATCATCGGGGAATTCCCCCAGCAACTGCACTTCTGCTTCCAAACGAATGTGCTTTTCTCTGTAAACTGTTTCCTGCACCTTGCACATCAATTGATAAATATCGCTGGATTTTGCGCCGCCGGTGTTTACGATAAAGCCTGCATGCTTTGGCGATACCTGTGCGCCGCAGCAGCTGGCGCCCTTTAGCCCGCACTGCTCTATCAATGCGCCGGCAAATTGCCCCGGCGGCCTTTTGAAAGTGCTGCCTGCGCTGGGGTGCTCCAGCGGTTGCTTTTCTTTGCGTTTTGCGGCAAGTTCGTCTATAAGCGCTAGGCTTTCTGCCTTGTTGCCTTCGGGAAGTTGAAAGACAGCACTTAATACAATATATGCATGTTCCAAAATGGCGCTGTGCCGATAGGAAAAATGCAATTGCTGCCGGGAAAGTTCCTGTACTTCCCCGGTGCTGTCCAGCACGCGAACACATTGAATATAGCTGCCCAGCTCGCCGCCGTAGGCTCCCGCGTTCATTGCCAAACCGCCGCCTAGGGAGCCGGGAATGCCCGCCGCAAATTCCAGCCCGCCAAGGCCAGCATTTGCAGCCGCCAGCGCCACTTGCCTTAAAGAGACACCCGCATCCGCAATAATTGTATTTCCCACCACAGAAACGGAGCCATAGGCAATTTTCACCACCACGCCACGCACGCCTGCATCGGCAACCAGCAGGTTGGAGCCCCGCCCAATTACAAAAAAAGGCAGTGAATGTGCGCGAATCACTGCCATTGCCGCTAGTAGTTCCGCCTCTGTGTCTGGAACAAGCAAAACATCCGCACAACCTCCGGTGCGAAAGGAGGAATGCTTGTCCATTGGTTCATTTTTAAAAATGCGCTCTTCGTTCACAGCGCCTAGAAAATAGGTAGAATAGTCTGTCATGATTGTTGTATTACATCCATTATGTTTTGTGCCAGCCATTCGCCACCGCCTTGGCCAATGCTTTTTAGGCGGAAGTTCATGGCGGCTACCTCCATTACTATGGCAATGTTTCGCCCGGGGCGTACTGGCAGTGTGATTTGCGGCACCTTAATGCCCAGCAGGGTAATGTGGTTATCCGCATTGCCTATGCGGTCTATATCCTTTATCTCGCCCAGCTCCAAATGTACGGAAAGGGTGATGCTCTTTTCCCGCACAATGCTGCCCATGCCGTATAGCACGGAAACGTCTATAATGCCAATGCCGCGAATTTCCATCATGTGACGAATGATATCTGGCGAGCGACCTACCAGCGTGTCGTCGGAAAGCTTGTGTATTTCCACCACATCATCCGCAACAAAACGATGCCCGCGCTTTACCAGCTCCAGCGCTGTTTCGCTTTTGCCCACGCCGCTTTCGCCGGTAATAAAAATGCCCACGCCGTAAATGTCCATCAGCCCGCCATGTCGGGATATAGAGGGGGCTAGGGTTTCATCCAAAAAGATAGCGGCCTTGTGGCTTAGCTTGGTGGTGGTTAGCCCACTCATTAAAACAGGCACGTTGTATTTGCGCGCACAGTCCAAAAATTCCTCTGGGGGCAATAGGTTTCGCCCAATTAGCACACAGGGAATGGGGTTGGCAAAAAACTGGCTCAGCCGTTCCAAACGCACCTCTGGCGGCAGTGTTTGCAGGTAGCTCATTTCCACCATACCAAACAGCTGAATTCTGTTTACCGCAAAGTACTCGAAAAAGCCTGTCATTTG
Source organism: uncultured Christensenella sp. (assembly GCA_964592125.1). Taxonomy (GTDB): domain Bacteria; phylum Bacillota; class Clostridia; order Christensenellales; family Christensenellaceae; genus UBA5399. Next base: position 2,127 of record CAZQBV010000070.1, read on the forward strand.
CATTCCGGGGCGGTTTAGGTCGCTGCTGTCAATTTCCGCGGTGTCCCGCGTGCCCATATACACAATGCTTAGGTTTAGCGCTTCCACCAGATCTTTAATTTTAATGAGACGTTTCATGGATTGTTCTCCTATCTATTCGCCTATTACAAATTTTTCTATCGCTTTTGCCACGCCGTCGTTGTCGCAGGAATCGGTAACGAAATCTGCAATTTCCAGTATGTGTGGCCTTGCATTTGCCACAGCCACTCCCATGCCTGCATAGTCCATCATGCTGGCATCTATGTCGCTATCGCCAATGGCCATTACCTGCTCGGGCAAAATGCCCAGCTTTTTTGCTACAAAATCCACCCCTGTGGCTTTGGAGGTTTCCGGGTTCAGCACTTCCAAGTACTCCAGCTGAGAGTTTTGCACCAAAAACTCCGGGAACATTTGCTCCACTTCCTGCCTGTATCTTGCTATGTTTTCAACCGTGTCTACAAACAATATTTTGGGTGTTAGTATGGGCTCTTTTTCCAACAAGTGAGGGTCTTCAGTGCCCTTTATGCTGCATTGTCTCTCGTAAAAATCCGAAAACTGAGATTTTTTGGGGTAATGCAAGCCATCCTCCAAATACACCTGATAGTGTATGTTGCGCAGCGCTGCCCAGCGCATTACCTGCTTGGCCTCCACCGGGGGCAGGTTTGCCGAAAACACAATGTCCTCATTTTTGTCTACCACTTGGCCGCCTGCCAGACAAATGGTGTAGTCTTGAATTCCCAATTGCTTGTTGTATATATTGATGCTTTGATATGCCCTTCCAGACACCAGCACCACATGGACGCCCTGCTTCATTGCCTGCGTGATCGCCTTCTTTCCACGCACGGAAAACTTCTTTTCGCTGTCTAAAAGTGTGTCGTCCAAATCGATTGCCACTAACTTATATGTCATTTACATGTCCTTTCCAAATTCCTGTCTGCACTTATTATACAGGATGCGAAGGAGTTTGTGAAGCATACGGCAAGGAATAAAAGCGAAATAACTCTGCAGATTGTGGGGCAGGGTACTGTATATGGCAGGGTGTGTATGCTATACTAAAAACAAGAGTTCTGCTTGCAGAGTGTACGCAGAGTAGTTTACAACACAACAGTAGCGGGAACTGGATTTTCGCCCGTTTTTTGGAGATATAGTTGGAGAGATGGTATGAGCGGATTTACACATTTGCATGTACATACGGAATATAGCCTGCTGGACGGCGCCTGCCGTATAAAAGATTTGGTGGATAGGGCAGCGCAGCTGGGTATGGATAGCCTGGCCATTACAGACCATGGCGCAATGTATGGCGTGATTGACTTTTTTAAGACAGCCAAGAAGGCGGGCATAAAGCCCATTGTGGGCTGCGAGGTATATGTGGCTTCGGGCAGCCGCATGGAAAAAAGCGTGGTTTCCAAAGAATATGCCCACCTAGTGTTGCTGGCCAAAAATGAGCTGGGCTACCAGAATTTAATGAAGCTGGTTTCGGAAGGGTTTTTAACCGGGTTTTACTACAAACCGCGAATTGATTACACGTTGCTGGCCAAGCACAGCATGGGGCTGGTGTGCCTTTCAGCCTGTCTTGCGGGCGATGTGCAGCGCTTGCTTACCCAAAATGATTATGAGGGCGCAAAGCGCATGGCCTTGAAATTGCAGGGGGTATTTGGGGAAGATTTTTATCTGGAAATACAGGATCACAACATACCCGAGCAACGCCGCATCAACCCGCTGCTGCTAAAGCTGGCGGAGGAGACGGGCATAAAGCTGGTGGCAACCAACGATGTGCACTACGTAACCAAGGAAAGCGCCAATGCGCAGGATGTTATGATGTGCATTGGTACGGCAACCACAATGGAAGAGCCGGGGCGTATGTCCTTTGCCACGGAGGAGTTTTACCTGAAGAGCGAGGAAGAAATGCGCTCGCTGTTCGACTATGCGCCGCAGGTGGTGGACAACACACGGGAAATTGCGGAAAAGTGCAATTTGGAGATAGAATTTGGCAACTACCACCTGCCCCATTTTGATGTGCCGGAGGGCAGTACCAACAAGGGGTATTTGAAGGAGGTGGCGCTTGCTGGGCTTGGGCGGCGCTACCCGGAAATGAATGAGGAAATAACCGCCCGCTTCGCCTTTGAGCTGGACACGATAAACCAAATGGGATTTACAGATTATTTCCTGATTGTTTGGGATTTTGTGCGCTTTGCCAAGCAACAGGGCATTATGGTGGGACCCGGCCGTGGCAGTGCGGCGGGCAGCATTGTGGCGTATGCGCTGGGTATTACGAATATAGACCCATTGCGTTACAACCTTCTGTTTGAACGGTTTTTGAATCCCGAGCGCATTAGCATGCCGGATATAGATATAGATTTTTGCTACGAGCGCAGGCCGGAAGTGATAGACTATGTGACCCAAAAATATGGCGAGGATAAAGTAGCGCAGATTATCACCTTTGGCACGATGGGCGCGCGGCTGGTCATTCGGGATGTGGCACGGGTGCTGAACATGAGCGTGGCGGAGGCCGACCGCATTGCCAAAATGGTTCCTTTCGAGCTGAAAATGACCATAGACAAGGCAATGGAACGAAACGAAAAGCTGCGCCAAGAGTACCAGCAAAACGAGCAGGTGCGGCAGGTAATAGATATTTCCAAGCAGCTGGAGGGAATGCCGCGCCATGCCTCCACGCACGCTGCGGGTGTGGTAATTTCCCAAAATCCCATTACGGAATACGTGCCGCTGCAAAAGAACAATAAGGACGACAGCATAACCACGCAGTACCCCATGAAGGAACTGGAAGACCTAGGGCTGCTGAAAATGGACTTTTTGGGGCTGCGCACCCTAACGGTGATTCGGGATGCTGTGGAAATGGTGCTGCAAAACCACGGAAAAACAATAGATATAGACGCGATAGACATAGACGATCAAGAGGTGTATGCACTGATTGCCTCTGGCGAGACAGAGGGTATGTTCCAGCTGGAATCTGGCGGTATGCGTAGGCTGATGATGGATTTGCAACCCAGCAATTTGGATGAAATTATGGTGGGTATTTCGCTGTTTCGCCCGGGCCCAATGGAAAGTATTCCCGAATACCTGCGCTGCAAGCACAACCCTTCGTCCGTGAAGTATGCGCATCCGCTGCTCCAGCCCATTTTGGAAGAAACCTATGGATGCATGGTGTATCAAGAGCAGATCATGCGCATTGTGCGGGATGTGGCGGGGTATTCGCTTGCCCGTAGCGATTTGGTTCGCCGTGCGATGAGTAAAAAGCAGCAGTCGGTGCTGGAGAAAGAACGGAAAGCCTTTATTTATGGCGAAACCGATGGCGATGTGGTGGTGGATGGCGCCGTGGCGCGGGGAATGGACGAACGCACGGCCACAGAGCTGTTTGACCAGATGATGGCATTTGCAAACTATGCCTTCAACAAGTCGCATGCCTGTGCCTATGCTGTGGTGGCATACCAAACGGCCTATTTAAAACGCTACTATCCGGTGGAGTTTATGACGGCTTTGCTGAACAGCTTTTTGTCGCACAAGCCCAAGCTGGCGGAATACATAGGCTACCTGAAACGTGCAGGCATACAAATGCTGCCGCCGGATATCAACCGCTCTCAAATGCGTTTTGGCACAGAGGGTGGTGCCATTCGCTTTGGCCTTTCGGCCATTGCCTATGTGGGCGATGCCATAGAAGAGGTGATAGCGCGGCGCATGGAGGGCTACAAGGACTTTGACGATTTTGTGCATAAAAATGCGGATTTGCTGAATAAAAAACGGCTGGAAAGTCTGATACTTTCCGGTTGTTTCGATTGTTTTGATGTACACCGCTCGCAACTGATGGAAGTGTATGGCGAACGGCTGGCAGAGTCTGTGCAGAGTGGCAAGCGGCAGGCGGCGGGGCAGATGTCACTCTTCGACAGTGCGGAGGAAGAGTTTTCCATGCTGAAAACGGAGCTGCCCGAAATTGACGAGTATCCCACGGAAAAGCTGCTGATGTATGAAAAGGAAATGACAGGGCTGTATATCAGCGGGCATCCGCTGGATGACATGGCGGGCGTGCTGGAGGCGCGGGAATATTCCATTGCGGATATTATGAGCACAGCAGAGGACGAGGCCAACATGTATCAGTTCGATGGCAGGGCGGTGGAGCTGCTGGGCATTGTGAACGACTTGCGGCTGCGCACCACGAAGCAGAAAAAGCCCATGGCCAACCTAACGCTGGAAGACCTGTATGCACAAATAAACGTGATTGTGTTTCCAAATGTGTATGCGCAGTGCGAGGCGTTTTTGCAGCAGGATACCATTGTGAACATTGCGGGGAAAATAACGGTAACTGCCCAAAACGGCATAGAGCTGCTGGCGGAGAAGGTGGAGCTGTATGTGCCGGATGAGGCGTTTTTTGTGGGCAAGCAGTGCTATGTGAAGGTGCCGCCGCAGTGCGATGTGGACAATTTGATGCGGCTGACGGCGAAGCACAGGGGCAACAACAGCATTGTGGTTTATGTAGAGAAAACAGGGCAGAAGTACAAGCTGTGCGGCAACCGAAGCGTTTGCTATTCTGCGGAGCTGATGGAGCAGTTGAAACAGTTGCTGGGGGCGGAGAATGTGGTGGTGAAGTAGGTGTGGGGGCAATTGGAAATTGAGAATGCAGATTTGAAAGGGCAGTGGAAAATTGAACAGTGAGCATCCCTCAACCCCAAAAAAAGACACAGACAGAAACGCCCGCGCCCATTGACAATACTTGCTAAATCCACTAAACGCACAGGCTTCAAGAGGGGATATCAAATAAATAATAATGTATAGCAACATTATGCGTGTGAGGGAGATTGATCTTCATGCGTGTTTTTATATGGCGCGGGGCGGGTGCCTCTGTGCTGGTATGCTTGCCTCCCCCAAACCCGCCATTTTCCTGCCCAGCAAAGCCCTACATACACTCGCATAGCATTTCCATTATTTTGCACCGTGAGTTGTTGAAATTATGCGGTTTATTTGATATTATGGTAGATGATTGCTTTAAGGGAGAAAAAGGCTATGGAAAACGAAATAAAATCCTCGGATGAATATATTGTAATAAAGGCCAAAGAAAACGGGGTTAATGTAATAGGAATGACGCGTGGTAGAGATACCAAGCTGCATCATACAGAACGCTTAAACAATGGAGATGTATTGATTGCTCAGTTTACAGACAATACTTCCGCTATCAAAATCACTGGCAAGGCCACTGTGCTTACAAAGCATGGCGAAGTGGAAGCGGGCGAATAATACACGGAGAAATACGGAATAAGAGGTAGTAAATTATGAAAAGAAGAATTGGCATATTAACAAGCGGCGGCGATACACCGGGCATGAATGCGGGCATTCGTGCCGTGGTAATGGCTGCGGATGCGGTGGGGTTTTCCGTAATGGGAATTTCCAAGGGCTATGCAGGGTTGATTGAAGGACGCGTAGAACGCATTAAAACTGAGGATGTAGACGGTATTGTGGAAAAGGGCGGTACCGTACTGAAAACGGCTCGTTGCGAAGAATTCAAAACCGAAGAAGGTCAGAAGAAGGCGTTGCAGGTAATAAGAGCTTTTGATATTTCCGGGCTTGTGGTAATTGGTGGAGATGGCAGCTTTGCAGGGGCGCGCGTGCTGAGCCACTTGGGTGTGCCCACCATTGGCATTCCGGGCACAATAGATAACGACCTTGCCTATACCGATTTTACTATTGGGTTTGATACCGCGGTAAACGGTGTTATGAAAGAAATATCACGCATACGCGACACCATGAAATCGCACGAGCGTACAGGCGTAATAGAGGTAATGGGCAACAAATGTGGCGATATTGCACTGTATGCAGGCATTGCGGGCGGCGCAGAGCATATTATCATTCCCGAGGTTGAGTTTGACATAGACTATATTTGCGAGGAAATATTGTCCAACCGCATCAAGGGCAAAATGACCAGTATTGTACTGATTGCGGAGGGCGCGGGCAAGGGCGAAGCTGTTGCAAACTATATGCGTGCCAAGGCCGGGCTGGATGCCAAGGCCATTGTGCTGGGCTACATTCAGCGTGGCGGCGCACCCACTGCTGCGGATCGCATGCGTGCTACCAGCATGGGCATTCGTGCGGTAGAGCTTTTAAACAAGGGCGTGGGCAACCGCGTGGTAGGCACTCGTGATCACCATATTATAGATGAGGATATAGACGAAGCATTGTCCAAGAAAATGGTGTTCCGTTCCGATCTTTACCAAGAATTTAAAATTATGTCGGAAAACCTGTAATACCGATTCCGAATAGAACTATCACAAAAGTAATAGTTCTATTACTGCCATACGGCAGTTTCAAAATGCAAATCATTTTGAATGAAACCAGTATTGAACGACATTCTCACTCGAAAAACGTAAAAACATTTTTCGAGTCGCGCATATTGCGCATAATTTAAAACAAAGTTTTAAATAAGAATTGGTATAAAAATGCAGAATACAAACAAAATGGGAAAATTGAACCAAGCAGCGGCGGATATAAAAGATATCCGCTGTTTTGTGTTGGATATGGACGGCACCATCAATCTGGGGTGGACGCTGATAGACGGTGCAATGGAGCTGATAGAGCTGTTTTTGCAGCGTGGCATTCAGTTCTCTTTTTTTACAAACAATTCGTCCAAGTCGCCAGAGGACTATGTGGAAAAGCTTCACAAGCTGGGCTTTGCGGGTGTTACGCGCCAGCATGTAATGACCTCTGGGGATGTGATGATACACTACCTAAAAGAAAAAGCAGAGCAGCCAAAGGTGTACCTTGCGGGTACGCCAGAGCTGGAGCGGCAGTTTAGGGATGCGGGAATCGCGCTGCTTCCCGCGGGTGCGGCCACTGCGGATTTTGCGGTGCTGGGTTTCGATACCACGTTTGATTTTGAGAAGGCAGACACCATTTGCAGGTTGATTTCCCAAGGTGTGCCCTTTGTAGCTACGAATATAGACAGGGTGTGCCCGCTGGAGGGTGACCGGTTCTGGCCGGACTGTGGCGCAATGGCAGCCATGATAACGCATGCCACAGGTGTGCAGCCGAAGTTTGTGGGCAAGCCCTTTGCGGAAACAGTGGAGTATATACTGGACAAAACAGGGCAGGCGAAAGAGTATGTGGCAATGGTGGGCGACCGATTGTATACGGATATAAAAACAGCGGTAAACGGTGGAATTGTAGGCATTGCCGTGCTTTCGGGAGAGATTGGCTACAACGATATTCTGGAGGGCGACGTGCAGCCGGACTATGTATACAACAGTGTGAAAGACATTTACAATTTGCTAATAGAGAATCGCAAGCAGTTAGAGGGATAATTTGTTTAACTATACAGTAGAAAAAAAATCTAGTGATACACGTGCCCGTGCTGGTGTTCTGAAAACGCCGCATGGGGATATTTTAACGCCGGTTTTTATGCCGGTGGGCACGCAGGCAACGGTGAAGGCGCTAACGGCAGAGCAAATAGAGCAGACGAAAGCGCAAATTATACTGTCCAATACCTATCACCTGTACCTTCGGCCGGGTGCGGATTTAATAAAGGAAGCGGGCGGTCTGCACAAGTTTATGAACTGGAAAAAGCCCATACTAACAGATAGCGGCGGCTTTCAGGTGTTCAGCCTTTCGGAGCTTCGGCAGCTTACGGAGGAAGGGGCGGCCTTCCAGTCCCATTTGGATGGCAGCCGCCATATGTTCACGCCGGAAAATGTGGTGCAAATACAGGAAGCGCTGGGGCCGGATATTATGATGGTGCTGGACGAGTGCACGCCGCACCCTGCGGATGTGGAGTATACGCAGCATTCTATGGAGCGCACGCACCGCTGGGCACTGCGGGCAAAACAGGCGCAAACGCGGGAGGATATGGCACTGTTTGGCATTGTGCAGGGTGGCATGTATCCCGAGCTAAGGAAGAAAAGCGCCGCCGCCATTGCAGAAATGGATTTTATAGGCAACGCCATTGGCGGCCTTTCCGTGGGCGAGCCAAAGCCCATGATGTACGAAATGCTGGATGCCGTTACCCCCATATTGCCAGAGGAAAAACCCCGCTACCTAATGGGTGTGGGCAGTGCAGATTGTTTGGTAGAGGGCGTGGCGCGCGGCATAGATATGTTTGACTGCGTGCTGCAAACACGGGTGGCGCGCAATGGCACGGCACTGGTGCGCAGCGGCAAGCTGGTGGTGCGCAATGCAGAGTATGCGCGGGATTTTAGGCCGATAGAAGAGGGCTGCGACTGCTACACCTGCAAAAACCACACACGTGCCTATATTCGTCATTTGGTAAAAGCGAACGAAATGCTGGGAGCCACTTTGCTTACCATACACAACACACGTTTTACCATTCGGCTAATGGAGGAAATTCGCGCCCACATATTGGCGGGAACCTTTGGGGAATTTCGGCAGGCGTTTATGGCGGGTTACGAGGCCTAGGGCACACGATACAGTATGCTGAAAATACAAAAACACACTATATAGCAAATGTCAAAGTTTTGGTTGACTATTGGGTGCTTTGAATATATTATATAAGAGTGTGTGAAAGCGCATTTTGATTGATGGTAATGAATTCTTGAAAGGACGGTGGCTGTTTAATGCCAACAAGTTGCTTTGGGGCTACAGCAGGAGGTGCAGCAAGTGGTGCTGCGGGAGGCTCGTCATTAATGACGTGGATTTTCCCCATTTTGTTAATTGTCATTTTCGTTGTACTTATTATTGTTCCCAACAAAAGACGGGAAAAGAAGTTCAAAGAAATGATGGACAGCATAAAGGTTGGGGATCAGATTAAGACAATCGGTGGTTTTTATGGCAAAGTTGTTTCCATAAAAGAAGATCTGGTTACATTCGAATGTGGCCCGGAAAAAACACTGCTTGTAATATCTAAGAGCGCAGTTGCTTCTGTAGAAAGCTTTGAAGGCGGAGCAGAAGTGAACCCCAAATAAATGAAATTCCCTAATAAGGAGATTCGAAACATGAAACATATTGTAACTGTAACCAAAAATAATCTAAAGGAAACTCTCGTATCCGGCGGATGCGGCGAATGCCAAACATCTTGCCAGTCTGCATGCAAAACATCGTGCACATTGGCAAACCAAAAGTGTGAGAGAAAACAGAAATAAGTAGAAAAATAGCAAAAGGGGTGCGGTAAGTAAGTTATTTACCGCCCTTTTTTTCTATCAAGAAGCGGGCTTTCCGCCAGTGATGCGGAGGGCAATGATACTGATTCCTGATAGAAATATCGCAAAAGCGATATTTCTATCACTGCCATACGGCAGTTCCAAAACGCTCTGCATTTTGGATGGAATCACTATTGAACGACATTCCCGCTCGAAAAATAAAAAACTATTTTTCGAGTCGCGCATATTGCGCGTGATTTGAAACAAATGTTTCAAATCGGAATTGGTATGAAAGGAATTGGATGGTACATTTAATAGAGTTTGGCGGCAGGTATGCGGCGCTGGATGTGGAATCGGGCTCGGTGCATGCCATAGATCGCGAAGCAATGCGCGTGCTTACGTTTAAAAACGCGGGAAAAACAAATGAACAAATCATAGATGATTTGGGCGGGGAAGCTGCCGAAATATTGCAGGAAATAGACGTGCTGATAGAAAACGGCGTGCTGTATTCCGAAAAGCCGGAGCACCTAAAAACGCCCAAATTTAACGAGCCGGTGATAAAGGCGCTATGCCTGCTGGTGGCGCAGGATTGCAACTTGCGTTGCAGCTATTGCTTTGCAGATACAGGCGAATACCGTGGCAAGCGCGCGCTGATGAGCCTTTCCACAGCCAAGGCTGCGTTGGATTTTTTGGTGCGGCACTCTGCGAACAGAACCAATTTGGAAGTGGATTTTTTTGGTGGGGAACCGCTAATGAACTTTGACGTGGTGAAGAAAACTGTGGAATACGGCAGGCAGCTGGAAAAAGAAACGGGCAAAGTATTTCGCTTTACCCTTACCACCAATGCCTATCAGGTAACGGACGAGATGGCGGATTTCATTAACAAAGAGATGAAAAACGTGGTGATTAGCATGGATGGGCGCAAAGAGATTCACGATAGTATGCGCAAAACAGTATCGGGGGGCGGCAGCTACGATAAAGTGCTGGAGAACGCACATAAAATTGTGGATGGCCGTGGGGAGCAGGAATACTATATTCGTGGCACTTACACACATAAAAATATAGACTTTGCAGAGGATGTGCTGGCCATTGCGGATGCCGGTTTCGATCAAATTTCTATGGAGCCTGTGGTAAGCGGGGGGGAGTGTGCCATTACGGAAGAGGATATTCCGCGCATCAAGCATGAATACGAAATGCTGGCGCGTGCCTATCTCAAGCGCAGGGAAGAGGGCAAGGGCTTCAACTTTTTTCACTTTATGATAGATTTGGATTCCGGCCCCTGCCTAAACAAGCGGCTGCGCGGCTGTGGTGCGGGCAGCGAATACCTAGCGGTGTGCGCAGATGGCAGCCTGTACCCATGCCATCAGTTTGCAGGGCAGGAAGGCTTTTATATGGGAAATGTGCAGGAGCAAATAGACCTGCAAGACACGGGAATTGCAAAACAATTTCAGGAAACACATGTGTATAGCAAGCAGGATTGTGCCGATTGCTGGGCAAAATACTATTGCTCGGGCGGATGTGCGGCCAATGCCTATATGGCCAATGGGGATATTGCAAAGCCATACAAAATAGGCTGCGAAACGGAAAAGAAGCGAATTGAAACGGCAATAGCCATCAAAACCTTCTCGACGGAGCTGATGGACACTAACTCCCTATAAAAATACACTGTGCCTTTCTAGCGCGTAGTGCGATTGGGCAATTAGTAAAGTTTTTTGACCGGCTTGCTTGAGTGCAGGCCGGTTTTATTGTATAATATTTTCACTGATTAAAAACAGAACTGTTTTATACCAATCAGTATTAATTCCGCACTATAAGCGCGGCACACATTGTGCTGTTTGGCTGTGTGTGTGGGTTAGTATGTACAGTATCTGTATATTTATTGGGTGGGGGTATATTTATGGCATTGAACTGGGGCGTCGTGGGCGCTTTTATCGGGTACTTTGTTTTCGTTCTTTTAATTGGTTTTTATTTTTATAAAAAATCATCCAATCTGGAAGATTATATGCTGGCGGGGAGGGATTTAAACCCTGCGGTGGCTGCGCTTTCCGCACAGGCTTCGGATATGAGCGGGTGGCTGCTGATGGGTTTGCCCGGTGCGCTGTATCTTTCGGGTATGAGCGAGGTGTGGATTGGTGTGGGGCTGGCAGTGGGCTCTTACTGCAGCTGGCTGGTGGTGGCCAAACGGCTGCGCCAATATTCATACCTTTCGGGCAATGCAATTACGGTGCCGCAGTTTTTCGAAAATCGCTTTCGGGATGAGAAGGGCGTATTGCGCTTCATCAGCTCGGCAGTGATACTGGTCTTTTTTACTTTCTATGTAGTTTCCGGCTTTGTGGCGGGCGGCACGGTGTTTACAACCGTGTTCCCCGGTATGGATTACACTGTGGGCATGATTGTGTGCGCAGTGGTTATTATTGTATATACCTTTATGGGTGGGTTTAAGGCGGTAAGCTGGACAGACTTTTTCCAAGGCATGCTGATGCTGGTGGCAATTTTTCTGGTGCCGCTGGCCGCAATGGGCAAGCTGGGCGGTATCAACGAGATGGTTTCCGCCGCAAACAACATTGCCCCCGGTTTTCTAAATCCGTTTACAAATACAGACGGTACGCCGTTGAGTGCTATGACACTGATCTCCAACCTAGCATGGGGCTTGGGCTATTTTGGTATGCCGCATATTATCATACGCTACATGGCCATTAAAAAGCCGGCAATGATAAAAACCTCACGCAGAATTGCCACTGGCTGGATTATTCTGGCGCTGGCCGGAGCCATTATGGTGGGCATTTTCGGTCGCGTGTATTTGGGAGATGTTTTTACAAATGCAGCAGGGGCGCAAACAATCTTTTTGGTAATGGCGGGGCAGCTATTTCCGCCTGTGATTGCAGGCATTATGCTCTCCGCTATACTGGCCGCGGTGATGAGCACTGCGGATTCGCAGCTTTTGGTGGCGTCCTCTGCAATTACTGCGGATATTTATGGCAAGTTATCCAAAAAGAAACCTTCCGAGGAAAAGATGATGTGGATAGGCCGCGCAGGCGTAATTGTAATTGCTGTGATTGCGGCGGTGCTGGCGCGAAACCCCGAAACTTCCATTATGTCGGTGGTGTCCTTTGCATGGGCTGGCTTTGGCTCTTCCTTCGGCCCCATCATTTTGCTGGCGTTGTTCTGGAAGCGCACCACGAAAAATGGTGCGTTGGCAGGCATGGTGGCGGGCTTTGCAATGTCTATTATATGGAATCGGTTTCTGGCGGCTCCCACCGGGCTTTACGAGCTGCTGCCCGGCTTTTTGGCAGGCCTGCTGGTGTGCATTTTGGTTAGCTTGCTGGGCAAAGAGCCATCCAAGGAAATTCAGGATGAATTTGATGCGTCAAAATCGGTTGTGGATTAAACGCGTAGCGATCATCTGTTCGGAAATAGTATTCGTATTAAAAAAACGGCTATCACTAGGTAGCCGTTTTTGTGTTTCATTGTGGATGGGTGTCACAAAACTAAAGCAGCAGCATGGCATCACCAAAGCTGAAAAACCGATACTCGTCTTCCACCGCCTGTTTGTACAGGGCAAGCGTTTCCTGCGTGCCCGCAAATGCGGAAACCAGCATAAGAAGGGTGGATTTTGGCAGATGAAAGTTCGTCAGCATGGCATCCACCACGCGAAACCGATAGCCGGGGTAAATAAAAATACTGGTTTCGCCATCGCCCGAGGAAACGATGCCTTGCTCGTTTGCTGCGCTTTCCAGTGTGCGCACGGCTGTGGTGCCCACTGCCAAAATGCGTCGCCCCTCGGCCTTTGCGCAGTTGATTGCCTGTGCTGCATCTTCCCCAATGCTGTAATATTCCGAATGCATAATGTGGTCTTCCACGCGCTGCTCCTTCATGGGGCGAAAGGTGCCCAGCCCCACATGCAGCAACACTTTCGCAAGTTGCACGCCATTTTGCTGTAGCTGTTGCAGCAGTGCGGGGGTGAAGTGCAGCCCTGCGGTGGGCGCCGCGGCGCTGCCATCCGTTTTGGCATACACGGTTTGATATTGCGCCTTGTCCTCCAGCTTTTTTGTAATATAGGGGGGCAGCGGCATGGTGCCGTATTGTTCCAATAGCTGCTCGAACACGCCATTGAACTCGAAGCAAACCTCGCATACCCCATCCTCTTTTTTTTCTACCAGATGGGCACACAGGTCTTTGCCAAAATCCACATACCCGCCCGGTTTCAGTTTTTTGCCCGGCTTCATAATTACGTCCCAATTGGTAAGGGACAATCGCTTCAGCAGCAAAAATTCGAAGGCGGTTTCGCTACCCCGCTTTGTGCCGTACAAGCGCGCGGGAATTACCTTTGTTTCATTTAAGACCAATAAATCCCCAGAACGCAAAAAGCTGCCAATCTCGTAAAAATGGCGGTGCAAAACCTCGCCCGTGCCGCGATTGTACACCAGCAGACGAGAGCTATCCCTCGGGTCTGCCGGAAATTGCGCAATTAGCTGCTCGGGTAAATGGTAATCAAATTCGGAAGTGTTCATTTGTTGAATAACCCCAGTTGTCCAGGATTGTTCTTAATGATAAAGTCCAAGGTAAGATTGATTGTTCGG
>CAZQBV010000071.1:0-15440 GCA_964592125.1 uncultured Christensenella sp.
CCTGAACATGGACATAGAGCTGGACCACTGCGGCAAATTGGACAAGCTGGGCATAAAGATGCTGGGAACCACTTTCGAATCTAAACAACTGGCGGAAGACAGTGAACTGTTTAAAAGAACCATGTAGGAAAACGACCAGAAAACAGCGCTTTCCACCATTGTTACCAGTGTGGAGGAGGCCGTGGCCTTCACCAGCCGGTGCGACTTCCCCATTATTGTGCGCCCCGCGTTTACCTTGGGCGGCACGGGCGGCGGCGTAGCAAACAATATGGAGGAACTGAAAAACACCACCGCACGCGGCATAAAAATGAGCATTATTGGGCAGGTGCTGCTGGAGCAAAGCGTGGCAGGCTGGAAGGAAATAGAGTATGAAGTGATTCGCGACAATGCCGACAACTGCATTATTGTGTGCAATATGGAGAATATAGACCCGGTGGGCATTCACACGGGCGACAGCATTGTGGTGGCTCCCTCTCAAACGCTAACGGACAAAGAATACCAAATGCTGCGTACCTCCGCCATCAAAATCATTCGTGCGCTGGGCATTCGCGGCGGCTGCAACATACAGTATGCGCTGCATCCGGACTCCTATGAATATATTGTAATAGAAGTAAACCCTCGTGTATCCCGCTCCTCCGCATTGGCATCCAAAGCCACAGGCTACCCCATTGCGCGGGTTGCTGCCAAAATTGCCGTGGGCTACAATCTGGACGAAATCAAAAATTCCGTAACAGAGAAAACCTATGCCTGCTTCGAGCCCACGCTAGACTATGTGGTAACCAAGGTACCGCGCTGGCCATTCGACAAATTCACCGGTGCCAACCGCCATTTGGGAACGCAAATGAAGGCCACTGGCGAAGTAATGGCAATAGGCCGAAACATAGAGGAATCGCTACTAAAAGCCATAGACTGTCTGGATGTAAAGCTAAACTACAATCTGGGCATGAAGAATATAGACGACTGGACAAACGAGCAAATTGACGCCTCGCTGGCCAGCCCAGATGACGAGCGTATTTTTGTGCTAAGCAAGGCATTGCAGCGCGGCTACACCGTGGACGAGCTGTTTGAGATTACCAAAATAGACCGCTTTTTCATAAACAAGCTGAAAAACATTGTGGATCTTTCCGCAGAGCTGGGCGGCTACACCATAGACAACTTAACGCCGGAAATGCTGTTGAAATGCAAGAAGGCAGGCTTTGGCGATGGCTACATTGCAGATTGCATTGGTGCCGACCGTTCGCAAATACTGTACATGCGCAATGCGCTGGGCATAAAACCCTCCTTTAAAAAGGTGGACACCTGCGCAGGCGAGTTTGAAGCGGTTACGCCGTACTATTATTCCTCTTACGACAACGAGGACGAAGTGGCCATTACCGACAAAAAAAGCGTAATTGTGCTGGGCAGTGGCCCCATACGCATTGGGCAGGGTATAGAGTTTGACTATTGCTCTGTTCACTCTGTGGAAACGCTGAAAAAGATGGGCTACGAGTCCATTATTATCAACTCCAACCCCGAAACAGTTTCTACCGATTTCGATACTTCGGACAAACTGTATTTCGAGTCGCTTTCTGCCGAGTGTGTGCTGGATATTATCAACAAGGAAAAGCCGGAGGGCGTAATTGTTCAATTTGGCGGGCAAACCGCTATCAACTTGGCACAGGCACTGCACGAGGCAGGCAAAACCATTCTGGGTACCAGTGTGGAGGATATAGACCGCGCAGAGGACAGAGAAGAGTTTTTGCAAGTGCTGCGCAAGTTAAACATTCCCCTGCCCAAGGGCGCCACAGCCTTTTCGCTGCAGCAGGCGCTGGATGCCGCTGCGGATATTGGCTATCCTGTGCTGGTGCGCCCCTCCTACGTATTGGGCGGGCGAGCTATGGAAATTGTGTATAACGATACCGAGCTAAAGGAATATATGACAATGGCAGTGGATGTATCACCAGACAAACCCGTGCTGATAGACCGCTACATTACCGGCAAGGAAATAGAGCTGGATGCCGTTTGCGATGGCAAAGATGTGCTGATAGTGGGCATTATGGAACACATAGAGCGCGCAGGCGTTCACAGTGGGGATAGCTTTGCTGTGTACCCCACTCAAAACATCAGCCGCACCGCCAAAAAGAAAATTGCGGAATACGGCACTGCCATAGGCAGGGAGCTGAACATAAAAGGGCTGTACAACATACAGTTTGTAATGGATGCAAATGAGGATGTTTATGTGCTGGAGGTAAACCCACGCGCCAGCCGCACCGTGCCCATACTTTCCAAAGTAACAGGCATTCAAATGGTGGATTTGGCAACCCGTATTATGATGGGCAAAACGCTGAAAGAACTGGGCTATGAATCTGGCGTTCACAAGGAACCCAAAATGATTACGGTGAAAGCGCCTGTGTTCTCCTTTGCGAAGCTGGCCACTGTGGATACCTTCCTAGGGCCGGAAATGAAATCCACAGGCGAGGTGATGGGTACCGACCGCACCTTTGACAAGGCGCTGAAAAAGGCATTTATTGCCTCTGGCTCCAGCCTGCCGGACAAAGAGGGCAAAATATTGGTGAGTGTGGCCGACCGCGACAAGCGCGAAGCGCTGGACATTGCGCGAGACATACAAAATTGCGGTTTCGAGCTGGCCAGCACCCCCGGCACACATGCCTATTTCGACAAACACGGCCTGAAAAGCGAACTGGTGCCTGCAGAGGATGTGCTTCCCTCCATCAAAGACAGCAGATTTTCGCTGATTATCAACACACCCACTCGCGGCAAAATAAAGTCGCGACAGGGCTTTAAATTGCGGCGCACGGCGGTGGGCTTTAATGTGCCCTGCATTACATCTATGGATACGGTAAACTCTATGCTTACTGTGCTGCAAGCAGATGCAAAGCTTTCCATTATTTCGCTGGATGAATACCGCTGATGGGCCAATTTGAAAAGGAGTTTACAACAAACGCATGGAAACCATTACCCTAAAACGGGCAACCCCGCAGGACGCGGCAGATGTGCTGCACGTTACAAAGCTTGCGTTCGACCTGTATGCCAAGGAAATACGCAAGCGCGAAAGCATAGCCGCACTGTATGAAACGCTGGAGGATGTAGAAAGCGACATTCGGGATAAGCACGTTTTTATTGCACGTATAGATGGCGAAACCGTGGGCAGTGTGCGCTTTACCGTTTACGAGCAGGGCATTGCCTACCTCAGCCGGTTTTCCATGCTGCCCGAGGTGCAAAATTTGGGCATTGGCGGGCTGCTGCTGGAAAAGGTGAAGATGGAGTGCCAAACGTTGGGGGTGCGTGCCATTACGCTGCACACCGCTTCCAAAATGCGTTCCACCGTGGCCTTTTACCTGAAAAACGGCTACTATATCAACTCCATTTCCAGAGACAGCGACTATATTCGTGCCTTTATGGTAAACGAGCTGGTGGAAATGGACGAGCTGTTCGACTATGAACAAGTGGTGAAGAGAGCAAAGCACAGCTGAAAGCAAGCTGCGCATGGTATTTTTCCGAATTTTTAATTCCACGTCACTTTGTTGACACTTGTTGCTTTATCTGGGTATAATTAAATTATACTTTTCTATCTTTTAAAATTATACTTACAGGAGGTTTGTTAATGATTTCTTTGATATTTGGTTTGATTGCGCTTATTTGTAACGTGCTTGCACTTTTGCCGGCGCTGGTACCGCAGCTAAGCACAGGGTTTCTAGCATTCATTGGTTTTGTGTTTGCTATTGTTGCTGTAGCAACTGGAAACAATATATTAAAAGCAGACAATACCGACAAAAACGCACGTGCGGGCAAAGCAATTGGCACAGTGTGTATTGTGCTGGCTGTGTTGGCTATTATTCTGTTTGTTTCAGTACCGCTGGGCTGCGTGGCTTGTACTGCCCTTGGTTTGGCATTCTAAAAAGAAGGACTTTGCATGATACTTTTTTTGCTCTCTTTGCTATCGATAGCGTTTTCTGCTATCACGTATATTCCTGCTGTTAACTGGCTTAGCATTGTTGGCTTTGTTTTTGGCATCACTGCCTGGGTAATGGGCAGGAAAATATGGCAAACAAACCCTGCCGTTCCACTTTGCAAGGCATCTATGGTTTTAGGCATTGTTGGCACATTTGCCTGCCTTGTCGGCATTGTTCTTTCCTTTGTATGGGGCAACCTAATGTCTGGCGGAGGAGTCGTGTTTTAAACAAGGGCGATACCGCACAGAAATCGAGTCGTTGGCATCGTGAAGGATTTTTGTGTGAAACAAGCACAAAAGCGCAAGAATAGCAGCGCTATTTCGAGCATTTTGGACGCAGTGTCACGCAAAAAGACTAGTGATGACGACGTGCGCGGTTTGTGCGGTGTTGCCCTTGTTCACTTGTTTCTTTTGGCTGCAATAAAATAGCATGCCGTAACAATGCCGCAGGCCATCGCCGCGGCTATTGTTAAATTGTAAAAGGCTTCCGAAGGAATGGCGATTCGAGTTTGATAGGCGCCTGTCATCAGTACACAAATATAAATGGCACATATCAGTTGGTTTGCAGAAAGCATTATCTTTGCCATAATGTACTGTATTTCTATATTCTGCGGGGTAATTTCTACCGGATAGATATACAACCGCTGGAATCTGGCAATTAAAAAAAGCACGCCAATAATACCACATCCCGCAAGAAACAAACCCAAGAAAAGCATACGCACGCCATATTTTAAAAGCAAATCATAGCCACCCACTTGGGCAGCTTCCGGTGGGGGCAATATGCCCGCCACCATAGCAAATATAACCACCATAAAAATGATGGCCAACAACGAAATAATATCCAGCACAATGCGAATTCTTCGCAATAGGTTTAGCTTCAATTTCATGTACCCCTTTGGTACATTGATACCAATACTGCTGCCACAGCGCAGTGGCAAAATGCTTGAAATCACCAAGCAAAGATAGGCTATTCGCCTATCTTCAGTTGATCCTCCAAATATGCCTGCACCTTTCCAATGTCCATCCGAATCTGATCCATGGTGTCGCGGTCGCGTATGGTAACAGCATTGTCTTCCAGCGTTTCAAAATCTATCGTAATGCAATTGGGCGTACCAATTTCATCCTGTCTGCGATAGCGCTTGCCAATGGAACCCGTCACATCAAAATCCACAGACATCGTTTGCAGCAAATCCACATACAGCTTGTCTGCCGTTTCGGTCAGCTTCTTTTGCAGGGGCAGTATGGCCGCTTTGTATGGCGCCAGCGCCGGGTGCAGGTGCATTACTGTGCGCGTATCGCCACCGGGCAGTTCCTGTTCGTCATACGCTTCACACAGGAAGGCCAGCGCCACCCTGTCGGCGCCCAGCGAAGGCTCTATGCAATATGGCACATATTTCTCGTTTGTTACCGGGTCTGTATATTCAAAATTTTCTCCCGAATGTTCCATATGCGCTTTCAAGTCAAAATCTGTGCGGTCTGCAATGCCCCACAGCTCGCCCCAGCCAAAGGGGAATTTGTATTCTATATCTGTAGTGGCGTTGGAGTAATGGGAAAGTTCCTCTGCAGAGTGATCCCGCAGCTTCAGGTTTTCGTCCTTTATGCCAAGATCCAGCAGCCACTGGTGGCAATAGTCTTTCCAATACTTGAACCACTCAAACTCTTCTTTGGGATGGCAGAAGAATTCCAGCTCCATTTGCTCAAACTCACGCAGGCGGAAAATAAAGTTTCCCGGTGTTATTTCGTTTCGGAAGGATTTGCCTATTTGCCCTATGCCCATGGGCATACGCCTGCGGGTGCTGCGCAGCACATTTTTAAAGTTTACAAAAATACCCTGTGCCGTTTCTGGGCGCATATAAATTTGGGTTGCGCTGTCCTCGGTTACCCCCTGAAAGGTTTTAAACATTAGGTTAAACTGACGAATGGCAGTAAAATCCTTTTTGCCACAGCTGGGGCACACAATATACTCTGCCACAAATTCTTCCATTTGCGCATTGTCCATTGCTTCGGGCGTTACGCCTTGCATTTCGTGTTCTGCTACATAGTCCTCTATCAGCTTATCTGCACGAAAACGCTCTTTACAGCTTTTACAGTCCATCAGCGGGTCGCTAAAGCCGCCCACATGGCCAGAGGCCACCCATGTTTCCGGATTCATAAATATGGCACTGTCCAAACCCACATTGTAGCGGCACTGGGTTACAAATTTCTTCCACCATGCCTGCTTCACGTTGTTTTTAAACTCCACCCCCAGCGGGCCATAATCCCAGGTGTTGGCAAGGCCGCCATAAATTTCGCTGCCTGCGAATATATATCCGCGCCCCTTCGCAAGCGCCACTAGTTTTTCCATTGTTGTTTTTTCTGCCATGTTTTTCTCCTATCCTCAATCAAAAATCCCCATTTCAATGGGGAATAGCTTATACTACATCATAGCAATTTATAAACAATATTTCAATCTATTTATGGAATCACTGGTATGCTTCCCACCCGGTATATGCTATACTGATAAAAACGATTGATGGGAGCACACCACATGACAGGGTTTCAGCTGTTTGGCGCAATCACACTTTTTTCCACAATGGGCATTGTTATTGTATGCCTGCTTTTGTACATGCGTATTATGACAAAGCGCCATTACAAGTGCCCGTATTGCGGTCAGCGCTTTAAAGCGTCCAGTATGAAAACCTTTTTTTCTTTCAATAATTCTGTAGACAAAGTGCTTACCTGCCCATCCTGCGGCAAAAGTGGCAACATGACATTCCAGCACGACGATGAATACGACCCAAAGGAAGAACAAAACGAACAACAACAGCCGCCCCTTGCCAAAGAAGACGAGGAGGACAAAGCCTGAAGCCTCACTTTTGTTGTTATTTGCTTTCTCGCCCTTTTTTGCTGCGCGTCCAAAGTGTTTTTATCAAAACCAGTGCCAATATGCACAGCAGGGCAATTAGGCTCATTTGCAGCGGCTGGCTGGTTGCCACAATGGATATGGCCAGCGCTACCGATGGCGGATGTTGCAGATCCAGCAGCATCATAAAAAATGCTGCCAAGAATGCCGACAGCACGCAGCCCAAAGCCAGAAGGAAGAACGGATCCCCAGCTTCACTTGCGCCAAGCAGCAAAAGCTGGTACACACCGTGCCCTGCAAGCCCTGCCCCAATACCGCAGGCATAGCCCCCCACCAAGTACCTTGGGCGGGAAGATTCTGCATTTGGAAAAGCAAACGCAATGAAAGCGCTGGCACCTATGGATGCCAGAACCAATCCGTTTGCAACATAGCGCATTAGCACGAAGCAAACCAGCACACTAAGCGAAACAAGCACACTTTGCATCGTAGAATTTTTCAACTTGGTTTTCAGTGGCTCTTTTTGCATAAAACTCCCGCATCCACAAAAACAACAGCATTTTATTTGCATATTTTATTTATTATAACATATTTTATATTTTCCCAAAGCAGTTTTTTCCAGATTGTGTTTATGCTATACTGTAGAAAAAAGATGGAAAAACAGATATGTACCCTATTTTAATACGCTTGGCCACAGCGGTCGATACACTGGAAATTGCACGCATTGTTGTGCATGCATTCAAAGAGGACTTTACAACGGTAACACAGGATATGGAGCTGTTGGCACGTGCCGTAAGCAGCGTGGTGGTTTCGCAGCGTTTTTTTGTGGCATGCAAAAATGGCCAGCTACTTGGTGTTATGGCCTGTTCAGACAAAACAGGGCGCGCCATGAAAATACACACGCCAAATGTAATCCGCCACTTGGGGCTGGTGCGCGGCCTGCTGGGCGCGGCAGATTTTAGGGAAAAGTTTTCTGCGCCGCTTCCCTTTCCTGCCATCACCGGCTATATAGAGTTTGTGGCCATTGCAGAGCACGCACGTAGGCAAGGCCTTGCCACCCGGCTGCTGCACTATGTGGTACATAACACCCCCTACACAGAATATTTGCTGGATGTGCTGGCACAGAACACGGCTGCCATTTGCTGCTACCGAAAGTTTGGGTTTCAGGAAATAGACCGTCAAACAGAAACCTTGCCAAAGGGCAAAAGACGCGAACGCATTTTTATGGGATATGTGCGGGGGATATAACATAGGTGGAATAAATATTTGTACTTGATTTTTTACTGGAAAAGGATATAATAAAAGCAAGGATAAAACCGCAAAACGGTTAGTCCTTAGTGGGTTTTTTTAAGTAACCGCTACCATTGGACGTGGGCGGTTATTTTTTGTCCTTGGATATCTGCCATATTACAATCAAAATAACTGCAAATACGATCAAATATTCCATTGGCCTCACCCCCTCTCTATAAGGGAGTGACTAACCGCCGCGCATTATCCTTGCTTATGCTATATTTTAGCATAGCAATACTAATTTTTACAGCAACTTTTTTATGCCCTCTGCCAGACCTGTGAGTATCAGCTCGCAGGAGGTTGCCCCTGCATCCAGCACCCCACGCGAGCGCTCGCCCAGGCGGCTGGCACGGCCAAACTTCGCCACCAACTCCTTGGTGCTATCCCTGCCCGCTACTGCCGCAGCAGAGCAGGCCGTCAGCGCCTCTGCAAAGCTTTTACCCTCCGCAACAGCCGCCATATAGGCATCTCGCGAGGGTATCATCACATCCATCATGGTTTTGTCGCCCACACGCGCATCCACGATGGCTTCCAGCCCCTCCACAGCGTTGCTTAGCATTTCGCCATACAGCACTGCGTCTATTTGCTCTTTATCACCGGCTGTCTCGCCCATTTCTATAAAAAGCGTGCCATAAATGGGACCCATAGAGCCACCAATTTCCGAAATCAGCGTGTCCCCCAGCATTTCCAGCGCGCTGGCAAAGCTGTATTCGCCCTCGTCCAGCCGCTTTCCACTAATGGTAAATCCCTTGTTCATATTGATGCCGTGGTCTCCATCGCCTATGGCGCCATCCACATCGCTAAGGTACTGCTTGTTGTCCTGAATGATCTTCACAATGCCCTGTACCACCACTTTGCCATCGCTATTTTTAAATGCACTCATTCAAAAAACTCTCCTTTGTTTTTTCTCTATCCAAAATGAATTCTACAGATTCACCAGCCCCACACAGCTTGCCTCATAGTCTATCATTTCCTTCAGCTCGTCATCCAGCTTCATTATGGTAAGCGTAGCTCCCATCATTTCCAGCGAGGTAAACAGATTCCCCACATAGGATTTGTATACTTGCAGCCCCTGCGCCTTCAGCAACCCGGCTACCTCTCCATACAGTATATACTGCTCCATCAGCGGGGTTGCGCCCAAGCCCGAAAGCAATACCACCACTTCATCTCCACTGTTAAAAAAAGCGTCGCTGTTTATAATATCCATTAGCCGCTGCGCCACTTTATCCGCAGTTTCCACAGGCACAATGGCAACCCCGGGCTCGCCGTGGTGGCCAATGCCCATCTCCATCTTTCCATCTTCTATGGTAAAGTTGGGGTGCCCCACCGCCGGAATGGTGCAGGAGGAAAGCCCCATGCCAATGCTCTTGGTGTTATCTATCGCCTTTTGCGCCACACGAATCACATCGTCCAAATCCATATCCTTGGCAGCCGCCGCGCCGCCGCACTTCCACATCAATATTTCACCCGCCACGCCGCGGCGCTTTGCCGCTTCGTCTTTGGGTGCAGAGGCCACATCATCGTTGGCCACCACTGTTTTTACTGTTATACCCTCTTTGCCAGCCGCGCGCACAGCCATTTTCACATTCATATTGTCGCCCGCATAATTGCCATACAGGCAGGCCACGCCGCGCCCCTGATCCGCTTCCTTCACGGCTTCTTGAAATGCCTTTGCCGTGGGGGAGGAAAATATTTCGCCCACCGCAACGGCATCCAGCATATTTTTGCCTATATAGCCCAAAAACGCAGGTTCGTGCCCAGAGCCGCCGCCCGTAATTACCCCCACTTTGGGTTTTTCGTATTGCGCTTTGCTAACCACCACACGCGGGTTCTCCGCGATTCTCACCATGGAAGAATGCGCCTCTAAAAAACCAACCAGCATATCCTCTACCATCATATCCGGATCTTTTGTTATTCTTTGCATATTCACCACTGCCCACATGAAGTTGCAATGCAGGCTTTCCCCCTTTTATTATTTTATTTATTTGTTATATAAATTGTCGTAATAGGTTATTCTTTCTATCTTTTCTGTAGAGGGGCCATCCGCATAGGTGCATTCCAGCCATATGCCCACCAGCATTTTGGCCAGCTCGTTGCCAATCACACGGGCGCCCATGCACATTACCTGCGCATTGTTGGAAAGCACACTGCGCGTTGTGGAAAAGCTATCGTGACACACGGCCGCCCGAATGCCCGGCACCTTGCAGGCTGTCATGGCCATGCCAATGCCCGTGCCGCATATCAGTATGCCACGTTCGCACTCGCCTTCTTTTACTTTGGTAGCAGCAGCAACCGCAATATCGGGGTACAATGTGGGGTTTGTATTGTATACGCCTACATCCGCCACCTCGTGTCCTTTTTCTTCCAGATATCTTTTTACTTCCTCTTTCAGGTAAAAGCCCGCTTCGTCACATCCTATTGCCAGTTTCATTGCTTTTGCGCGAATAAAACACAGTGTTTTACCGCTCTCCCTTCTATTTTATTCATCCCATTCTGGTAAATATTCTTTCTGAATCTCATTATATATTTCTCTGGCAAAAAATGCAAAGGACTATAAGCTACTATTGGGCAATAAAAGCCCCCAATTTATCAATTCAAATCAAAAAAACAAATCAAAAAAAGACGTACACCCAAATGGCATACGTCTTTTCTGGTACAATTTATTCCACTTTATGCAAGTGAAAACACTGTCTTGTTTGTATTGTTTTTATTTGGAATCAACCTTGTTTTTCAGCGCCAGCGCCCGCACCTTTAGCGGCAGGCCATACAGATTGATAAAGCCCTCCGCATCACTGTGGTCATACACATCATCCTCTGCAAATGTGGCAAATTCCTCCATATACAGGGAATAGGGCGATTTCACACCTGCACTAACACAATTGCCTTTGTAAAGCTTCATACGCACTGTGCCCGTTACTGTCTTTTGGGTTTCCTCTACAAATGCGGCAAGCGCCTCACGCAGTGGTGCAAACCACATACCGTTGTACACCAGATCCGCATATTCATGCGATACAAGTGCCTTGTAGTGCATGGTTGCTTTGTCCAGCGTAATGCTTTCCAGCGCGGCATGCGCTGTGTACAAAATGCGCCCACCCGGGTTTTCATATACACCACGGCTTTTCATGCCCACCAGTCGGTTTTCCACCATATCGTCTATGCCCACGCCATTGGCAGCGCCCAGCTCGTTTAGCTTGGTAATCATTTCTACAGGGGCATATTTTTTGCCATCTATGGCAACGGGAATGCCCTTTTCAAACTCCAGCTCGAAATAGCAGGGCTTGTCTGGTGCGGCCTCCGGCGTTTTGCTTATCATCATCATTTCGTCTTTGGGTGCGTTCCACGGGTCTTCCAAATCCGAACCCTCATGCGAAAGGTGCCAAATATTGGCATCCATACTGTAGTTGTTTTCCTTGGTTACAGGAATGGGAATGTTGCGTGCCTCTGCATACTCAATCTCTTCCTCTCGGGATTTGATATCCCAAATACGCCAAGGTGCAATGATATCCAGCTCTGGCGCCAGCGCCTTTACCGTAAGCTCGAAACGCACTTGGTCGTTCCCCTTGCCCGTTGCGCCATGCGCCACGGCATCCGCACCCACTTCCTTGGCTATTTCCACCATCCGTTTGGCAATCACCGGGCGTGCAAAGGATGTGCCCAGCAGATATTTGCCTTCGTATTCTGCCCCTGCCTGCATGGTGGGGTACACAAAATCGGTAATAAATTCCTCTGTCAAATCTTCTATATAGGCTTCACTTGCACCTGTGTTAATTGCCTTTTCGTACAGGCCGTCCAGCTCTTTTCCCTGCCCCACGTTGCCACACACCGCAATTACTTCGCACCCGTAGTTCTCTTTCAGCCAAGGTATAATAATAGAGGTATCCAACCCCCCCGAATAGGCCAAAACCACCTTTTTATACTGCTTCATCTGTTTCTCCTCCTGTACTTTTCCTATACTTCATGCAATCTTTTTCATAATTATACACAATAATGAATATTTATGCAAGTTCTTTTTCTATGCTTTTATTATTATATCCCAGAAAACAATGCATGACAATGCCGCACAATCCTTTTTTCTATGCTTTTATCTGAATTCAATTTGAATTTGATTGAAATTGATTAATGCTGGCTTTTCGTATATAATACTATTGGCAGTAAAATGCCTATTTTATAAAAACACGTACAACAAAAAGAGGGCAGAGGCATGGTGGTACTGGGGATAGACCCGGGGTTGGCAATTGTGGGCTACGGCGTGGTGAGTTGCGACAAAAATGTAAAACTAAAGCTGATAGACTACGGCATCATTCAAACGCTGGCCGGCGAGGAAATGCCCACGCGACTGCTGCAAATTTCGCAGAGTATGGAGCAGCTGATTGCCATGTACAATCCCGATTGCATTGCCTTTGAAGAGCTTTTTTTCAACAAGAACGTTAAAACAGCCATTCATGTGGCACAGGCACGCGGCGCAGCAGTGGTGGCGGCACGCAGCAAAACAGAAGAATTATACGAATACACGCCACTGCAGGTGAAACAGGCGGTGGTGGGGTATGGACGTGCAGATAAAAGCCAAGTACAAATGATGGTGAAAACGCTGCTGAACCTAAAGGAAATTCCACGGCCGGATGACGCAGCCGATGCCATTGCGGTGGCCATTTGCCATGCGCACAGCGCAGGTACAGCAGGTATACTGAACACCAAAATGCGCTAATCAACAACCCCAACGCAAGCAGCGGGGTATGTTGGATACAAAAGGAAAAATTTATAGGTCAACACCCCAACGCCCCAAGAGGCAGGGTATTGACCCTGATGTGTAATATAATGGAGAAAATCTATGTTTGATTATATTTCGGGAAAAGTGGCACATAGGGATCAAGATTTCCTGGTGATAGACGTGGGCGGCATTGGCTATCAAATTATGACCGATGGCTTCACCTTGAATGCTGTGCAAACGGGCGAAACCGCTACCATATACACATTTTTAAAGGTATCGGCAGATGATATTCGGCTGTACGGCTTCCACCAAAAGGAACAGCGCAGCATGTTTGAAAAGCTGACCAGTGTAAGCGGTGTGGGACCCAAGGCAGGCATTTCCATACTTTCCGCCCTGCGGGTGAACGACATTGCCGCGGCCATTATTGCAAATGACGACAAAGCTTTCACCATTGCGCCCGGCATTGGCAAAAAAACATCTCAGCGGCTGATACTGGAGCTGAAAGAAAAGGTAGATTTCTCCGAAGCGATTGGCAGTGATGCGGATGCGGCAGCATTTTGTGGTGGCACAGATGCAGCGGCAGATGCCTGCGCAGCGCTGGTGGGATTGGGATACAACAGGCAAGAGGCAATGGCGGCTATTTCCGCAGTGAAGTCCCTAGGGGATACAGCGGAAGAGCTGGTGGCTCTGGCACTAAAACGAATGGGGTAAATAGGATATGATAAAAGCAGCAGTTTTTGGATTTGGAAATGTGGGCAAAGCAGTGGTGGATGCACTGCTGGTCAGTGCAGATTTTGCACTAACAGGCATTGTGGATGGCGCTATGGCAGGTCAACAAGCCGCAGGGCACAGCATTTTGGCCAATGCGGATGCCCTTCCGCCTACGGATGTGGCAATACTGGCAGTGCCCAGCCGCCTAGTGCCCGAACTGGCGGAATCTCTTTTAAAGCAAGGCATGTGTACTGTGGATGGATACGACATTCACGGAAATATTCCAGAATTGTGGGAACACTTGAACAAAGTGGCCAAGGCACACAATACCGCCGCCATCATTTCCTCGGGATGGGATCCGGGTACTGATTCCGTCATTCGCACTTTGTTTGAAGCAATGGCGCCCGCAGGCATCACCTATACCAATTTTGGCCCGGGTATGAGCATGGGGCACTCTGTAGCGGCCAAGGCCATCAACGGCGTGGCCGATGCGCTTAGCCTTACCATTCCCACAGGCGCGGGCGTGCACCGCCGCATGGTGTATGTGCAACTAAAGGCCGGCGCAGTGTTTGAACAGGTTGCCTCAGCCATCAAAGCAGACGAATATTTTGCGCACGACGAAACGCATGTAACCCAGGTGGAGGACGTGCGCGCATTGCTGGATACCGGCCACGGCACGCACATAGAGCGCAAGGGTGTTAGCGGCATTGCCCACAACCAACTTTTTAGCTTTGATATGCGCATCAACAACCCCGCGCTAACCGCACAAATACTGGTTAGCTCTGCACGGGCAGTTCTGCGGCAGCCCAGCGGTTGCTACACACTGATAGAAATACCCCCTGTGGATTTTTTGGAAATGCCCCGCGAAGAGGCCATTCACAAACTGGTATAGCGCTTTTTAGGTGCCATACCGAAAGGATAACCAATGGACGAAGAGACAAGAATTATTTCCGGCATGCAAAACGAGCAGGACGTAGAGGTAGAGGTAACCCTGCGCCCCCAAAAGCTGGATGAATATATTGGGCAGGAAAAAGCAAAGGAAATGATGCGCATCTTTATAGAGGCGGCAATCAAGCGTGGCGAAGCACTGGATCACGTGCTGCTGTACGGCCCACCAGGGCTGGGCAAAACCACCTTGGCGCACATCATTGCCAGCGAGCTGAATGTAAACATTCGCATTACCTCTGGCCCAGCCATAGAGCGCCCAGGCGACCTTGCGGCGCTGCTGACCAACCTGTCCGACAACGATGTGCTTTTTATAGATGAAATACACCGCATGAGCGCCAGTGTGGAGGAAGTGCTGTACCCCGCTATGGAGGATTACGCGCTGGATTTGATACTGGGCAAAGGGCCATCTGCACGCTCTATGCGTATAGACCTGCCCCACTTTACACTGGTGGGGGCAACCACCCGCGCAGGTATGCTTACCTCGCCATTGCGCGACCGCTTTGGCGTGATTAATCGGCTGGAGCTATACAATACCGATGAACTGAAAACCATTGTGCAGCGCTCTGCAAAAATACTGAATATAGAGATTGACGAGGAAGGTGCAGAGGAAATTTCCCGCCGCTCCCGCGGGACACCGCGTATTGCCAACCGCCTGCTAAAGCGCGTGAGGGACTATGCCGATGTGCGTGCCGAGGGCGTAATTACCAAGGACGCTGCAAACAAGGGGCTGGCCATGCTGGAAGTGGATGACATGGGGCTGGACAATGCAGACCGTGTGATACTGCATGCCATTATGGAGAAGTTTTCCGGCGGCCCGGTGTGGCTGGACACACTTTCCGCCACCACGGGAGAGGAAGCCGGCACCATAGAGGACGTGATAGAGCCATTTTTGCTGCAACTGGGCTTTATACAGCGCACACCACGCGGCAGAATAGCCACGCCCAATGCCTACCGCTATCTGGGCATGCGCCTGCCCGAAAATAAGAACAATT
>CAZQBV010000072.1:0-14807 GCA_964592125.1 uncultured Christensenella sp.
AGCGGGTTTTTTGTTTGTTTCGCTATCATCTATTATACTCAGTATTTGTTGCAACCATCCCACAAAACACCTCACTCAGTAAGGAAGTCTTTGCGAACAGGCTCACAAAGCTTTGATTGTGTTTGGAACAGAAAAGCAAATCCATTCGTCTAAAGAACAAGAAAGCAAACCTTAGCAATGAAAAGTTTTGCGAATAAAGTGTTTGCATTCTGCAAAATTAAGCTATTTTACGAAAGATGGTTTTATTTGCAAACCAACTGAAAAACCACCAGAAGGAGATGACTATTATGAAAAAAGCAATTTTTATTTTACTGTCTGTTACTATGATTCTAGCCCTGTTTGTGGGATGTGCGCCGAAAACAGAACCGGAATCCAGCAAAGAGCCAACCCCAAGCGCTGTGGGAAGCTATACAGAGGATAGGGATATCACAGCCGAAGAACGCGATATGTTTGACAAGGTGATTGCCGGATTGGATACAACAAAAACCTACGAGCCATTGCAAGTGGCAACGCAAGTGGTTGCCGGAACGAATTACAGATTTAAAGTGGCTGTGGATGATAACGGAACAAAATATGACGCTCATATTGTAATTTACCAGCCACTGGAGGGTGACCCAGAGTTTGTAAGCGAAGAAAAAATAAGCTAGGCTGTTTTGTGAAAGTTTTTGCGCAAATAAGCTTTTATAAAAACGCAAAGATTCACTCCATATTTTAAATAATAAACTTTTTTAGTATTGCACAGGATTAGAAAAAAGAGTAACACTCTAACAATAGTTTTTGTTCAGGAGCTGGAAAGTAAATCCAGCTTCTGTTTTTTGTATTTTTTCAAACAATTCCTACACGGCGAACAGAAATACTTTTACATAAATTTCAGATAGTATTACATACTAAATAGTATGCTATTACAAAAAAAGATGAGCTACTTTTTACACACCAACGTATCATAATAAGATCAAATAAAACATCTTCTTTCACAAATCAAAAATAGCTATGAGCGATTCCATGAGATATGGTACAAGCGAGTGGCGCAACAAATACGTTGTAAAACAAACCATCCTACTATTTCAGAAGGCTGCTTGCAAGCTTCAATGATGGCACAGAATAAACGCACTGCTGCTTTTATTAGATAGTTGGATAAGTCATACTATAACAAAAGGGAGAAAAAAAAATGAGAGAGCACGCGAAGAAATTTTTAGAAGAAGTACAGCAAAATGGGGAGTTGAAAGCAAAGCTGCAAGAGCTTTCAGAAACTGCGGAGAAAGCAGATCAGCCAGAGTCGCGCAAAGAGGTTATGCAGCAATTACTTGCCCTAGCAAAGCAATATGGGTACGATTTGCAGGAAACAGATTTCGAACTATCCCAAGAAGCGCTTAGCGATGAGCAGCTGGAGGCAGTGGCAGGCGGCACTGTGATTGACGGGGCGGATGATGCGGACGATGAACTTCCCGGATGCGGGTATTCACAACTTTTTCCGGGTCTTTTTAAGATGCCACCTGTTCCCTTTTCGAAGGACAGGACACGAAGACCATAGAAAACATGAGATAAAAAATCGCGCTTCTACTATAGTAGAAGCGCGACATACAGCCGGCATTATGCCGGTGGAGCGGGTGATGGGAATCGAACCCACGCAGCCAGCTTGGAAGGCTGGAGCTCTACCATTGAGCCACACCCGCGTATTCATTGCCGTTCTCATTTTTCTTTTATAATTCTACCCTATTTTATAGATGCCGTCAATACAGAGAGTGATGAAACCATATTTTAATACGAAACACTGATATAAAACCCTAAAACGGTTTTTCTATCACCGCATAAAATGCGGCACAAAAATGCACAACAGGCATTGCGGAAATTGCCTGTTGTGCAAGTATATTCTGTTTTGGCTGTCAATAGCCCCGCTCTCTATCTATAATGCTGCCGTCTATGGCATTAATGGTAAGAAAACTTTGCTTTGCCTCCCGCAACCGTTGCTGCTTTAGCTCTTCTTCGTTTATTACCTTTGCTGCCAGTGCATAATCCGTTCCATCCTCCGTCAAAAGCTGTTTGTATCCATAAAAATCCCAAACCGGAATCAGCAAATAGTCTTGCCCCGTTTGCACCCGCATCAAAGACAGATCAATTTTATTGATATCTATTTCAATCGTGTCTACTTGTGCAAGTGTTTTGCTATTTGGCTTGTCATCTTCCGTATAAGAACAATTTAGCATATCTTCTACATAGCTGTTTTTGATAAATGCCATTTTGGTAAAACAATCTTTGATATCTTCAAAGGGCAGCAAAGCAGTATTATCTGTAAGTGTTTCCACAACATCCAGTGCGCCTTTCCAAGAAACCGATTGAATGCCAATGCTATCTACACGCACATATACCTGTTCATACGGCCAAGGCTCTATATAGGGAATGTTTTCGGGGCGGTTTTCTTCGGACCCACTGTAGGTATCGGCAGAAAGGTAAGACATATCATAGTTACTGTTTATGCCGTTTATTTCTCTTGTATAAATAAATTCATAGTAGCTATTCGTTTCAGCATTGGGGTATTCTGTTCCCTGCACATCGGCCAGCCGCATGCCGGCATCATATGCCCCAATGCCTTTTATGGCATCTTCAGCCGTGGCCAGTGCGTCTGCATAGTTTATGCCAGCTATATCCTCGCCCGCATATAAAACGTTGGGCGATTCCGTTCCATCCGCATACTGAAAGGCTGTATCACTTGCATTTCTCCAAAATTCCATTTTCCCTTGCTTGCCAGCCTCGTCGTTCTCCACAACCAATCGGCAAAGCCTGCCTTCTCTTTCAAAAATTCCGGCTATGCCCTCTGCCGCAGCGCTTCCGCGAAAATAATTGCTGTTTAATGTTTTGGATGCTGACGGAACTTGCGCAATATCCACTGCGGTAATATATTCTTTTCGCCAATCCTTTAGCATTTGTTCCATTCGACTTATCATTTCTTCATCGCGCGATACCTTCGCTTTTTCATAGTTCAGCTTGGCCTCATAATCCGCTATGTCTTCCTGCATTCCTGTTTTAATGGCATAGCCATCTTCTTTTGCAAAGTAGTCTGCAAAATACGCATCGCCCACAAAATAAGCATAGAAGCGGTCTACTTCTTCTTGCGTATAGTTGTGCGGCGCTACCTTTACCGCGGGAAATATCTTGTTGTTTTCCAATTCTATTGTGGCATCCATTACAATTTTAATTGGCAATTTTTCGTGCTCTATCACCTCGTTCACTTTTGTTCCGCTTTGGGGAAGTTTTGCAGGTACAGCGTTGCCATTGCTGGTTTTTAGAATTTTGCTTTCCAGTTGCCTGTCGCCCTTCCCCACAACAATTTGGCTTTCGGGTGTTTTTTGACATCCTGCCATGGCCACTGTTAGCATCAAAGCAATGCATATTAGTATTATTTTTTTCATACTCATACCTCTTTTCTTTAATACAATGATGCCACAGTGGATTAAAAAATAGTTTATCAAGATATTAAAGTTTTGTTATCTGGGAAAAAAATCTGTACAATTGTTCCGCTGCCCAGTGTGCTTTTTATCTGCAATTTGGCATGGTGAGCATCTGCAATTTGCTTTGCCAGTGCCAACCCTAGGCCGCTGCCCCCCTTTGCCTTGCTGCGAGAACGATCCACCATATAGAAAGCATCTGTAATGTGTGCAATCTCTTCCGGGGGAATGCCCTTGCCATGGTCTTCCACCTCTATGACGCTATCATACGCCCTTATTGTAATTGTTTGCCCCGCCTCCGATGCCTTGGAAGCATTGTCTACAAGATTGATAAGCAATGACTTCATCAGATCATAGTCTATCTGCAACGAAGCTACATTGCATTCGATAATCAGTGGTGTATTGCGCTCGTGTAGCGTTTCATACATGCTTTGCGCAACATCTTCCAAAAGAGCTGGCACACATTCCGGCTGGGCATGCAGCGTTTCACCCAGCGTAATTAGCTGCAATAATTTCTTTGTCAACCGTTCCAGCCAATGGCATTGGTTGTTTATGTGCAATAGAGAATTTCTCGCTTCCTCTATGCTTAAATTTGTCGTTAGCAATGTATCGGTATGTATCAGCATGGACGTCATAGGCGTTTTGAACTCATGTGTTAGACCTCCTATAAAAAGCTGCTGGCGTTTTGCCGTCTCTTCCAGATGCGCAATATGCGTTTGCACGGCCTCCGCCATTGCGTTGAAATCTGCCGCCAGTTCGCCGATCTCGTCATTGGAGCTAGTTTCAGCGCGCTGCGCATAGTCTCCCACAGCAATTCGATGCGTGGTGTTTTTTAGCTTTATCAATGGCTTTGATGCCCGATGAACCAGCAAAATAATGAAAACCATGCCCATAGCAATTCCAATGGAGCAGATAACTGCAAAACGCCCAGCCAACGATGCTATGCTATTGTATACCGAAGTCACATCCTTCACTATGTACACGCTGTAACTATCTGACTGCACAGATGCGGTACTTCCCACTATCAATATATTCCTGCCCTGTATTTCACCCAAAAAAGTTTTTTGGGCAGTTTTCCCATTTAGCGGCAAAATTTGTTCGGGATTGATGCTGACAGAGGAAAAAAGCGTTTCATTGTTCCAAACCAATACAGCGGTTTCATCCGCAAAGCGAGAAAAACAATATTTTGCGGCAGACTGCCTTACCACAGGGTTCGCTTCATCTTTGCTATAATAATTCGTCATTTCGGAAAAAGAGGTATTTAGATTGCCCTGCTGTGCCAAAGCCTGTTCTTTTGTAAGTTGCAAAATGCTGTCTCGCGAATGGAGTATCAGCAACGTACCGCAAACCGCCACCACCGCCAACAAAACAGCTATGCTGATAATGGATACCTTTAGCCACAATTTCATGCTTTCATTCCTCCAAACGATATCCGTATTTGGGCACAGTTTTTATGGTATCGTTTAGGCCAAGCTTTTTGCGCAGGTTGGCAATGTGCACATCCACCGTTCGCGTATCCCCAAAATAATCCACGCCCCATATCTCATTCAGCAGTTTTTCCCGGTTTATGGTTCGGTTCTTGTATTTTGCCAGCATAGCAAAAACCTCAAATTCCATGGGTCTTAGAGGGATTTCCTTGCCACATTTTTGCACAGTGTGTTTTTCCAAATCAATTGTAATATCCTGAACACGAAGCATTTTATCCAGCTTTCCGGTGCGTTCCAACACCTTTTCCATCCGCACCAGCAGCGTTAATATTTCAAATGGCTTTACAATATAATCCTCTGCACCGTCTCTTAGCCCTTTTATCTCGGAGGGGGTGTCATCCTTGGCAGTAAGGTAGATGACAGGAATGTTGTATTGCTTCATGTATTGCATCAGTTCGAACCCATCTATACCGGGCAGCATAATATCCAGCAATGCTAGATCGTAGGAATGATCTTCACACAAAGAATCGGCCGCTGTTTGCCCATTGTCGAACACCGCATATTCGTATCCCGAATACAAAAGATTTACGGCTATGCCGTCTGAAATTGCCTTGTCGTCCTCCACAAGCAGTATTTTGTTTTTGGTCAAGCTTTGCACCTCATTTTTAACGTAGTATTACCATACTAGCACATAAAAAAAATAAAAAGATTATAGAAATGTTAACACACTCCAAAATTTCTGTTTACTTTGCATGCTGTGCTGCAAGATTGGCAAGCGCTTCTAAATCAGTTGTTGACAAAAATGCAAATAGAAAACTATACTATATTGTACTTAATTGTACTTATTGCGAGCAGTAAAGCTAGGGCGATGTTGCCCTAGGATAAAAAGAAATGTATAGGTGACATGATTGTTTTTCCATAGAATATATAAAACCAGAAAAGTTGGATTTCTTTATTTGATTCCCTTTTTAAACATACTACAGTGCAGCATCATACTTTCAGAATATTCTTCGGAAAGCAGTGTAACTTTTTTCATCTCTATCATTGCTGCCTTTGTGGGAATTGGCTTTTGTTTGCTTCGTTTTATAGAAATGCTGCGGCAACCCTACCAAAAAAACAATATTCATGTTGTAATTAGCAGTATATTTGCAATTATCACTTTTTTTGCAGTGGTATACAGTTCCATAGCTGTTTTTGTGCCCAACTCCTTTCACGAACTAATTGGGGAGTCGTACGTAGATAACATTGTGAATGTACTGTATTTCAGTGTGATTACATTTACCACAGTTGGCTATGGGGATATTTACCCGGTGGCATCCGTTGCCAAGGCATTTGTTTCGGTGGAAACCATGTCCTTCTTTATTTTCTTTGTTATTTTAACCAGCAATCATAAAGTTTTCTTGAAACCAAAAGAGAACAAAGAAGACGAGTGATTCGCGATGCTTTGTTATTTTGGGGCGTAACCGATGGTGCCGAGGCTTTTGTTGTTTAACGTTTGTATTTGGAGATTCTTTCCACTTCATCCGCTTCCAAGCTTGCCCTGCGCGCTGCCGCTTCCAATTTCAAATATTCCTCTAGTGCATGCTCTGCTCTTTTCCAAAGCTTTTCTGCATCCTCTCTGGCATGAAGTGCATCCTTTTCTTTCAAAGACTGCACTGGGTCGAACTTATCCTCCTGATACAGCCACACCAGAACGGTGAACAAAAAGACACCCGCCACGATTGTGCCCGTCATTGTGGTGATACTGGCTGGCCCAAAGGCAATAATCAACACAATCATTGTCATCCAAATACACAGAACAAATGTCAAAGCTTTTTTGAACAGCATGGAATATGTTGCCTTTAGAGTGAGTGTGAATAGCATAAGTATTACCGCTAGACAAATAGAGGACGTTTGCACAAATATATTATGCAACCCCGCTAACTTGGGCAGTAAATCCGGCACAAAGGGAAAAATATTCCCCAAAATTAATATAATAGTAGCAAAACTAACAAATTTACGTATTTTGGATTGCGTGTTTCTGGTGAGCATAAGCAGGTAGCCCACAAAGCTGGCAAAACTGGCACTGAACAGAACTGTCCACAAAATGAATAGCAGGTGGCGCGATGCACTTAAATTGCCCATCTCCGAAAAAGTAATGGTAAAGGGATCCTTCTGAACACCCATATAAATAGTAAATATAGGGATAACGCCCAAGGCCAATATACCAAATATAATCATACCAACAATAATTCTTTTTCGATAATACGAGAGTTCCTGTTTCATTTTTTGCCTCCACCAAATACAAGCCTGTTCACATTTTTTGATTGCACTTTAGTATTATCATAAAGTGAATTTGCCAATTTTGCAATCATATACTGTTTTTTAACAGGAGATGTATTAGATGCACAATACAAAAGATGGCATGAAACCGGACACCCTAATGTAAAATCTTCGGTTTCATACCATCGCTTGTGCTATTATTTGCGTTTACGGCTCAATAATATTGAAGAAGAAATCGAACGTTTGCATATACGAGGCCAGCGCCCGCACCGCTTCTTTTTCGCCCTCAAATTGCATTGATTGCTCCATGCCATCATCATCTTTTGTAATAATGTAGAAAAGCGCCATTTTGGGGCAGGTTACCTTTACATCTGCATGGGGCAGCTGCATTCCCTTGAAGTACAGCACCACGCCATTGTACAGATACACTGCGTAGTCTTCATTCAGATCTGACAAATGGAAGTTTATGGAGATGTTTTTGCCCTGTGCCTTGTTTGCATCCACCAAAATACCCATATATTCCAGCAACATCTCCACCGTCATTGCCACCAACGCATCCCCATCATCGCTAATCTCTTTTCTTGCATCCTTTGTTGTGCCATTTCTCAACTCCAGCGCACCACAAAGATAGGCATTCCGCCAAATTCCAGATTCGGACTGATAGCCCAATTGCTCCAGCGCGTCCGCGCAAAGGTTTCTGGCTTTTTGGTTGCTGGGGTCTGCAAATACCAATGTGTTTGTAATTTCCGCCACCCACTGATATTCGCCTTTTTCGTAATCTTCCTGCGCTTTTTCCAGCACTTTTTCCACAGAACCCAAATATTCCACAAACTTCTGCGCCTTTTTGGATGGTTCCAGCTCGTTTAAGTGAATGGGGTTTGCATCGTACCACCCCATATATTTTTGGTAAACCGCCTTGGCATTGTGCACCAGCGTTCCGTAATATTGACGTGTATACCAAACTTTGGAGAGGTTATCCGGTAGCTTTATCATGGAGGCTATTTCTGTACTGGTGTAGCCCTGATTCAAATACATTAGGCTTTGGTCGTTGATAAATTTATAAATTGCCGCCGTGTTTAGCATATACTCGTTCAGGCATTCGTTGCCCCAATGCGGCCAATTGTGAGATTGGAACACAACCTGCGCCTCTTTTCCATACAGCGCAATGGCCTCTGTAATATAGTTGGCCCATGCATTGCCATCCCGCACCTGCGCCCCCCGCAGTGTATAGAGATTGTGCAAAGTACCTGTGCAGTTTTCTGCCATCCACAGCGCTTTTAGGCTGGGAAAATAGGTGTTCATCTCCGCAGGAGCTTCTGTGCCCGGCGTCATTTGAAACTCCATGGTTAGTCCATCTACAGTCAGCGTTTCGCCCGTGTGGGTAATCTCGTAAGAGGGCAATATAAAAGACATTGTTCCCAAAGATTGCCCCTGACCAATGCCAATGCCCAACCCGCCCTTTTCGCCTTTTTCCAGCAGTGTGCCGTACATATAGCTGGCTCGTCTTGCCATTGCGTTTCGCACATACACATTTTCGCTTACCGCATGCTCTGTAAAGCCCTGGGGTACAATAATGGGTATTTTTCCGGATGCCAGTTGTTCCTGAAACGGCAAAGCGGGGTCTGCCGCTTGCTCTTGCGACATAACGCCTTTGATGCCCGCATAGTGGTCTACATGCGGGTGGCTAATAATAATAGCTTTGATGGGAAATTCGCCCAAATGATCTGTAATCAACTGAAAAGCGGCTCGGGCACATTCCACACTAATCAGTGGGTCGAACATCACCCAGCCGGTGTTTGTTTTTACCACCGTTAGGTTGGACATATCGTAGCCACGCACCTGATAAATGCCCTCGCACACTTCAAAAAGCCCGTATTTGTGGTTCATTGCGGTGTGCCTCCACAAGCTGGGGTTTGCAGTATCCGGGCAATCCTGTTCTATAAAATCATATGCCTTTTGACTCCAAATAATGTCGCCTTTTTCATTTTTTAGTTCCAGTACTTCCGGTGCGGCAATTAGCCCCCGCTCTGAAAACTCCACTTCCCGCGTATCTTTAAAATCCAACATCTTATAAAAAGATCTAT
This sequence comes from uncultured Christensenella sp., assembly GCA_964592125.1. Lineage (GTDB taxonomy): Bacteria > Bacillota > Clostridia > Christensenellales > Christensenellaceae > UBA5399. Next base: position 9,217 of record CAZQBV010000072.1, read on the forward strand.
TGATTTGCCCCGTCATTTTGGTTGCATCGTTTCCATTGTTCAAAACTTTGTTGTTCATTTGATCAATCCTCTCTTCGGTTTTTTTCTGATGTTTTTTTCATTTACTTGTGTATACTGTGCCGCCAATAGCCACAACACCTGTTTCAGAGAAAGCGGCAGCCCATTAAAAATAGCCTACAATATTTACAACGCACAAAAGGGCAACAACCACCATTAATATGCTGTACAGCCTTTCCACCATTTGGTGTGTCATTTTTTTAGAAGCAATCCCTCCAATAAACGCACCCAACAAGCCCCCGAATATCATTAGTATAAGGGTTGGGAGATGAAAACTGGGCACTGTTCTTTCTATAGCCGAATACAGCAAGGAAGAAATTTGGGAAAAGAAAATAATAAAAATAGAATTAAGCGCAGCCTCCTTTGGGTTCATACTAAACAGAAAGTATAGTAAAACAATATTGATAGGGCCACCGCCAATGCCCAAAAACGAAGAGGTTGCCCCCAAGGATATGCCCACAACAATGCATGCCCACAGTTGGGAAACATGCTTTGTTTGAATCTTTTTTTTATGGTACAGGTAGAACAACACACCACAAATCATACCCAAGAGAATGATGGACTGCACCAGCGCTACACTGGCGGGATCTGCACTGGTGCGCACTAGCTTATTGAATAAAAACTTGCCGCCCACGCCACCAACAACACTTCCCAGTGCCAGAAACGCGCTTATTTTAAAATTTATTTTTACCCTATTGTTGTCATGTTTTTCGCTTTTTATAGACCGCAACAGCGTTACCGTTGCCATAGCCAGCACGGTAGCCGATGACAAAAAACTAATGGTGGAAATATCTGCAAAATTTACAAGATCCAGCACAGGCTTTATAATGACACCGCCGCCTATACCACTGATTGCACCTAAAATGGAAGCAATAAAGCTAACAACAAAGCCCAACATCACCTGCGTGTATTCCAAGTCTTATCCTCTCTAGCCTCCAACAATGCTGTTCTATATCCTAAAACTGTAATGCAGGAATATGGAAGATTCCATTCCACCCGCATGCCAAATATATTTTCTTTTATTTATATAATTATACCACAAAACGCCAAATAATATCAGCATACCCATTTTTGTGATACCGTCTTTATGCCGGTCACAAAATATTTGGCTTTGCTTTTGATTGGAGTGGGCGAAATTGGTTTATATACTTCATGTGTATACTATGAAATTATTTGGGATTTCTTGAAAAACTATTTTGTGTTTTATCATTTGTATTTGCGGATTGTTTTGTGATACAAGATACCCATTTAATGAGGTTGATACTACAAAATACCAATTGTATGATGAAGGAGTGAACGATTATGAGACGCAGACGACCCGTATTGGCAGCAGGACTGGGAATGGCCGCAGGTGCTTCTATTGGAAAAAACCAAGCAGCCAAGCAGCAGGCTGCACAAGCACAGACACAAGCTGCACAAGCGCAGGCACAGGCCGCGCAAGCGCAGGCACAGGCCGCTCCGGTAAGCCCACCGGTACAAAACCAAACAGACGATGTGAGCGAAAAAATTGTGAAGTTGGCAGAACTGCATAAGGCTGGCATTTTAACCGATGCCGAATTTGAAGCGAAGAAAACAGAACTGTTAAAATTGCTGTAATACTAAAATCCTATTGTGTAGAATACTAATTCCAGATAGAAATATACCAAAAGTAATGTTTCTATTTGGAATGGTATTTGGAAGTGGTAGTACTATTTTTTTGCCCAAAGTAGTTCCTTTGCGTTTGTGCCCAAAATGTTTGCATTTGGAATAGTATGGTATTAATAGTGAACAAGAACCCGAAGGGAGATATTCTACTATGAATCCGCAAAAAATAACCACATTTTTAACATTTTCAGGAAATGCGGAAGAAGCCATGCACTTCTACGTTTCCGTTTTTCCCAACACCAAAATTTTAACTCTAACGTATTTTGAAAAGGATCAACCCGGCGAGGAAGGCAAAGTTTTAAACGGTGTGCTTTCCATTATGGATGAACAGCTAATGTTTATGGATATGGCAAAGGAAAGCGCCGTTCCCTTTAGCTGGTCCACATCCTTTTTGATTAACTGCAGCAGCGAAGCAGAATTTGATTCCATATTCGCTGCACTTTCCGAAGGCGGTTTTGTGGCAATGGGGCCAGCGCCAGTGATGCATCTGCGAAAAGTTGCTTGGGTAACAGACAAATTTGGCGTAACTTGGCAGCCCGTTTGGGAATAGCACTTTGGCAAAGTTTATTACACCTAGTCATTCAACGATACGATAAAAAGGCCATTGATTGGATATGCATTGCGCACTCCAGCAATGGCCTTTTGTATCAGAGATACGGTTTATTCTGCATCCAGCCCTGCGGATGCATCCCCACCAAAAAACACAGTATTCAAATAGCTAAATACCATATCCGCTTCCACATCCAACTGCAAAGCATAACCAGCCTGCAATGTGGCCTCCAAAGGATTTTCCCCCTCATTTAGCGAGAATGCAAAGGGATAGGTTGTTGTGGTATCCAGTGGCTGATCGAGATCTCCTATAAATTCTACATGCACGTTTGTGGGGTCTGTCACTCCCACGTATAAAACGCCCTCTTCTTCATTGAAAACAGCGGCTTTCAGATCCATCAATGCACTGATATCCAAATCATCAATGGTAAATCTTTCCCCAAAGGCCAAGAACAACATCAATTTCAATCTATCCAGCGAAACCGGAATATATCCATCAAAGTTAGAGCCTTCCATCGCCTCTAGCTGCACCACAGCATCTTCAGAATACTCGAAGGCATTTGCAAACACCATGATATATTCCAATACATACTCATTTTTCACTTCTCCCCCATTGGGATATTCCAAATTTTGCGTTACATACAAATCTGTAATGGCGGTTAGGGGCATTACTGCCAAATCTGCCCATTGCGCACTCATTGGATACGCCGGAAGATCGGCCAAATCCGTTGCTTCTGCCGGCGCTTCCTCCACCGTTTGCTCTTCTGGCATTGCAGCAGGTTCAGTAGTTGTCTCTGCATCAGCCTGTGTATCGGGGGCTGCGGTTGCCTTCGCAGCGGGCGCTGCGCTAGTTTCAGCAACGGGCTGCTTTGTACACGCTGTAAACACCATAGTTACAGCAAGTACCAATATCATGCAGATAGAGATTGTTTTTACCATCTTTTTTTTCATCGTTTTCTCCTGATTCTGTTGTTGATTTTATAAATATTACAATTTCAGATAGCTATATCTGAACAGCACTGTTCTTATTTTCGGGGCATTGTCTTCAAGCACAATTACAGCGGTTATTCTATGACAGGCTTGTTTTTGTCCCTGCGATTTTCGGGGAACAGCCTGAAGCTGCCACCTGCCACAGCCGAAAGTTCCTCTTCGGCAAGCCCACCCTCTCGCGTGTCAAAATCTTCTTTTTTTAGCACAAATCCGGCTTGCGCTGCCAGTTCTATTGTTTTTTCTATGCATTGTTCTTTGGAGAGGCCTTTCATTTCCTGTATACGCTTTTGCAACAATTTGTTTTGCACCATTTCCGCTAAAAACTTTTTATAGTTTTCACTCATATTTCATTTCCTCGTTTCCTATGTCTATAGTGGGCATGGCATCACTTGCAGCCCTGCACCACCTGCCGAATTCTTTCGGGGTATCCCTTTTTTAATATTTCACAAACCGAATAGTCTGCAGCATATAAATCATTTGGTGTAAAGCCCAGCGCCGCCGCACGGCAGCCACCCCCGCAAACATATTTATGCTCACATTGGTTGCAAGTTTCGTTCCGTTCCAAAAACTCTTTTAAGCGCAAATCTATTAGGCTCATATAGGCGGAATCCGTAATGCACTGTTTCATACCCTTTTGCGCAATCAGCGGAAATTGCTGACCAATTTCCATTCCTGAAATGGCCATACAGGGCAAGGTTCTTCCATCTGCCGAAATATACATCACCAGCCGCGCATGGCCGCAAATGCACTTTGTTTCCGCTTCTTTGGAGGCGGGATATTTCATTGCCGGCACAAAATAGTCGCGTGTGCCTTTGCCGCAAGAAAAGAACCCGCCCAGTTGCAAATTCAGAGGTGAACCTGTTTCAATAAACCGCCCGATGTATTCTAAATACAGCTCGTACACTTCGCTGATTGTTAAATGGTCTTCCCCGGCATTTTCTGCCCATCCGCCCACCAATGCAGCAGGGTTTACCTTTACATGCCTTACACCCAGCTTCGCAAGAAGATCTATTGTCTCTTCCAGAGTGTGTTTGTTTTTTTGATGGAGCGTAATTTCTGCCGCTGTGGAAAAACCTCTTTCACGGCACAAGGAGAACGCGTCAATGGCAATTTGTTCTGCCCCCGGCACGCCGCGCAGCCAATCGTGCCATCCTACCCCGTCAAAGCTCATATTGAATTCGGGATACACGCCCCGCTGCGCCAGCTGATCCAGCAGGGTGGGTGTTACCAGCTTTCCATTGCTGTATATGGTGCGGATTTGAATGCCATAACCAAGCAGCCGATCCACAAGCTGCATAAAATCTTTTCGCACCAGCGGTTCACCGCCTGTTAGTGTCACATTCATAATGCCACATTCATGCAGTTGATCTATAATGTCGAAGCAACTTTCCGTGGAAAGCTCACCATATTTTGCATCCGGCGCAGACATATAGCAATGTTTGCAATGATAATTGCACCGCCCCGTTACCGACCAATGCGCCATCTTGATATATCTGGCTGGGTATTTTTGATATTCCTGCTCCGGATGGATAAACGAAGCACTTTCGCAGCCTTCAATCAATCCGCGTTCTTCTATCTTTTGCAATATTTCTCGGTATTCATTTTCAATCAATACACTGTTTGTGTCAATTTTACCATTGCACAAAGACAGTGCTTCAAACTCTTTTGCAGTGATAAACAAGGTTTCGCCTTGCTCCATATCGGTAAGGGCATAGGGAACTTTCATCCATCCTCTTAAGGCAAATGGCTGTTTTAACTTATAGTACATGCAAACCTTCCTTTTATTGTTCTTATCGTTTTGGCATAGAAAATAGTGTCACCATGTTTTTTTGGGGTCTGTCATTTCCCGGTGCCCATCCACACCACCGCCGCCTAGGCAGCACCCGCACTGAAAATTATTATTCTTTGCGTCGCCACCTTGACCATATAGCGCACAAGCACAGCCATATGTGCTGCCATCACCAGTGGTGCCGCCACCGCCGCCTGCCGCAACACAACCGCACCCGCCACCACCGGTTACAGCATCCAGTTCTTCTTCGCAAAGCGCTTCGTTGCTGGTATCAAAATCTGCATTTTTCAGCGTAAACCCTGCTTCCGCTGCAATAGCAACAGCTCGCTGCACAGTCTCCTCCCGCGACAAATCTTTAGGTATTGCGTTCATTTTTTCTTGCAATGTTTCACTTTGACTCACAGCTTCCAAAAAAGATTTTAAAGTTTTATTCATGTCTTCTCCTATCTATTACCATGTTATTCCAAGGCATTGCCGCTTAGCCAAAAGCGGCACATCCAATATCTGTACCCACACCGCCAATACTGCACATACACACCTTCTTTTGATTGTTTGAACCATC
>CAZQBV010000073.1:0-14606 GCA_964592125.1 uncultured Christensenella sp.
TGCTGCGGCTATAGAAATCATTGCTTTTGCAACGATTTCTATTAGAGATTAGTATAATATGGCATTCGCCATTCAACGCAAAATAAAATCATTGCCGTTTCACATCTTGTCTGCATCCCTATTAATCACTAAAAAATGCCCCACTGCACAATTTTCATGCAGTGGGGCATTGTAGTCTGTACATAAATTCTATCGCCGCCAGTTTAACTGTGTATTCAAAACCAGCAACAAGCGCAAATCATTTAGCTCATGAATTCATCTACATTATCTTTAGTAACCAATACAAACGGAATCATAATGTCATCCATTTTCATCAGCTTTTCTTTTGCTGCTTCTAGTGCTGCATCCAACGAACCAGCGCCCTGGCCCGCAGCATCTTGGAACACTGTACTTGCCAGCCTGCCATCTTTTACAGCTACCAAAGCATCTGCAATCGCATCAATACCAACTACAATCACCTGGTCACTTCTGCCTGCAGCTTCCACCGCTTCTAAGGCACCCAGTGCCATATCATCATTTTGACATACAATTGCGTCCAGATCCTGATAAGAGGTCAACCAATTTTCTGCCAGAGCCAATGCTTCTTCGCGTTTCCAGTTGGCTGTTTGTTCTGCCACCACTTCAATTTCGCTACCTTCCAGCAAGTATTTTTCAATACCTTCTTTGCGATAAATCTGCGGGGAAACGCCAATCGGCCCCATCATATAAGCAATTTTCGCATCTGGTTTCAACACAGTTTTCAAAAATTCCGCTTGAATTCTCCCTGCGTCCACATCATCAGAACCAACATAGCATGTTGCTTCGTCTGCATTGTCTGTCAATGTGTTACATTCTACCACAGGAATGCCTGCATCCATTGCCATGTTTACAATAGGAGCACTGCCTTCTACATCAACTGCATTCAAAATGATGGCATCTACTTTTTGTGTAATCATCGCTTCTGCCTGTGCCAGTTGTTTGCTGATATCACCTTCAGCATCTTGCATCACTAGCGATACTTCTGAACCAATTTCTTCAGCACGCTGCGTAATTGCATTAGAGATGTTTTGTACAAATGTATCTGCATTCTGTTTCATAAGAGCACCAACCACATAAGTGTCTTTGGCCGCAGCCGCTTCCTCTGCGGGAGCTGCTTCTGCAGGCGCTTCTGCGGGCGCCGCTTCCTCTGTAGCTACTTCTTCTGCTGCTACTTCTGCTGTTGCAGCTTCTTGTGCCGGCGTCGTTTCTTTCGCCGGAGCGTTTGTTTGTGCCGGTGCGCAAGCTGTCATCAGCATCAACGCTACCAACACCATTACCAAAGCGAACATCAATTTCTTTTTCATCATTTTTCCTCCTTAAAATATGTTGCTATATAGCATTAATTGGATTTTCTCTTTGTACGCATATCAAACAAAACTGCAATCAGGATAATCGCACCTTTTACAATTTGTTGATAGAATGATGACACATTAAGCAATGTAAGAGCGTTTCCAACAATACCTATAATAATGAAACCCATTATAGTTCCCAATAACGAACCAACACCACCAGTCATACTTGTCCCGCCAATGGCAACAGCCGCAATGGCATCCAGTTCGTACCCTTGTCCTGCTGTCGGTTGACCAGAGCTAATTCTTGCGGCCAATATTACCGCCGCTACACCGGCCAACGCTGCCGCAATCACATATGTGGATGCTTCCACCAATCGCGTACGTACCCCTGCCAGCTTCGTTGCATTTCGATTCCCACCAAAAGCATATACGTGTCTTCCATAGGTCGTAAAATTCAACACCACATAAGCAATTAGGCAGACAAACAACAGTATCCAAATTGGAACCGGTATTCCCAAAAAGTCACCTTTTCCAATAAACAAAAAGTTGGGTTCGCTAATCGCAAATGGTTTGCCATCTGAATATACCAAAGCAAAACCACGCCCAATGGTTTGTGTTGCCAATGTAGCAATAAAGGGCGGCAACCCACAAAATGAAATCATCACACCATTGAACACGCCAAACGCCGTTGCAGCTAAAATACTAATCAGCACCGCAACAAAAGCGTTTTGGCCACTCAATAGTAAATTGCCCGCTACTACGCCCGTTACTGCAACAAGCGAGCCTACCGAAAGGTCAATTCCCCCTGTTAAAATTACAAAAGTTAGGCCAACTGCCAAAATACCGTTTATTGATACCTGTCTTAAAATATTAACTATATTGGTCGATGTCAAAAATACATCTGAAACAATAGACATCACTACAATCATCAAAATAATCACAAACAGCAACCCAAATTTGCGTAACATACCGCCTACACGATTTGTATTTAGTGTTTTTGTAGTCATTTTACATACCTCCTAATGCAAGCTTAATGATATCCTCTTGCGTACTACTCGTTTTTTCTGTTACTTCACCACGCATCTTCCCGGCAGCCATTATCATAATCCTGTCGCTCATCCCTATCAGCTCCGGCATTTCGGAAGATATCATAATGATTGCGATTCCTTTTCGTGCAAGCTCAATCATCATATTGTAAATACTCGCCTTCGCCCCTACATCAATGCCCCGTGTTGGCTCATCCAAAATTAAAACTTTGGGTTTGGATAACAAACACTTTGCCAATACCACCTTTTGCTGATTGCCACCAGATAAATTTTCAATCGTATCCTCAATGCTGTTCATTTTTACAGCCACTTCTTTGGATATGTTTTCACACTGCTGCTTTTCTTTTTGCTTGTTTATAAATCCCGCTTTAGAAAACAAATTTGAATTGAGCAATGAAATATTTTCTCGAATATTTCTGCACAACACCAATCCCAACGCTTTTCTATCTTCCGATGCAAACGCAATATGGCAAGCCTTGGCATCTTTGGGATGTTTAATCACTACTTTTTCGTTACTTAAAAACACTTCGCCGGAGTCCAGTCTGTCATAGCCGACAAGCGCACGCATCACTTCACTTCTGCCTGCACCAACCAAGCCCGCTATGCCCAATATTTCCCCTGCATGCACTTTCAAGTTCACATGTTCAAAAGCACCTTTCTGGGTAAAATCCTTCAGCTCCAGCACCACTTCACCCTTTACAGCATCATTCGTTGGGTACCCGCTGCTCAACTCACGCCCCACCATCATGCTGATGATTTGATCGCGATTCATCTCGTTACGTTCCATGCAGCCAATCAATCGCCCATCGCGAAGCACCGACACGCGGTCTGCCAGCGTCATCACTTCTTCCATTCTGTGAGAGATGTAGATAATTCCCACACCACGCTGTTTTAGCCATTCTATGGTTCTGAATAGTTCCACTGCCTCTTTCGACGATAACGAGGAAGTTGGCTCATCCATAATAATTACTTTTGCGTTGTACGAAACAGCCTTGATGATTTCGATCATCTGTATTTGAGCAATATTCAGTTCACGCATTTTCATGGTTGGTTTTATTACATCCGCCATATTGAACTCTACCAACAACTTTTTGGTATCATCATTCAACTGTTTTCGGTTTAATATCCCCATTTTCTTGGGTTCTCTGCCCACAAATATGTTTTCAGCAACTGTCATATCCAAAATTGGGTTTAGCTCCTGATGAATCATAGAGATTCCCATATGCAATGCGTCGCGCGCTTCCTTTATCTCTACTACTTTTCCTTCAAACAAAAGCTCTCCCGCATCACTTTTGTAAATACCCATTATAATTTTCATAAGGGTAGACTTTCCAGCGCCATTTTCGCCCATCAGTGCGTGAAGCTCGCCCTTTTTTATTGTCAAGTCGATACCCGACAATACAGTCACACCAAAGAATGCTTTGGTGATATTCCGTGTTTCCAATATAGTAGTATCAGACATCTTTTTACCCCCTACTTGATTTTCGGCAAATCTGGATTATCTGAAAAATGTTTCAATATCACAAGCGGATCTGTATCACTTTCGTTGGTAATTGTTACGCCATCTACAGCAGCATTGTGAGTTACAAAATGCTCATCATTGGTCAATTGCCCATACCGTATCAATGCGGGAGATTCCACCTCGTGCACGCCAAACTTACCTCTGCCCTGCAAGCATATGGTTCCATACGCAGCGCCATCCTTTATTGTGACACTTCTGCCTGGCAACACAGTCAATCTTTTGGCACTAACGGAGTCACACAGATAGCAAATCCATTCTTCTACATAGCCTTCGCTACGCATTTGTTCTTCCTCTTTCACTGGAATGGGTTTCATAAATCTATTCTTGTGGAACTCTGGATCAATATTAAGTTCCCAATCTATTACATCCAACAAATACTCGAAATCCCCATATTCTTCCTTCGGCGAATTTTTCCACAACAGTTCTTCATCCAGCACTTGTCCATTCATCAGCACCGACTGATACATGGCATATACATCCGATGCAAATTGCGGTTCATAAGTACACAAGCTGCCCGGCGCATGCATAACTCCCGGAGGCACATCCCAACCTGTATCCAGCTCCAGCTTGTGCGCACGCGCCAGCCCCAAAATATTGTTATCGCCCTTTGTAAATTCTTTCAGCACTTTCAATACTTGTTCTTTTGTTGTTTCGGGATTGAATCCAAAAAACGTAAAGGGAAACTCTCCACCATGATTGTTCAATTGAGACGGAAAGAAGTACATTTCAGGCTTTCCCGCCGCCCCTACACGTTTGGCATGTTGGTCTCTGTGATGTATATGGTGCGGCAAAGGTCCTGCGTTGTCGAAAAATTTAGAAAACATTGCCCATTTTCCATATTTTTTCCAAAGCGCCTCTCCCAGTATTTCCACGCCCAATAGATCCACCGCATCGCGCAGCAACACTTTCTCCTGCCCTTCCCTATCCACTACAATATAGCTGAGACCCTCGTCCGGTGCCGTAAGAGGTCCATTTTCCGCCCATGTAGTTGACGACAACCAGCGTTCATCTATGCCACCTCTATTGGCACCTAAAACATAGTAGTCGTCCGGATGAAGTTTAATGCGTTTTCCCGGTCTACAAAACGAACGCGGTACCCATGTAGGAGCCAGGCGCAGTACGCCTTTCCCCTTTTCTATTGCTGACCGAGCCAAAGATTTTGCTTGCATAATCATTTTTCCCTTTCCAAATATTTCTTGTTTTCTATACATCCCCATCTCGGAATAACGTTTTTCTGCATGAGGGTTTATCTATTTGATTTACTACAACATTCAGAAAACAAAATTGGCGAAATTGCCATAAATTTCTTGTATTTCTTATTTTTTTTATTATTTTTGGGAATTAGTATTTTGCCTTGTTAAATCGAATATATCAGAATAACGTTTTTCTGTCAAGCAAAAAAATGAATTACCAGTCTAGTAATATCCAGTCCTCTGCAGCATCTTCTACAGTAGAGCGCCTCACAACCAGCTTAGACTCCAGCTCAATCGCATAAGCTTTGCTGTGTTTTTTTTCGGTATTCATCTGTTTGATTAGCAAATCTGAAGCTGCAATGCCCATGCTGCGTTTTTTAATGTTGATTGTTGTCAACGAAGGTTCCAGCACACTCGCCACAAACACATCATCGTAGCCAACTATTTTTACATCACGAGGTATTTTTTTTCCATTTTCCTTCAGTGCCTTCATTGCACCAATCGCCATTTGATCGTTGGCCACAAACACACCGTTGATACCAGGCATTTTTTCCAGCAATTCTTTCATCGCCAAATAACCACGTTTGTGGGTATAATCACCATGCGCAACCATAGTAGATTCTTCTACTTCCAACCCGTTCGCTTCCATTGCTTTTTTAAAACCCAACAATCTATCCCGCGATACCGCAGCATACTCCGGACCAGTTATATGCCCTATTTCGTCACAGCCAACCTCTATCAAATGCTTGGTAGCCAGTTCTGCACCATTTACCGAATCCGTAAAGACCGAATCTATACCATATATACTTAAATTGCTTTCAATACATACCAGCGGTATTTTCTTTTTTCCATTCGCCAACTTTATAATTTCGTGCACAATGCTTTTTTCCACACTCTCGGGAACGGTACACGCAAACACAATGCCATCCACCTGATTAAAGATCAAATTCTCTATACCATCTACCAGCTTCTCTATACTGCCAAACTGATTGTAAGAACCATCCGAATCCATTATCAACACTTTGTAACCCTGCGCGCTAAATTGTTCATACATCCCTTTTAATACATATGGGTAAAACAAGCCACACAAATCCGCAGTGATAATCCCCACAGTATTGGTATGTTTCAGCTTCATATTTTGCGCAATCGGATTTGCGCGATAACCTAGTTCCTGCACTGCAACATGCACTCGCCTAGACAATTCATCACTGACAAATTTCTTTTTGTTCAACACATTTGAAACCGTAGATATAGAAACACCCGCGCGCTTAGCTACCTCATTTATTGTCATATCATCCGATTCTCCCTATCCTCTATACACTTATGCAATCATAATATTTCATGCTGATTTTATTGGAAAATAACTGTATTTTTGTCAGATACAGTGCTTTGAAAACTGCATGAGATGCGCTGCGTTGCTACTTTACACGCAATTTCCATTTTTGATTTTATTTAAAATTCGTATCACTTATGTATCGCAAACTATAAACATTATACATCATTTGCTATAATTTTCAAGGGCGCATAAAAACGTTTTTTTGTGTTATTCCTTCTTGAAATTTGATATTGAAATAACTAAAACGGTATAGTATAATACAGCTATTATCGCCATAAAAAGTGCTAATTTAGGTAGAATTGCTATCATTTCCCCCTTATTAATGCAGTACTATAAGCAAAATTTTAGATACAGAGCAGTTTTATAATTTAGCGCAGAAAAACGTTTTACTATTATCTATATGTGAGGAGAACATACTTATGAATGGACTAATTCAAAAAACTTATACTGAAAACAAAGGGATATTTCGTTTGATTCCTGTCTTTGTACCCCGGCTTTTTTCTTCACCTGGGCGCAGGCTTCGTGTGCATCCAGATGATTATTCTGCATTGGGAACAGAAAGAGGCGCCATAAAGGAACGTTGGTTTTCCAGTGTTATTACTGCCAACAATGGTTCATTAGCCGCACCCGACGAAGGCCTAAGCTATATATCTTATGGCGCCACACCCCAAGAAAAATTCAGTTTGCGCGATGCAGTAGATGAGCTGGGCGCAGCACTGATTGGCAACGACATGCACGAACAATTTGGAACTTGGCCCATGTACTCCAAATTTTTCGACTATAGCGTACCACTGTTTCACCACCTCCATTTGGATTTTGAGGCCGCAAAAAAAATAGGTCGGTTGGGAAAACCTGAAGCATATTATTTCCCGCCACAATACAACAATTATGCTGGTTCATTGCCTGCCACATATTTTGGTTTTGACCCCGACTGTACCAAAGAGCAAGTTCGAGAACGGCTGGAAGGTTATACCAAAGGCGATAACCGCATTACCGAGCTATCACGCGCTTATCGTATAGAGCTAGGCACAGGCTGGTACACCCCCCCAGGCGTAGTGCATGCACCCGGTTCCTATTTGACTTATGAGCCGCAGTGGAACAGTGATGTAAACTCTGTTTACGAAAACATTGCTTCCGGCGAAGTATACAAAAAAGAATTTTTGGTAGAAAACGTTCCAGAAGATGAAAAAAATAATATTGATGTTATAATGGACTTAATGGATTGGGATGCCAATGTAGACCCCCATTATAAAAAGAACTATTTCCGTCCACCGCTGGTTGCTTGCGAACAGCAAGATGTGTATGTAGAAAAGTGGATTGTGTATGGCAATGAATACATTGGCGCAAAAGAGCTTACCATATTCCCCGGGCAAAAAGTTACGATACAAGATTCCGGTGCTTATGGATGTGTACTTACCCAAGGTCATGGCAGCATAGAAAACTACGCTTGCGAATGTGCTGGCATGTTGCGTTACGGGCAATTGAGTGCAGACGAGTTTTTTGTGGGATATGAAGCTGCAAAAAAAGGCGTTACCATAAAAAATAATTCTCAATACGAACCGTTGGTAATGCTAAAGCACTTTGGTCCCAATCATCCAGAAATGCCTTAACTCTAATCTATAAGATAGGAGAACCATTATGCTAAAAAATATTCCTACCATTCTTTCTCCCGAACTGATTAAAGTACTTGCCGAGATGGGACATGGCGATACCATCGTATTGGCAGATGCCAATTACCCTGCTCAATCAGCCAATGTACCCCATATTGTGCGTGCCGATGGCATTCCAATTCCAGAATTGTTGGATGCTATTTTAACGCTTTTGCCTATCGATACCTTTGTAAAACAGCCAATAGGCCTTATGCAAGTGGTGGATGGAGATTGTTACGTACCCGAAATTCAAGACGAGTATGTCCATATACTCTCTAACCACAACATTGAAAAAAGCAATATTGCATATTACGAAAGATTTGAATTTTACACACAGGCAAACAATGCCTATTGCGTTGTTGCCACAGGCGAGCGCGCTAGATATGCAAATATCATTTTAAAAAAAGGTGTAATTGAAGATGAGTAAAGATGTGAAATATTACCTTGGTTTGGACAACGGCGGCACAAATACCAAAGCAGCCATATTCAGTGAAGACGGGCAAGAAATCAGCGTTGTTTCCACCGAAACAAAAATGATAACTCCACGTCCAAATTTCACTGAAAGAGATATGGATGAAATGTGGGAAGCCAATTGTTCTGTCATTCGTCAGGCATTGCTGCAAGCAAACCTGCAACCATCTCAAATAGCTGGCATAGCTTGTTGCGGGCACGGCAAAGGGCTATACCTTTGGGGGAAAAACAATCGCCCTGCCCGCAATGGGATTATTTCGTCCGACAACAGAGCCTACGAATACCCCCAACGTTGGAAGCAGCTTGGCATTGCTGAAAAATTGCACAAGTTGACTTACCAAAACATACTGGCATGCCAGCCCGTATCATTGTTGGCCTGGTTGATTGATCACGAGCCACAAAGCATTGAAAACGCTGAATGGATTTTCGAGTGCAAGGACTATGTTCGTTTTCGTCTAACCGGACAAGCAGGTGCCGAAATAACAGACTATTCCGGTACCAATTTGGTAAACCTTAATACCCAGCAGTATGACAACGAAATACTGCAACTTTTGGGATTGGAGTGTATTGCGGACAAGCTTCCGCCGCTTTGCCAATCGAACGATATTTGTGGATATATTACAGAAGAAGCGGCCAAACAAACAGGCCTGACCCCCGGCACACCTGTGGCAGGCGGCATGTTCGACATAGACGCTTGTGCCATTGCGGTAGATGCCGCCAAAGAAGACAGATTGTGTATGATAGCCGGCACGTGGAGTATCAACGAATACATACGAAAAAATCCTGTTACAGATGGCAGCGTAGAGTTGAATTCTATTTTTTGCATGCCCGACTATTATCTGATAGAAGAATCCAGCCCCACATCCGCAGGCAACAACGAATGGTTTATTCAAACATTGCTTCCCGAATTAAAGGAAATGTTGAAAATTGATGGTGAAAATATTTATTCATTTATGAACCAAGCTGTCGACACGATATCTCCCCAAGAGTTTTGCCCCATATTTACACCATTTTTGATGGGCAGCAATGTGCACCCAAATGCCAAGGCAAGTTTTGTAGGCATCAGCAACTATCACACACGCGCACATATTATGCGCGGCATATATGAGGGCATTACCTTTTGCCACAAATACCATTTTGACAAACTAATGGCCACCCGAGACTTACCACTAAGCAGCATACAGCTTGCAGGCGGAGCCGCAAAATCAAAAGTTTGGGCACAGATGTTTGCAGACATACTTGGTTACCCCGTCAACGTGGTGGATATCAATGAAACAGGTGCGCTGGGGTGTGCTATGGCAGCCGCAGTTGCAATTGGTCAATATGCCGACTATGCAGCAGCCGCCAAAGCAATGCTGCGCACCAGCGAGACCTTGTTGCCACGTGCAGAATATGCTGAAATTTATGAAAAAAAATATTCTATCTACAAAAGCATCCTATGCTCTTTGAACAATGTGTGGGATCAAATCAAAGAACTTATGTGAAAGGAAATACTATGCTAGAACAATTAAAATTAGATGTTTTCAAAGCCAACTTACAACTGGTGGAGCACAATTTGGTTACCTTTACATGGGGCAATGTTTCGGGAATTGACAGGGCAACCGGATATATGGTAATCAAGCCATCGGGCGTAGAATACAGCAAAATGCAAGCCGATGACATGGTTGTGTTGGATTTAGACGGTAATGTAATAGAAGGAAAATACAAACCTTCTTCCGACACCCCCACTCACATAGAGCTCTACAAAGCGTTTAGCGAGGTGGGGGGCATCGTTCACACGCATTCCAGATGGGCTACTATTTTTGCGCAAAGCGGCATAGGCATTCCCGCGCTGGGCACCACACATGCCGACTATTTCTATGGCGAAATACCTTGTACAAACAAATTGACTACGGCACAAATCCAAGGCGAATACGAAAAAGAGACGGGCACAGTTATCATAGAACGGTTTGCGCAACAAAACCCCATGGACATACCCGCTGCATTGGTGTACAGCCATGGTCCTTTTACTTGGGGCAAAGATGCAAATAACGCAGTACACAATGCCGTAGTATTGGAAGAGGTTGCCATGATGGCTTGGCACTGCCAAATGCTTACGCCTGCAAAAACACAACCGCCCATGCAGCAAGAACTGCTAAACAAACACTATTTGCGCAAGCACGGAGCCAACGCATATTACGGGCAGGATGGTAAGTAACATGAGCTATCGATTGGGTTTATACGAGAAAGCAATGCCCGCACATTTAAGCTGGCAGGAAAAACTAATACATGCTCAGTCTGCAGGATTTGATTTTCTGGAAATGAGTATTGACGAAACTGATGACAAACTAAGCCGTTTGGATATGAATATTGCCGATCAAGAACACTTGCATCGCACCATGCAACAAACAGGAGTATACATAGAATCCATGTGCCTTTCCGGTCATCGGCGTTTTCCATTGGGCAGTGCCGACTTTGCCACACGCAATCGCGGTATGGAAATTATGAAAAAAGCGATTGTACTATCCCGCAATCTTGGAATACGCATCATACAATTGGCAGGATATGACGTATATTATGAAAAATCTACTGAAGACACCCAGCGCTTTTTCAAGGAAAATTTGTTAGAAAGTGTTGCATTTGCCGCACAGTATGGTATAGTGCTTGCCTTCGAGACAATGGAAACAGAATTTATGAATACCGTTGCCAAAGCGGCCGATTGGGTGAAAACCGTCCATTCGCCATATCTGCAAATATATCCAGATACGGGCAACATGACAAATGCCGCACTGACTTATCAGTCCAACGTTTTAGACGATCTGATTGCAGGCAAGGGGCACATTGCGGCCGTACATTTGAAAGAAACCATACCGGGCAAATTCCGCGAGATACCTTATGGTACAGGTCATGTTTCCTTTCATGAAATAGCGTCCCTTGCCCTTAGTTTGGGTGTGCATCGCTTTTTGGCAGAATTTTGGTATATTGATGGACAAGACTGGGAACACGAACTGCAAACTGCTGCTGTTTTTTTGCGGCAACATTTGGATTGATCTTGGTGGGCATTTGCAATCATATTTTTATATGGTCTGCTTTCCCCACACCACAGGATATGCCTCTTTATGCAAAAAATATTAAGCACCAAATACAATCTGGATTAGCACGTTATAAAAGAAAAGTTGGATACACACACTATATAATAAAAATTCCAGCTTGAACAAACAAGCAAAGCGTTCGTTTACGAAACGTGGGCTTTGCTTGTTTGTTTGTATACCTACTGTCAACTCTTCTGTTCCGTATTTTTATATATGTGTTTTGTCCATTTAAAAAACTTTTGCAAATTTGCATTCTGCAACGCCATCGCTCAGTATCACCAAAGATTTGAGCAGATGATTCAGTGCTAAAGCATTTTGCTATTGATGATGATTGCCCTCTCACTATTCTGCACTTATCCAGCCAAACACAAATTGTTTTATTAAATAATATCATAAAACACTAGCAATATGCGGATAATTGTTATGGGCAGTTATACCCTAACCATAGATCCGCTTACTTCCGGCAGCACTACTGTGACGGGAACTTCTGCTTTTGGCACAAATGTAGCTTTACAAGGCAGCTTTACAGAAAATTCTGTGACCACTGCCACCAGCGTTACATCTTTGCCTTCCAGTAGCGGCCATTGATATAGGCGCAAATCCGCAAATAGCCATAAAAAACCACGCAATAAAAATATACGCCGACTGTGACGGTAGCTATACCATTACAATAGACGTATATACTGATGGCTCCCCAGGTTGGGCTTGAACCAACGACCCTTCGGTTAACAGCCGAATGCTCTACCACTGAGCTACTGAGGAAGGTTGTCCGAAAGAATCGAACGGATTAATATTATCAAAAGCAGCTATAACTGTCAAGTATTTTTTCACATATACGCATCAAAACACAAAAAATATTTATTAAGGATCGTTATCGCTTCCTCCCCACGGCTTTCCCACAACTTATTTCCAGAGCAGCCCATTTTTTCTAAATTTCAAAAGATAGAGCTCCACACTGCACAACGAACCGCATTTCTAGTTCTTCCGTTTTTATCTATTCTATAAAGGAGGCTGAAACATCCAGCCTCCTTTATAGCGCTTTATGCTATATCAATCGTGACAATCGCATCCACCACCATCAATATAAAACTGTATGGGGTATGTCATATATTCTACCGGCTTCATCTTTTCTATTGTGTAAAACCCAGGAGAAGCAGAAAGCAGTGCGGGAATGCGGTTTACCACCGTGGCGCAAGTATGCTCTACAGTGGCGGGCTTGTTCACAAAAAACGTTGTGTCTGGCTCTCCTATTATTTTCCAGTCACACATGTCTCCATCGTCCGGGCCATAAACCTTACCTATGCACTGTGTTTCTATAATCGGCCCCTGATAGGTCTCTGTGGTAACCACAGCGCTCATGCCAATGCAGTTTCCCTTGGGAATGGTTTCGCCCAAAGTGGAGGAATATAGGTCTGTCTCGTAAAAATAGGGTACACTTTTTTGTGTTTGAGATTTAATTGTCCAGCCCATTTTAGAGCACAGCGCCTCGTTAGAGTTCCACACATAAGCAGGCTCCAGCACTTCGGGATGCGCTATCTTCTCCTCAAATTCTTCCGGTGTTAGCCCTGCGCCATGCGCTTTGGCCAACGCTAGGCCATAGTCTTCCACATTGTAGCTTACCGCACCTTCTATGCGGTCAATTCTATGTACCCCACCTGCCACTGCGCCTATCATATTAATCCAATAGATATCTTGCATGCCCGATCCCGCAATGGTGCATCCATTCATTTTTGCCAGTAAATCCAATCTATTTGTAACCGCTGGCGATGTTGTCCATGGGTAAATGGCCTCTTCGCAAGTGGTAATGACATTAATACCACGGCTTGCCACATTTGCCATAGCCTCTTCCATCTCTGGCATAAAACTAAACATCGTTAAAATTGCCACATCCGCATCGCAGCTATCCAAAACCGCATCGGCATCATCACTTATTACTACACCCAGTTTTTGCCCCAATTCAGCAAATTCACCAATGTCTTTTCCCACAACATCGGGGTTTACATCTATAGCCCCAACAATTTCAGCACCTTTTTCATGCAAATACCGAACAATGTATTTTGCCATTTTTCCGCAACCATACTGCACCACACGTACCTTTTCTTTAAACATCCTTGCACCTCATTTCTTTTTAGTAAGCTATAATTTGTTGAGTAAAAAAGAGAGTTGTTTTCATACCCACCACGCCGCGCACTCACGAGTGGGGAGTATTCACTTTTTCAAAAAAATATAATACAAATACTATATACCCCCATTATGGGTCTACTACACTTTATGACAAGAGTTACTGGGTATTTGTTGACGGTTTAATACAAATAGATAGTTTAGTCAAAATATCTATTCATCTTTTGGATTTCTAATAAAACGGATGTATAAAAAAACGCCAGAAAAGTGTTCTCCGGCGCAGAACTTTATTTTACATTCGGTACATAGTCTCTGCATTTTGTTGAGAGGTCTGTTGCACACTTATACTTGTCTTTTGAAATTGCGCTCGCTCCAATATCCATTCCGGCAAGTAAAAGTTCGATCTGTAAGAAGAAAATGCCGCAAACAGAATAATGGCAGTTACGCAAATTGCCGCAATTATTACAATTAATATGTTCTTATTTCTCTTTTTTTGTTTGTGTTCTTGCATAGACAGAGGCCTTACCGAGGCAATATTATAGTGGCATGCAGAACACCACTGATCCCAATCCTCATTAATATGCCTACATTTGGGGCACACTTTCATTCTCAACGCCTCCTATCAAAAAAGTAAAACAGCAAGTTGTTATTCTGCCCTTAGTATACCATATACTGCCTATTTGTGCACTTTGTTTGTGACATTGCAAATAAATTTTTATACGAATTTTTACTTATAATGATGTGCTTATCTTTATGGGCAAACAAAAAACCGCCCTTCCGTGTGAAAAGGCGGCTTTTAATTTCATTTACGCACCTTGTACGTTTACCGCACGCAGTTTGCCGCTGTTTTTCGGGTCTGATTCTATATCAAACGTTACATGCTGGCC